>CAZWVK010000180.1:0-4098 GCA_964636785.1 uncultured Pseudobdellovibrionaceae bacterium | reverse complement strand
GGCCGGGGCGAATTCAATCTTTCTGGATTGATCAATATCTTTCGCTGAATGATCCGCTGGTGGATCTGATGTTCTTAAATTCTTATCTGAGTCAGCGGTTTTCAGAACACCTGGATGAACTCAGTCATGATGAGATCATTCAATCCAAAGGATGGAATGATCAGCTCAAAGAGGCGCTGGTGGTCTCCGCTGTATCCACTGTCAAAGGTCTTAGGGACCTGGATCTTCAAACTTTAGTTCCACATTTTTCGAGAGCATTGAAAGTGGATCTGGTCATAGCCAATCAGGATGAACTCGTTCCACCAAGCTTTCAAAAAAAGTTTGGCTCAAAGCTTGAAAGTCGAACCGTCATTAACGGGAAGGAATCTGAGATTTTAGTGCTCGAAGGATCACACATGCTTCCAAGCGAATTGGATGAAGAGCTCGCAGATTTTTTGGGCACCTAGAGTCCGGCCAATTCCCCGCGTGCATCCTTTGCAGCAAGCTCAGTGAAACCACCTATAAGCTCATTGTCGATAAAAATTTGAGGTACAGTTCTCCAACCGGTGCGCTCTTTGAGTGCTCGAAGCTCTTCATCCTTGCCATCCAGATTGTGCTCTACAAATTCAATGTTTTTGGATTGAAGAAGGTTTTTTGCGCGAACGCAAAACGGACAAAACGAGGTTGTGTAGATTTCAACGCGAGCCATTTATAGAGCCTCCTAATTCGAGTGATTCAATTATAAACATGGGAATTCAAACCTCTTTCGTCAAGGCGAGTTCTTGAGTTAAGCGTTGCTTGAGTCTCATTCCGTGGGTCTCTCTTTTGATATTTTCAAAGAGAGTCCCAGCTTCCGCGTAATTGCGAGACAATGCCTTTAAGCACTGCTTGATCCGTCCACAGGCCAGGGCGTGAGACTGTTGAAAGTAGTGATCAAATAATGGCCAAACATAGCCTTTGAAGACTTCCGTCCAAATGAGGGGCTTATAATTGAGTTCACCCTTTTGAAAAGCTCGAATCTCGAGAGCGAGATCGGGTTTAGCAACAATGGAGCGCCCCAGTGCTACATCTCTGACTCCTGAAACCTCAACGCACTTCTTATAGTCTTCCACACTCCAAATATCGCCGTTCGCAATCACGCGGCATGTTTTAACCACCTCTTTCATATGCGCAATGTATTCCCAATGTGCTGGCGGACGATATCCTTCGTTGCGAGTTCGCGCATGAATTACGATTTGAGAGGCGTTTGCACTATCAACGGCTTGAGCAATTTCCTTATGTAAATCTTTGTTTTCAAAGCCAAGGCGTACTTTTGCAGTCACTGGAACTTTTGCGCCCACATGCTTTTGAACAGCATCAACAGCTTTGAACACGCGCTCTGGATTTTTAAGAAGAGTTGAGCCTCCGTCGTGGCGATTGACGGTTTTGGCCGGGCAGCCAAAATTCATATCAATTCCACAAGCACCAAGCTCAACAGCCAAATGGGCATTCTCACTCAACGCGACGGGATCACTGCCAAGAATCTGAATAAAGACCGGGGTGTGAAAGCGGGTCATGGACTTCGTTTGAAGTTCAGGTGCATATTTAAAAAAGGTCTTGGGTGGTAAAAGGCGATTCGTCACACGGACAAACTCGGTGACCGTGCGATCGATGCCGCCGATTTCAGAGAGAAGTTCGCGAACCTTGAAATCGACAACGCCCTCCATAGGCGCCACTTGAATAAAAATCGAATTCATAAACAGTCTGCAAGTTCCAAAATATATTCGTACTCAGATTTTGTGACGGGTTGAATACTAAGTCTTTGACCGCGACGAAGGACAAGCATCTCGGATAATTTTCTGTGAGATCTAAGTTCATCTAAAGAAATGAGCTTTTTAAATTTCTTTTTGAACTTCACTTCCACGCAAAACCAAATCGGCTTTTCTGGTGACGCCTTGGGATCATAATACTTTGAATTTTTATCTTGAGCAGAAGGATCTGGGATTGCTGATCTGGAAACCACAGCAAGTCCAGCTATCCCTGGTGGTGTGGCGTTCGAGTGGTAGAACAAGACTTCGTCTCCAGGCCTCATGTCGTTCATCATGAAGTTTCGGGCCTGATAATTTCTGACACCGTCCCATAACGAGGTTTTATGCGATTTCAAATCATCAATGGAAAAAGTGTCAGGCTCAGACTTCATCAGCCAGAATTTCGCAGTTGATTTGCCAAGTGACTTCATGGCGAGGACTCTATATGATGAGTCCTTATTTTCCAAGACATTAAGGAGCAAAACTGTGGAATTTCGTATTGAAAAAGACAGTATGGGTGAAATGAAAGTGGAGGCTCACCGGATGTGGGCGGCGCAAACGCAAAGGTCCATTGAGAATTTTAAGATCGGCCATGATCGCTTTCCAAGAGAGATGATTCGCGCATTAGGGATTCTTAAAAAATCAGCTGCGCGCGCGAATGAAAAACTCGGTCTTTTGGATGCGAAGAAATCTAATGCGATTCAGGCTGCCGCCACTGAGGTGATGGAAGGAAAATGGGATGGTGAATTCCCACTGGTCGTCTGGCAGACGGGGAGTGGTACGCAAACCAATATGAATTCGAATGAAGTGATTGCCAATCGGGCGATTCAGATTATGGGTGGAACCATAGGAGATAAATCCATCCATCCCAACGACGATGTGAATAAAGCCCAAAGTTCCAATGACACTTTTCCAACAGCGATGCACATCGCAGTGGGTGAACAAACCGTTCATCATCTTCTGCCGAAACTCAAAGCTCTCAAAGACTCGCTTCAAAAAAAGCAAAATGAGTTCAAAGACATAGTTAAGATAGGGCGCACGCATCTGATGGATGCCACCCCGCTCACTTTAGGTCAGGAGTTTTCTGGTTACGTGACTCAGCTTGAGAACGGAATCAAGCGGGTCGAGAGCTCACTCGGTGGTGTTTATGAATTGGCTCTTGGTGGAACGGCTGTGGGAACAGGGCTGAACACTCATCCCGACTTTGCCGAGATGGCCGCCCAGTTTATTGCAGATGAAACCAAGCTTCCATTTCGAAGTGCACCAAATAAATTTGAAGCCTTGGCGGCACACGACGCCTTGGTGCAAATGTCTGGCACTCTTAAAACTTTAGCATGCAGCCTTATGAAGATTGCCAATGATTTTCGTCTTCTTGGAAGTGGTCCACGCTGTGGAATCGGAGAGCTTTCTCTTCCAGCCAATGAGCCTGGCAGTTCGATTATGCCTGGGAAAGTCAATCCCACTCAAAGTGAAGCGATGACGATGGTATGCGCTCAAGTGATTGGAAACGATATGGCCGTGAGTGTGGGGGGCGCAACAGGACACTTTGAACTCAATGTTTTTAAACCATTGATTGTTTTTAATGTTTTAAATTCACTTCGACTTCTTGGCGATGCGTGTGAGAGCTTCAAAGCGAACTGTGTGGATGGGGTTCAAGCCAACGAAGCGCAAATCAAAGCTCATCTTGAAAATTCTCTTATGCTTGTGACTGCGCTCAATCCACATATTGGGTATGACAATGCGGCCAAAATCGCAAAGTCCGCTTTTGAACGTGGCACCACTCTCAAAGAGGAGGCGATTCGCTTAGGGCTTATGGATGAAAAGAGTTTTGATCAAGCCGTAAGACCCGAAGAAATGATTGGACCCAAAAAATAAATGAAATCGGTTGCGGTCTTTCTCAGCTCAAGTGACAGAGTCTCTTCTGCATTTAAGGAAGAGGCTTATCTCTTAGGAAGAGGCCTCGCCGAGAGTGGATTTAAGGTCGTATACGGTGGAGCAAGCTGTGGCTGCATGGGCGAGCTGGCAAAGGGTGTTTTAAGTGCAAATGGTCAGCTCGTTGGAGTGATTCCAGAAATAGATATCCTCACTGAGGTGGTTCAGAATGAGCTTTCTGAAAAAGTCCTGGTGAGTTCAATGAGTGAGCGAAAGAATAAGATGCTTGAGCTTGCAGATGCATTTATCGCTTTTCCAGGAGGCATTGGGACTTTGGATGAGATCACCGATGTGCTTTGCGCAAAAGCCATTGAATCAGAGCTTTCAAAGAACAAGCCTTTTCTCTTTTATAACTACATGGGGTTTTGGACCCCTTTTTTATAAAGTCTAGAATTCATGG
>CAZWVK010000179.1:0-4141 GCA_964636785.1 uncultured Pseudobdellovibrionaceae bacterium | reverse complement strand
AGCGACCTTTTGCACCCCAAGCAAATGCGCTACCAGGCTGCGCCACGCGCCGACTCGCCATCTAAAAAAAGCGAAACGCTAAATTAGGAAATTCTGCTTAAATTGGCAAGTGTAGAACGCTCATATGGACCGAGCATTAAAATAAAAAACTTGGCCCAATTCCCACATAAATGGTTTTTCCTGGACCATTGTGAAATTTAAGCTCTCCGCGAAGCTTTAAACGCTCTGTGATTGAGAAAAATCCACCAAATCCCAAGTGAAACCCAAAAGTTTGATTGTAGTCATAACTTCTTCGCTGAGTGGAAGCGCCCTTATAGGAATGAAAATCAAGTCCGCCGAGTAAGAAAACTTCCAAAGTTTTCTCAATCAAATAGTCCAATCGCGTGCCAATTGATCCCACATGATAAACGGCGCCCATTCCACGTGCAGTGAGGAATTGAAACTCAAGGTTCCAAACCGATGTGGGCAAATAATAATTCACGCCCCACATGCGATATTGATCTTTGACTCCAGGAACTCCGCCCCATGGAAGAAAAGTTCCTACAGTTAAATTGACCTCGTGTGAATCATTTTGAACGCGCTCCAAATCCGCATTGGCAGCGAAGGAAAAAGTAAAAAGCAAAACAATACAAAGTGCTTTCAAGTTTTTCCTCCTAGACTGTTCTTGCCACCCTTTTAGGCCCTCGATAGTATAAAGGGCATGAGCAGATCGACCAACAAAAACTTAAAATCAGGATCGTCTTGGCCGTTTCTTAAGGAAGGTGATGTGGTTGATGTGGTGGCACCTGGTTTTAGATGCTCCAATGAAGAGCTGGAAGGTGCTAAAAACTATCTATCATCGCTGGGCTTGGTCCCAAGAGTTCCTAAAGATTTATTCAAAGGCCGATCTCTTTTTTCAAATTCCGATGATTATCGCTTTAAACATCTGGCTTATGCGCTTCGAGCACCGGATTCAAAGGCGGTTTGGTGTATTCGCGGCGGGTATGGATCGATTCGCTTACTGCCTGAGCTTAGAAAATTAAAAAGACCCAAGCTTCAGAAGGTTTTTCTTGGCTATTCAGATATCACAACCATTCATAGTTTTTTAAATCAGTTTTGGGGATGGACCACTTTGCATTCGCCCGTTCTTGATCGATTCGGTGGTGGGCGCTTCAAGCCCATTGAATACCGCGAACTTCGGCAGATTCTTTTTGGTGATGTTCAGAAGTTGGAGTTTAAAAATTTAAGACCTTTGAACTCAAGAGCTCAAAAAAAGTCGACCGTAAAAGCTAAAATGGTTGGCGGGAACCTCGCGGTTCTTCAGTCCTCTATTGGAACTCCTTTTGAGATCGATTTAAAGAATAAGATTTTGTTTTTGGAAGATGTCGGAGAGCGTCCACATCGCATGGATCGAATGCTCGTGCACTTGACTCAAGCGGGAGTTTTAAAGGGTGCTAAGGGAATTATCTTTGGGGATTTGGTTTTAAGAGATGATCGTGAGCGCAAGCAGATTTGGTCTCAAGTGGTTTCAGAGTTTGCACGTCTTCAAAAAATTCCTGTTTTCAAAGGCCTTCCAGCAGGTCATGGAGCCATTCAAAGAACTCTTCCATTCAACACAAATGCTGTTCTTTCTGGTGGTGAAAAGGGTTCACTCCTTGTTGAGACCGGGGGACAGGCCTAAATGCCTTATGCTTTAAAAGGCTTATCCCAGAAATTTAACAATGAGTTGGTTCAGAAAGTAGGGGATCCTGGTTTTTATGCTCCCTCGATAAAACTCTCTGTGATTTACAAAGGAGAGGTTCGTTTTCGCTGGGAGTATGGTGATGATTATCGCTATTTCGATTTGGCGTCACTGACCAAAATTTTATTTACCGCTCCCATTTGGATGAGGCTGCTCTATGCATCAAAAATGGATGTGAAGGATGAGGTTCGCCATTATCTCCCTTGGTGGAATGGAGCTGGATCTACAACGATCGAAGAGCTTTTGACCCATACAGGTGGCGTGACCTGGTGGAAGCCTTATTATGAGCTGATCGGTCAAGGGCTTAAACATAAAGAAGCCTGGCAGAAGCTTCGTGGTCTCTTAAGCACAGAAGCTCCCAATAAAAATGAAAGAAGAGCGATTTACTCCGATTTGGATTTGTTTTTCCTTGGCTTTTTGGCGGAAGAGCTTTTTCAAAAGGATTTGCTTTCACTTTGGGAGGATGTGAGCGAGCGATTCAGATTCAAAGGTCTTCATTTTCAAAATCATGAAAGGTCTCGTTTTAGTAAATCGCTTTATGCGCCTACGGAGTTCTCTGAATGGAGACAGAAACAGATTCAGGCGGAAGTTCATGATGACAACGCTTTTGCACTAGGTGGAGTGGCCCCACACGCAGGTCTCTTTGGACGCATTCAAGATGTTGAGCGCTATGTTTTAATCTTAAGAGCTCTTCTTCGCAGTGAAGAGGGCGAGATCAGATTAGGATTTGATCAAAAAACATTACTCGATTTCACCGAGCGAAAAACAAAAAGAAGTATTGGTGATTTCGGATATATTTTCTGGAAGCCCACCAAAGGAGCATCCAGTTCAGGTCGTTTTTTTGATGACTCTTCCTTCGGGCACACTGGATTTACGGGGACTTCACTTTGGTACTCACTGAAAAAAGATTTCGGAGTGATTTTACTTTCAAACCGGGTTTACTACGGAAGAGAGATTGAATTGTTTAGACATTTTAGACCACTGGTTCATGATATTGCAGCGAAATTGATTTTGTAACTTTTTAAAGAGGAATTTTTTCGGAGATTTGAAATGAGAAATATTGGTGAAAACAAACGAATTTATCTGATGGGAATTTGTGGAACGGCTATGGCTTCACTCGCTGGAATTTTGCAATCCATGGGTCATGTGGTGGCGGGAAGTGATCAGAATGTTTATCCTCCGATGTCCACCATGCTTGAAAGTCTTAAGATTCCTATTTTCGAAGGATTTAAAGAAGAAAACATAAAAGAATTTGCTCCTGATTTTGTGGTTGTCGGAAACGTGATTTCTAGAACCAATCTAGAGGCGCAGTATCTATTGAACTCAGAAATTCCATACACCTCTCTTCCAAAAGCAATGGGCGAGTTTGTGATTGGGGATCGAGAGTCGTTTGTGATCAGTGGCACGCATGGGAAAACCACAAGCACCGCTTTACTGTCCTGGACTTTGGAGAATTTAGGCGAAGCTCCTGGATTTTTAATTGGTGGAATTCCTTTGAATTTTCCATCTTCGTTTCGTGCGCCTCAAAAGAATTCCTTTGTCATTGAAGGCGATGAGTACGACACAGCCTTTTTCGATAAGGTGCCAAAGTTTATTCATTATAAACCAAAGCATGTGATTTTGACTTCTATTGAGTTTGATCATGCGGATATTTATAAGGATCTTGATCAGGTGAAGGCTGCTTTTAAAACCTTGATGGAGCTTATTCCAGAAGATGGAACTTTGATTTATAACGCTGAAGACGAAAACATCAGATCCCTTCTTTCATTTTGTAAAGCAAAGAAGCTTTCATTTGGTTTGAGTGAAGGGGACTACACGATCAGCGATCGAGAAAATGTGTTTGGACGCAATCAATTTCGAGTTTTCCGCAGAGATTCAATGGGTGAAAAGAAAAGTGTGGGTGATATCGCTTTAAAGATGTTTGGGAAACATAATACTTTAAATGCGCTTGGTGTTTATGCGCTTGCGGACACATTGAAATGGGAAAAGGGAAAAGTCTTGTCTGCGTTCGCCAGTTTTCAAGGCGTCAAAAGAAGACAAGAGGTTTTGGTTGAAGGTGCGGATTACTCATTGATTGAAGATTTCGCGCATCATCCTACGGCTGTGCGTTTAACCGTAGAAGCTATGAGAGAAAAATATCCGAATCGAAGATTGTTAGCGGTTTTCGAACCAAGATCCGCCACCTCACGGCGCAAAGTTTTTCAGAAGGACTTTGAAGAAGCGTTCAAAGGGGCAGATGCCTTATTTTTAGCGAAGCCTTTTGACACCTCAAAAATCGCGGAAAACGAGCGCTTTTCATCAGAAGAAGTCGCCGAATCACTTAAATCAGCTGGAAGAGATGTTTTCCTCGGAGAAAATGGGCGCGACCTGGCCGAAAAAATCAAAGCTTATAAAAAGCCAGGCGACGTCGTTTTAGTTATG
>CAZWVK010000178.1:0-4164 GCA_964636785.1 uncultured Pseudobdellovibrionaceae bacterium | reverse complement strand
CCATTGCAGGTCGAAACACTGCATTGATAATATTTTGCATTCACGGGGATCTCAGTTTTACAGACACTGCATTTTCGCCAGATATTTTCCATAGGATTGACTCTAACACAAAAACGGTTGCACGCTTATTTTTCCTTATCGCGACAAGACCACTTTGATCTCAAATAGATACACTCCAAATCTCACCAATGAGTCCGAAAACGCAGATCAACTTCTAGACAGTGTCATGAATTCAAACAATGGGACGTCCCTTCTTTCGTTCTCAGGTCTGGCATAGCTTGCAGCTTCCCATACAGTTTGGGGACATATTTTAAACGGGGGATTCATGAAATACACAGGACTATGGAAAATCAGTTTATTGGCTTACTCTCTGACCATTGGAGATTTGGCTTTGTCGCAGAACACGATCTCCGGAAGCTCAAATGGCACTTATACCAACGAACGTCCACGCGTGAGCCCTCCAAAGCCTCCTGTGACCAATGAACTCCCACGCGCTATCGCTCCCAGACCACCAGTCACAAATGAGCTTCCTCGAGTTGCGCCTCCTCGTCCTCCGATTTCTAATCTCTTCGCACCATTAGAAAGTGAAAATAATGAATTGGTCTGCCCGATGCGTGCACGAGTTTGTGAGGACGGCTCCAATGCCACGTATGTCTCTGGAACTTGCAACCTACACTGCCCAGAAGATGTCACCAATGCGAATCTCGAAGAAAGCCATGACGACTATAAAGAGCGAAGCATTTCCAACTCGGACTCTGGTGTGACTTCTTTTGCTCCGGCGAGTGCGACGAGATAAGAACTAAAACAAGTTCCTCTTAACAAATTCGCTCATTCGTTCCATCAGTGCGAATGTGCGTTCGCCAATATCGAGGGATTCCCGAAGATCATTCACCCCAGGGGGCTTTCTCAACTCCTCATCGCATTTTAAATCCGCACACAGATACACGCCCACCTGGCGATCTTTTGATACAGCGGTCGTCATCATTGTGACTTTACCCCGTCCTCGAACGCTGTGACACCAGTCACACATAACCGGGCCATGATCGGAAGCGGTGTTCGTCCTGCGAAAAACCACTCCAAGAAGTTTTTGATTCTCTGGATCTTCAAATACCAAATAAGCCCGGTGCCCCGATGGCTCGAGCCAGGAATAATAATTTCTCACCGGAAGCGGAAATTTTAAATCGGATGGAAGTTGAACCTGATCGCGATCAATGTTTCGAAAACTTCCCAATAATTCATCTTCAGAATTGATCTTAAACATGACTCAACTTTATCACAAAAGCCAGTGATCAGCTAAAATTTTTTCAAAATCCAATAATTGAGATTCAACACACTCATAAAGCGGTACAAATCCAACTGGGGGGGGAAGTTCTAGTGCATTTGATTTTTCGAATCTACTTGCTATTTGTGTTGTGCGGCTCCTGTTCAGTTACCGCAGCCGCAAATGACAATACAAAACAGATTGCTCTTCAGATCTACTTTCAAGATGGTTTTGCATTTCCGAAACGAAGCGAAGACCTCTTTGAAAGAATCTTTAAAATTCTAAGGCCAGAGCTCACCTATCGTCGTATCTCTATTCCTGATCACAAATGGAATGAAGAAAGGGTCAGAGAAAATCTTCTCGCTCAAATTCAGAATATTTTAAAGAGTGGTGAAGAGCTCAAAGTTCTAATTATCGACACTCACGGCGGCACTCTCAATGCGAAGGATTCGGGTCATAAAACAACTCTTCGTCATATCGGTGAAGTTGAGAGCCGCGGTGTGGATCATCAATTCAATGAGGCACTTAGTCCTCTTCTCCCCTACGCCAGTGAGGATCTTCAGATTATTTTAAATAGCTGCTCTGTTTTTTGTGGACCTTCTGAAAGTGTGGCCTTACGGGCCAAGGTGATACTTGATTTTTTTGGCGCAGAGAATGGAAGTATTTATGGCTCTTATGTTCCAGAAGTTTCTCATGAATTTGATCGCAAGAGATTTTTCAAATGGAGCTATTTAATTCCTGATCTCAAACAAGTTATTACGGTTGCTTCGGTCACGAGCGCTTTGATGTTTCCAGCCATGCTTCTTGATGAACCAGCCACTCAAGCGGCATTCAGTTCTGTCACTCTGGGAGCCGGTCTGGGTGCACTTTTGACGGGATTCATTCCGGCATTTAAATTTCTATCCTCGAAGTTCTTCTTTAATCGTGGGTATTTTTTTCGCTTTAAAAATGGAGAGCTGGAGCAAGGAATTCCGATTGATAAAAATAAAAATTTAGAAGAGCTCATCTCTGACCAGCTCCTACCGCTGAATTGCAATACATTGCTCAAGAGCCCGCTTTAACAGCTTGGCTAATAGCTTCAATAAAAAATGCTAAATTGACGGCTCCCGACTTGAGCGCTTAAGTTCGCTTCAATTCGGGGACACCGGGGGGTGGGGATGCTTCATTTAATTTTATCGATATTCATTGCGACGCCAATGGCGCAAGCAGCGCCAATGCCATTGACGTATAGTCCAAAATGCACATTCGAAGCTGTTGCTCATCGAATGGGCTATCCAGTCGATCCATCCAAACCATTTCCAAACGTTTTTGTCGCCAGCGAAATTCCGCTGGAGCAGTTTCAGGATGCCGTTGAAGAACAATGGAAGATGAGACCAAGTGCGGTTTTAAATGTGTATGTTGTTGAGCTCAATGAGATCTATCTCCTTGATGAAGAAAGCTATTATTTGAAAGTCAAACGCTACATTGATGATTCCCTTGCGCATGAGCTCGCTCATTATGTTCAAGTGGTTTATCGAGGAGCCGATCTCAATAGCGATCATGATTTCTATGAACAAGAGGCTGTTCATGTTCAGACCTGGTTTAGGGAAACGTTCATGAAAACTGGAGCGCCTCCGTGCAGTGAGCCTAGCGGCGCTCTGATCGCAAGCGCACTATAGTAGCAGAAGGCACTCGAATTGCAGCTTAGAGTTCAATATAGCTGTCTTTCTTCAAAGGCGATAGTAACGGTATAAATCGTCCGAGATGCGGATAGTTATAAATTTAATTTGTTAATCCCACCTGATAGCCTATTGGCTTTTCCGAGGTAAAAAATGAAAAGAGTCCCATTGCGATCCAGCAGAATCCCGGTCACTCAAAAAATGCTTTCGAGCGTGAAGAGCGAACTTAAGAGCGAGATTACGTCGGTTAGCTTAGATGTGAGGTCTGTTCGTTCGGAAGTCGACTCACTTCGTTCAGAGATGAGTGCCCGGTTTTCACTCGTCGATGCGAAATTTGAAAAAATGGACTCTAAGATTGATGGAATGAATTCTAAACTCGAAAGGGTCATTGCCGCCATTCACCGAACAAATGCTCTTGTGGAAGAGCAAAATTCAAGAAACCGAGTCGTGCTAGATGGATATGATCAGATCTATCGCAGACAAGAAGACCACGAAAAAAGGCTCCGCGGCTTAGAGCGTTAGCTGGCTAGGTTTCTGCAATCTTAAGGGTTATGAACCGCATATTTGCGATAGCTTTGCTATGGCTGTTTACCCTTTTGACAATCCCGTGCCCTTCTCGGGCACAGGTGTATTTTGAAAGGCTCGATGCCCTCGAAAAAGAGGCCTTGGCGGCCTATGAGGGTTTTGACGTGGATGAGTTCGAGGCCCGTTTTAATCAGCTTCGAGGTGAGTATCAAAAGCTCAACAAACCTCAAGAAGAAATCTGGGCTCTTTATGCATTTGATTTTGATCAGGAGGCCAAGCGCATTGAGAATGAATTGCGACTGCGCCTTAAAACCGAAAACATCGTTGAGGAGGAGTATCTTCCCCTTGCACGTTCGACCGTGCGCAAAGCTAAGTTAGATAGCGGACTGAGTGTTATTATTAGACAACGCATTGACGATGGAATCGGTCCGGATGTTTTACGAGATGCAGCTGTCTATAGGCTGAGTCATGCGCTTGGTTTTCATAATGTTCCAGTCACTGTTGTAAGGCCTTATAAGAATTCGCTGATCTCAGTTCACCCTTTAATTAAGGATTTTAAGCAGACGGATGAGAGCTTTATTTACAGTTCCTATTCGGATCAAAAGCTTCATCTTCTGGATTTCATCACTGGTCAGGCCGACCGGCACAGCGGCAATTGGTTTCTTGTGCCTGGGGATCGCGCTATTGCCATAGATAACGATGTTATATATGGCTCAGATC
>CAZWVK010000177.1:0-4198 GCA_964636785.1 uncultured Pseudobdellovibrionaceae bacterium | reverse complement strand
TTCCCCTTCATTTAAATGATCCAGACAATATGCCGTTTTTGATTTCTTAAGGTGATTCGTTTCTACAATGAAGTTCTCAGCACAAACCACTTTTGCTTTTGAAACCAATTTTTTTTGAAAACGCTTTAACAAATACTCCAGCTGAAAAATCCGCTGCTCTGCGATTTTATTTGGAAAAGCTCGCTTGCGGATTCGCTCTCCAGTTCTGATATTTCGATCTTTAAAGTGAACCTCCCAGTAGCCCTTTCGTTTTTGAAAGGAGAATTCATCAAAGGATGTGTAACCGAAATGGATTTTTAAATCCGAAGATTTTGAAAGGACGGTTGCGTCCGCAAGACTGACAAAGGGCAAGAAAATAACCAAGAGCAAATACTTAAAAGAAAAGTTCTTCATTTACCTTTGACCTTTCGAATCGCCACTTTGGGATGAGGGTTTTGATGTTTGAACCTTTACACTCCCAAACTGATTCAAACAGTAAGAGTGATTTCCCTGCACCTCTTTGCATCCGAAAACTTCACGAATAAGAGGATCGGCCGTTACTGTCTTTTCAACTCGCTCATAATCAAAAATATGATTGCTCTCAAATCCAGACGTGGATCCTTGACAATTTCCTTTCAGAAATAGACTCAGAGCGGATTGAAGGTCACTTCGCGCTGTCTTTTTTGAGGCTCCGGCAAAGCGCGCCAGAACCTTTGCACCAAAGACATCCGACATGACTTCAGTCATCTCACTATCGCTACAGTCTTTTCGCAGCTTATCGACAGGAGATGAAAGTGAAATGCCCGTATCCTTTAGGATCCTCTTTCGCTTTGCTTCCTGCATCGTTCCCTTGGCCTTTCCAGTCGCAAATCCGTGATGGCGACTCAAACAGCGGTAAGTCGTATCAAAGGGATAAACTTTACCAACTCGAGTGTACTTAGGCTCGAGAATTCCGGATTCCTCTAATTCTGATATGGAGGACTCAGGTAGAGTGGTATCCAGATTGTAGAAATGTCCGTCAAAACTGATGGCCTCCCTAGCCAAGCTTTGCTTTTGCTCGCGACTTAGTTTCCAGTCTTCCTCACTCAGTCTTTGCATAAATAAATCAGGCTCCAAATGAGTCGTGTGAATTTTATCGTAAGAGGAACATGGATCTATGGCATGGCCTATTTCATGCCCAATCGCAAAGATCGCAGCGACATCACTTTCCTGAGTATAAGCAGAACAGATCGTAATCGAGTTGGTGTTCCTTATGTAAAAAGCGTTGAGCTGATCCTGCATACAGTTTGTGGAATGGGTGGGACCTTCTATTCCACTGAATTTGATCGCTTGAATTTTCGTGATTAACAAATCCCGGTCTGAGGCATTTCCTTGTAATGGGCGCGCTTGAATTTCTTCAATTAGAAATTTCTTCGCCTGATCCACTAAACTTTGAAATCGCTTGGATTGTTCAGCTTTCATCTGCTCTATTTGTGATTTGCCTAGACTTTGATTGGCTGGGGCAAGCAGTGAGGTTTTCTCTTTTGAGCTTTTACTGGAATCGGACTGCAAATAAGAGGTCCCGACACTTCCACCATAATTGGCTGGCGGATAACTCGCCTGGATTTCTTTTGTGGTGTCCGCAATCTTCGTGGCCGCGGACTTCAATAGGGCTTTTTCATCTGCGGAGAGCTTCTCAAAATAGTCTTTGCGAAAAGATTCAAAATCCACATCTCGAACATCGCTTTGTAAATCACTGGTCGACGGCCACGGCAGACGAAACTGATTAAAAGCGTAGGGCTGCCCCTCACCCAGCTCAAAAAAGCTCATAAGAGCTCCTAAGTTGGCTGGACTTGATACGGCCAATTTAAAGAGGTTTGACCCACTCTTAAGGCTGCTCAAGAGGTCTGCTTGAACAAAGAAGTAAGCGTCGTTCATTTTTTGTTGAAGTTCGGCATACGTCTCGCTCGATGAATCGAAATAACCGCTAACAACGGGCTCTATTTCCTGAGTGGGCTCTGTCTGCGCCCAAGGGTCAACACCTTGAGGTTCCGAAAACTCAGTGCAGCTATTTGTGAGACTTCGAACAGAGCAGTCTATCTCCGTTTTAGCATAAACGGTTGAGGCTAGTAGAAATATGACGAGCGTAGCACTTCGAATCACCTTTTTAGTTTATAGGAGGTGAGGAATTGAATCAGCAGAGGAACCCAAACCTAGTCAAATTCAGGCCGTTGGTTCTAGAAATATCTTCGGTAAGAAGGTACCTGCTTCTTTTTCCGATATGCGGTGCATATCGGAAAAAGAAGGCTCGCCGCCCGCACTGGTACCTTTTAATTGGTGGCGATGTCGGGGCCGTGGTTCTTGAGGTGAAGTTTTTGGCCAACGTAAATGGTGGAGCGTCTTAGATTGTTCCAGGATTTTAATTTCTGCGCAGTCACTCCGTATCTTGAGGCGATCACTGTGAGATTCTCGCCTCTTCGAACGATGTGATATTTAGGCTTTGAGCTTTTTGAATTGGCTCTATTCGAGGATTCCCCTCTGACCTTGATTCTCTGTCCGACTTTGATGATAGATCTTCGTGACAAATTATTGAGTTTCAAAAGTTTCGACACCGAAGTCCCATAGCGCTGAGCAATCGTGCTTAGGTTCTCGCCTCGTCTTACCACATGCACACTGACGGATCGTCTTGCGACAGAAGATTGCTTGCGATCCGGTTTCGCTTTTGCACCATTCTGAGAGTAAAGAGCGGCTCCTCCCGGATCTGGAACTTTAAGTCTTCGACCAATACTTAAGATAGCGCGATTGGAAAGATTATTCAGTCTGCGAAGCTTTGAAACCGATGTTCGGTATCTCTTTGCAATCACAGATAAGTTATCACCGCGACGGATGCGATAGTAAAAGTACTCATTGGTCGCAACCATTTTAGGTTCAGAAGAAACACTCAGAGGAACTGCAGCCAAAGCGTCATTGGCACGTCCAACAGGAAGGCGAATCACAGTTTGCTGACCACGAGTGATTGGAACATAGTCTCCACGGAATTTCGGATTTAAAAGCCTTAGCTCATCCACTTCCACACTTAGATTTTGCGCCAAGCGACTCAAAGAGATTGGGTTTTTCAAAGCGACAGTGTCGTAAGAAAGCGGATCCTGATACTCGACATCTGTAAATCCATATTTCTCCGGATTTTTTGCAATCATAGTTGCTGCAATGAACTTTGGAACGTAGTTCTTTGTTTCAGATGCAAACGAGCGTCTTTGGTTATAGAGCTTCCAAAAATCACGCGTGTAAAATCGTTTGATCGCACGATGAACTCGGTTTTCGCCAGCATTGTATCCAGCAAGGGCTAAATGCCAGTCACCAAACATTCCATAAAGAGTTTTAAAATACTCAGCCGCAGCTTTTGTCGAAAGAACCGGATCACGGCGCTCATCGATCAGTCCATCAATTCTTAAGCCGTAACGTTTTCCGGTTCCACGAATGAACTGCCAATATCCCACGGCATTGGCATGAGAGTGAGCCACTGGGCTAAATCCTGACTCAATCAAAGCCACATATACGAGTTCCTCAGGAAGACCATTTTCACGAAGAGTGTTCTTCATCATGGGAAGATAGCGCGATGATCTCGCCAGATAGCGAACCATGTGCTTTCTTCCTTTTCCGGTGAAGTAATTGATCCACTTATCGACATGCTTGTTCTGATCGAGGGACACATTTCCGTATTTACTTTGATAAGGGCGATCGACATTCGCCTCTACCATTTCAGAGGAACTTTCATTCTCTGAAATCTGCGCTTGAGGCCGCTCTAGATCACTGTATGAAGACTGCGGACGTTGAGTGGATGAAGTTTTTTGAGAGCGAGGCGTGGTGGCACAGGCACTTAACAAAACAACAGAAGACAATACTAAAAAGGGACGAAAATGCCCAACCATGAAACCTCCTTGGCTCATTCAATCAGTCTAGCCTGCGAATTCAGAAACCCGCAACTTTTTCAGGATTTTTCAGAAGAAATCTGCCAAATAGGTGAGCTCACCTTCAGCTGACCTTGGTCGAGGATCTGAAATATTAAAATATTGCGCAGGATGGATTTCACATAAAAGCTGGTCTCGGACCATGGAAGCTCCTCGACCCAAAGATCATCTTCACCGATTTCAATCCCGCTCGACTGAAGCCAACGAGAAAAACGTGTGGGACCTGCATTGTAAGCCGCCAATGCATATGGGAGCTGGTCCTTATAACGAGT
>CAZWVK010000176.1:0-4212 GCA_964636785.1 uncultured Pseudobdellovibrionaceae bacterium | reverse complement strand
CCTAAAACCTTTCGGCCATACATGTTCTTCTCTTTGATAACTCCAAAGAGCTGACAAACTTTCTCATCCGGATCACTCAAAAGATCGATGGTGTAATTTTGCTTACTTTTAAAATTTTCGTGGGATTTCAAACTGTCCCTGGAAATTCCGAAAACTTCAGCATTCTCCTTCCGGAAATCCTTGTGAAGTCGCGTAAAATCCTGCCCTTCCACCGTACAGCCAGGAGTTGAATCCTTGGGATAAAAGTAAAGAACTGTAATCGCCCCTCGTCGACTTTTTAGCTGAAAGGTTTGATCCCCTGTCTGAAGAAGAGTGAAATCTTTGACTTTCCCACCCACTTTAAGTGCCGAAGATGAGGCCTTTTTAGAAACCTTCTTCTTCGTGATTTTTTGAGCTGATTCTTTAGCTGATTTTTTAACTGATTTCTTAGCCGCCTTCTTTGCCATGGGTCTTCATCCTCCAAAGGCCCCAGGCATACACCGATTTTTATTGGTCGTCGACCCGGTTTCTCCACTCTGAGCCTAGACATCGCGAAATGGACTTGATAGGAATGGGGAATGGAACACTTAAAATTGTCGACCCTCATAGCCGAAGACCAAATCCAAAAACGGATCAAAGAGATCGCAGCAAAAATCACCAAAGATTATGCCGGCAAGGAATTGGTGGCTGTTGGAGTCTTAAAGGGTTCCTTTTTGTTTTACGCTGATCTTATCCGTGCGATCGAGTTGGATTTGGTTTGTGACTTTTGTGGGGCATCTTCATATGGGGATGGAACAAGCTCAAGCGGTGAGGTTCGACTCACGATGGATCTGCAGACATCCATCAAAGGAAAAGATGTTTTACTGATCGAAGACATTGTCGACACCGGCTTAACAATGAATTTTCTTAAAAAGCATTTGCAGTCCAAAGAGCCCAAGTCCATTACCACAGCGTCTTTGCTTCTCAAACCAGCCGCTCTCAAAGAGGACTGTCCCATTGACCATGTGGGCTTCGAAGTCGGAAATGATTTCGTAGTTGGATATGGGCTCGATTATCAGGGTTATTTTCGCCAGCTTCCTTATGTTGCTCGCGTTGAGAACATGAACTGATCTTTTTCTTTCCACTCTTTTAGGTTTTCTTCCGCCTTATGATCAAATCGTATTCGGCTTTTTGGAAGCAAGCGCACTTTCTTTTCCCAAGCGACACGACGAATATGTGGATTCAATTTTTTAGCGCGCTCCAAATCTCCATCAAAAAACTCAATCAGTTTTGCAATTGGAAATGGTTTCTTGATTTTATACACCTCACCAAGAATGGGCTCACCCACTTTGATCTCACCAAAGTGTCTTGAAGCCTCGCGCTCAACTTCAAGTGCGGCGATAAAACTGGCATAGAAACTAGCCGATGCGAAACCAAAACTTCCTTTTCTGAAATCCACAAAATCAGCGATATTCTTAGAACCTAATTTTTTGGACAGACGAAGAATGCCATAAGGACCATGATTATAACCCGTGACGGCCAGCGGCCAGTCCTCGAGCATTTTGTAGTTATGACGAAGTTTTCTTGCTGCCGCCCGGGTGGCAAACAATGGATCATTGCGCTCATCCAGGTTTGCATCCATTCGCAAATAAGCCTTTGCCGTTGAACGCATAAACTGCCAAATGCCACTTGCACCCACTCTGGACATGGCCTTTAAGTTGAATGAGCTTTCAACAAAAACCATCCGGGTCAATTCGACGGGCAAGCCCTCTTCACGAAAAATCTCTTCCATTTGACGAATATAATGTCCGCTCTGCTGAATGCCATTGATGAAGATATCCCGCTGTCCAAGTTGAAATCGAAGTCGCCCTGGCTTTGATGCAGCAATATATTTATTCTCCTCATCCACACTCGCAAACATCTCTTGGAGCTTTAAATCTTCCGGCGATAGAGGCTCAAGAGTGCTTGGATTCTGAAGCTTCTCAAGACGCTCAACGATCGCCTTTTTCGCAGTATTGATTCTGCGTTCTTTCTCTCGCTCAAAACGTGAAAGGGATTCTTTCTTCAGCTCTTGCAAATCAGAAAAATCGACCTGGCCATAAACTAGATGCACATATCGAGAGTCGTGAAGAACTCCTTGGAAGCTTGTGTGTTTGGTGTAAATGTCTTTCCAAAACTGAACGCGGTCTTCAAGCCCAGGAGGCTAACAAACTCCCTACTCGCACTTATAAGTAGTTGAAATTGTTTGCGAAGTCAATGATCTAGCTAGATTTCATAGGAATAGCCGCCATGTTTGAGGCAGGAACGTTTAACGTAAAGCGTTGGGTAGTAGTGCGGTCGATATTGAAGCTTTGCCCAAAGGGTGGATGAGACAGATTTCCGAGCTTTGGAAACTTGTTTCTTTACTCTGTTTCTTAATCTTTTAAATTTTTTAGGTTTGGCTTCTAGGTGTTTGATGTACTGGACAATTTCATCCAATCTTTTCCGAAGGTTTTCTTCGCTATAAATGTCTCTTTCGGGAATTCTAAAGTTTGTTATTCCCATTTTGTAAAGAAGAAGATCTTTTAGGAGATCTCTCTGGGAAGTGATCTCATTCAATTCGTGTATATTGCCGTCAATTTCAATGCAAATCCCATATTTTAAGAAAATGAAATCCGGTCTAAATATTTGGTGTCCTGAATAGAGCAAATACTTATTTAACGTGCGATGAAGATCCCTTGGAACATTATTGATATGAGCTGGACAGGGTAAGAACTGATTATGCCCAATTTCACCAGAAATCATTTCTGCTTGCAGTCTTCGAATCAAAGCTTTTTTAAATTTGTTCTCAGATGGCGTGATTGTCTGCTTTAATTCATTTATTCCTAGCTTCTTTTCTTCATTCATAAAGACCTCCTGTCTTTGAAAAGCAAAATTATTAGAGAATCATTTCTCTAATTTCTTTGTGTCTATTTGCTGACCCAAGAAAAAATAGTCCCCGTTAAGAACCTATGGGTTCCGAAGCTACTGAGTCTTTGAGTCAGTATTTGTAGGCGCGTTCAGTTGCCCTGAGAGCCAATCGTCGAGATCCTGCTTTCTGAAAAAATAGCGTGATCCGATTTTCAAAAAAGGCGGTAATGTGGATCTTTTCGCTTTTGATGAAAGTGCTTTATAAAGCCATGCCCTTGAAGACTTGAGGTATTCAGCAGTTTCTTTTAAACTCAAAAGTGTATTATCCATTACGATTCCTTTAGAAAAACTCTCCACATCTTTATTTGTTTTAAAATCGCAAATTTTTTTTCGTATTCAGAAATTTTTTTTTAAAATGGATAAAGTAAAACTTAAGTCGTAAGTGAATTAATACTTGTTAGGTCACTAGGATTATTAGGGAAGTTCTGAATTTCATGTGAACACACGCACTCGTTTGGGGTGTCTTTTACATAAAGAACATAGATGTACTAAGTGTGTATTAGCTTTTTAAAAAATTTCAGAAATGTATTAACATGGATTGCGTAATACACTCTTCGGCTGGAATTGTATTAGAGATGTAATAACTTATTTCTTTTATTTTAGAATATTGGCTTCTGATTTTTCTCAAATATGCTCTCACATACAAAAGGTTCTATACTCATGCCAAAGTACATGCCCCCCTATTGAATTTCCCGATGTGCAACCTTGATGAGTTGATCTATTAAGTCTGCTTGAGAATATTTCTTCTTATCTTTCTTTTCGAGAAATTTAAGAATCTCACTCATGCGTTCGAGACATTCTTCCGAAACTCTTATCGTTAGAGATCTATCCCTTTTCTCTTTTTCTTCAAACTTCAACCACCTCATACAAAAATAATAAATCTAGAAATGTAATAACAAAATGTTTTACATTATGTAATGCTATGCATTATGATTCTGTTATGGGGGTGAGAATGAAAACTGCAATTTACTTGAGATCTAGTACGGCAAAACAAGATAAGGGATTAGATGCTCAAAGAAGAGCTATTGACGCTTTCCTGAGTCAAAGGTCCATTGATCCAAATGATGTATTGATTTTTGAAGACAACGGCGTTTCTGGAGCAAAAAAGAACCGCCCAGGATTAAATTCATTGTTTGAATGCGTTCACAGAGGAGAGGTTAAAACGGTTATCTGTTATTCATTTTCTCGAATTTCAAGGTCTATTAGGGACTTAATAGATATTGTAGAGTTGTTAGAGGATAATAAGGTTGTGGAGTTGCCCCGATTCGGTGGACAGGTTTTAACCTCAGACTTCAGCCTGTAGCC
>CAZWVK010000175.1:0-4275 GCA_964636785.1 uncultured Pseudobdellovibrionaceae bacterium | reverse complement strand
TGCTGGTTTTGTAATCTGCGCATTGCAGCCGGCCTCGCGGCAGCTGCGTTTCTCACTTTCAAGAGCGTGAGCAGTTAATGCTACAATGGGGATCTCCAGTCCTTCTTTGCGAAGAGTCCTAGTCACCTCACGGCCATCAATGAATGGAATTTGAATATCCATGAGAATCAAATCCAAATTCTGCACCTGTCTTGCTTGCGTCAACGCTTCTTTGCCGTCCACTGCGACAACAACATTGGCGCCCGCCTGTCTTAAAAAGTGAGTAAATATCAGTTGATTGTCCTCGGAGTCTTCGACCAGTAGGATGTTTCGATCGGTGAGAGGCTTATCTTCATCAAAAGAGGCGCGAATGAGATTCAGCCTGGACGAAGTTTCAAGGAACAACTTGTTTTGCGGAAGCTCCTTAAAGAATCCTTGCTCAGCCAAATAATGACACTCGATATGAAAAGAAAAAATAGAGCCCTTATTTAGTTTTGAAGATAGAAGTTCGATATCGCCATTCATCTCTTTTGCTAGCCTCTTTGAAAGAGTAAGGCCCAGACCCGAGCCTCCAAATCGGCGTGTTGTTGAGAGATCCCCTTGATAAAAGGCTGAAAATAGTTTCCCTTGAAGTTCGTTCGCAATCCCAATTCCCGTGTCTTCAATTTCAAAAACGAGATTTGCGTTGTCGCGCCGAATTTCATTATAGACCCGTACAGTCACCTGTCCTCGATCTGTGAACTTAATGGCATTTGAGATTAGGTTATAAAGAATCTGCTTAAAGCGATATTCATCCGTTCGGATATAACGGGGAAGCTCAGTTTTTAATTCAATCTTAAACTGAATCTCTTTTTCTTTCGCGCGAAGGTCAAAGACATCCTGAGTGTCTTTCAGTAAATCCTCGAGTGAAGTGTTAATAGGAGCGATATCAATTTTTCCAGCTTCAACTTTGGCGATATCCAGAATGTCATCAATAAGGCGAGTAAGGAGCCCGGTGTTTTTTTCGATATTGCTCACCAGCTGTAAACGTTTTTCATCGGAAACATCGGACTTAGTCAAAATCTGAGTGAAGCCGAGGATCGCATTTAATGGAGTGCGGATTTCATGACTCATATTCGCTAGGAATGCGGTTTTTAAGCGTGAGCCCTCTTCTGCCTTTTGAAGAAGAACTGCCGTCTCCAGCGCCACCACAAGCTGTGAAAAGGTGCTCTTCATAAGCTCAATATCTGCTTCTTCAATGGAGTCGGACTTCAAACCAATAATTAGAAATGAGGATCTTTGGTTGAATCGGACTCGAATGATCTGCCAATCTGAAAAAGTTGTGAGTCGAAGTTCCTGTAAAAAGTCGGGTGAATAATCCAAGTCACTGCGGCCAATCCGATTAACTGCACCAAACAGCTCATTCACTTCCTCAAGTCGAATAGAGGTCTGAAGTTTATTATCAGGTGTTATAAGTACGAGGTCCTTGGAATCTTCCATTTCCCTTAAAATCGAGACGAATTCAAAGTCTTCTTTTTCACCGAACTCAAAAAATTTCTGCAAGACAATCTCAGGATCAAACTGTTTGGAGATAGTCATTCCAAAGCGATTCAACTTTGAAAGCAAAGTCGTTTGCTGTTTTAATTTTTCATGAGTTCGTCTGGAACGGATACGAGCTTCTTGCTCGTCACAAAGCTGATTGAGAGTTGATCGGTAAAGCAAGAGCATTAGGCTGCCAACGAGCAAGACGGCTAAAGCAGCGGCCAATGGAAGGTAGCGATCCGAATTATTGAAAAAGGCCGGAAGCGGCGAGACGGTCAGTTTATAGATCTGTCCATAAACAGAGAACTTCTTACTTGAAGAAAGTTTTGAGGGAATTTTCTGAGGGTCGAATCGGTCATATAAGGTTAACGTTTCCCCATCCACCTCGGTTGATAAAATGAAATTCCAATGTTCATTATCGAGTGAGGGCGGGCCGAAGATTTCATCAATCAAAACCTGAAATCGGAATGACGCCGCTAAAACTCCTGAAATTTGCGTATCTTGAACCGAAAGGATCTGTTTGTCGGTTTGAAATGGCACCATCATATTGAACGCCCATCGATCCAAAGTTTTACTCGGTGAAAAGTGATCGCCTAGTAGAATAATAGGGGAGGAAAGAACTGGAGTATTCAAGGCTAGCGCTTGTGATAAAGCGCTTTTACGATGCTTTTCAGAAAATAGGTCAAAGCCTATGCTTCTTATGCTCTTATGAGTTTCCGGCTCAGTGATCACAATGGCTGAACCCAGTTTAAAGTCATCGTCCGCTGTCGTTTCGGAACTATTTAAGCTGTGAGTTTTCAGACCTAAAAGTTTTTCATATTTTTCCCTTTCGCTGAGTGGATAAACTACGGCAATGGAGAGTGCCGAAACTCCAGTGTAATAATCGAAAACCTTCATTTCAGACATGAGGTTCTTGAAGTCTTTCGCATCTCGAATTCCCATCCGTGAAATAAAAGCTCTTAAATTCAAGAGAGTATCTGCGTAGGACTGAATCCGATCAACATAAGCGCGCTGAACGTCCTGTGCTTCCATGTCCAGGCGGGCGCGCATATCTCGTGTGACTAGAGAATTGACACCGATGTAGGTGATAAGGCTTAGAAAAACAATGAAAAGACTTAAGACAGTGAAGCTAAGAGCGCTTCGGAAGCGTTCAAGAAAGGGTAAAAAAAGGGAGAAAATTTTGCTTTTAAGCATTGAACTCCTGTGACGATATTACCGCAGGCTTACACTCCACTTAAAGCGAAGATGAATTGTGTAAAAAAATTAACAATTAGTCTGTATTTTTTAGATTCAGACGAGATCGCTTTTGTTCTATATAAAACAGAAAGTCGTCAAACAGGCTCTGGCATTGGGTTATGTCGCCAGCTAGCGCTGCTTTCTCCAGAGCAATTCCTAAGCGTTCTAATGCAAGATAACCGTAGGGACGACTAAAGCCTTTCCAGTTATGTCCCAGTTTTCGCAGACCATCCATGTCCTTTTCGTCGAGAAGTCTTTTCAGAAGTGTTATTTCTTTTTCGCGATTCTCTTGAAATCCTGCGACAAAATCGTTTAGAGTAGGGTCCGGGAGCTCTTCGCTCCAGTTGATAACGAGTTGACTCATGAAAGACTCCTTTTTCAAAAGGTGGTATAACAGGGTCAGTAAGCCAAGGGAACACATAGGGAATTATTTTTAAGGGTGTCAATAAAGGTAGAGGAGAGATATGAAACAGATACTGCTTGTAGAAGACAGCCAGGAAGTTTTCCACGTTGTAAGAAGCGCTCTAGATAATCTCGGACGATTGGTGTGGTCACCTAATGTGTCCACAGCCAAAAAAGAAGTGTCTGCAAAAGACTTCGATTTGATTCTCTTGGATGTCGAACTTCCTGATGGAAGTGGTTATGACTTCTGTCAGGAAGTTACCGCAAGTCCAAAAGGAAAGCGAACTCCAATTCTTTTTCTTACAGCTCATGGAGAGATGTCAGAAAAATTAATGGGATTTTCTGCGGGTGGGGATGACTACATCACAAAGCCATTTTCACCGCTAGAGCTCAAGGCGCGAGTGGAAGCGCGGCTTCGAACAGTTTCTCAACTGAAAGTCGAAGGCGACTCTTATCGTTGGCAAGAGCTTGAACTTTTGAAATCAAAGCAGCAGGTCTTGCTTTATACAAAAGAAGGTCAAGAGATCTCCGATCTCACATCGATCGAGTTTAAAATGATGATGCTTTTTGCTCAGCGACCAGAGGAAGTGGTTTTAAGAGATGAAATTCTCAACGAAGTCTGGGGAGAAGATGTGCATGTGTACTCACGATCCGTTGATACTCATGTGAGCAAACTAAGAAAGAAACTCGGACCTCATGCGGATCTGATTGAATCGGTGCATGGGCGAGGTTATCGATTCGTACCAACGACAATCAGCGAAGCTTAAATCTTATTCTTTTTAAAGACCTTCCGATCTAATGATCGGTGAGGTCGATGTATGGTTCCAGTTCAACTTCTAGATCTCGATCGCGTTCATATTCAAATATTAGATCTTCAATTCCATTGATATCCATTGGTTCATAATCTTGAAGTACTGAGTCTCTGTCGAATCCTAAACTGTAAGACATGTTGTCCTCCTTTTACGCTTCGTTCGTGACTTCAGTAATGCAGGAACTGAATAAAAAACTCATAAGCGAGTTGTAAATGCATTGTGAATATTCCCTCACAATTCCAACTGTGTAGATATTTTAACACGGTCTGCACACCTCTCTGAGGAAGAAATTTTCCCGGAACTCTAAATTGAGAATGGAGAAAGA
>CAZWVK010000174.1:0-4289 GCA_964636785.1 uncultured Pseudobdellovibrionaceae bacterium | reverse complement strand
TTTTGGACCCCTTTTTTAGAAAGTCTAGAATTCATGGTCCAAGCCCGGATGATTCCTCAATCTCTCGACCAATTGTATCAGGTCTATGATTCTATGGAAGACGTGGTAGGTTATTTAAAGTGAAGAGCCATAATTCAGAATTATTAAAGCATGAGAAATTAAAATGGATGGGAGATGAAGACATAAGGCCGTATGTCTTCGTTCGGGAAGAAAATCGAATTCATGGGCCGGGACGGCGTTTTCATTTGGATTGGTTTCCGATGAAGCCCATTTATAAGAATCCTCTTCATATGGGTGAAGTGGATTTTGCGGATCAGATTTTAAGATTTGAGGCCAAGGCGTTTTCCGCTTCAGATATGGCGATGCCAAGATGGGTTTTTTATGACTGTGCTTTGGTGCCTGGTTTCGTAGCAGGCTTTGCCATTAAAAAAGAAAAAGCTCCACAAGTGATTCTCGATATTCTTAAGCCCAAAGAAGACAGTGAATGGGTTCCAATTTCCTTATTTATCATCATTCCAACAATGGGAAAGAAGGAGTGGGTGGCTCATAACCTTTGCTCCATCAATTCCCTTATTCCTAAAGAGTATGGGTTTTATGGACTTGGTTTTTTAACCAAAGCTTTTGGCCTCTGGTATGCGAATATTGAGATCTGCTGCGGAATGACCCAGTGGACCTCTCCTGCGGTAAAGCTTCACACTCATTATGGGAACTTTGAAATCCTAACGGCTTATACGCCCGTACACTCCCATGCCCAAACTTTAACGTATCGTGTGAATGTGGACACAAAAGAATGGGAAAGGTTCTTTACCAGAGAAGAATCCCCAGATTTTGAGACTTTGTTTGAACCAGCCGGCTTTTCGGTAGAGCCTGGAAACGAAAAGAGCCTCATTGAGCTTCAGAAGCGAATTGAGCGTGAGAATCAGCGTTTTTTTCTGAATTCTGCAGAAATTCGGAGACAATCTGTCAAAGATCCCTTAAAAATTTATGTTCATAAAAAAGGAGCCCATAAGTGACCGAAATGAATTCTCTTCCTCCCGTTGCTCGCAAAGTGTTTTATCCATGCAAGAAATGTGAGGTTGAGAGATATCAAGTCGTTCTAGCGCACACGACTTCAAAAGCTGCGAAGCTGGAGTGCGAAGTTTGCCATACAAAAAATACATTGAAGATTGGAAGTGCTGCCTCCAAAAAGACCGCCGCCGGGAAAGCTCGCGCTGCCAAAAGTGCAGGTAATCATAAAGTGCGTTGGGAACAGCTGGTTGGACAGGCTAAGAATCCAACTCCCTACAATATGAGAGAAGCTTTCGAAATTGAAACTGTGATTGAGCATCCAAAGTTCGGTTTGGGTGTGGTGACCGCATTGACCAACTCTTCCATTCAAGTGGTTTTTGAGGATCAGGAAAGATCATTGGTTCATAATCGACAATAAAATATGAAAATTCTCACTTACAATCTGTGGCATGGTCTGACTCCGAGTTCAGCTGTGTCCATGGAGTATCTCGAGCCTGAAGCGAGACGAAGACAAAGGCTTTTGATGCAGCTTAAGCTGATTAAGAGTTTGGAGTTCGATCTCGGGCTTTTTCAGGAAGTGAATCCGCTTTTTGAGCGTGCATCAGAACTTGAAGCCGAAACTGAAAAGAGCACGACTTATCAAAGTGATCTTGTCGGAATCAAGATTTTGGGAATGGGTCTTCCGAACTTTTTAAATTCGGGACTTTTAACTCTCGCAGAGGGTAAATATCATTTGCGCCGTGTTCGAGGCGTGAAGCTTTCTGGACCGGGGCGCTCTTTTGTATCCCCATGGTTGTCGTTTCAACTCAAAGAAGAGCGGTATGCGCTTCTGTCTGAATTCCTGCATCCTCAGTGGGGGCGGGGCCTTGTGGTGAACACTCATCTCCATCACGGCTTAGAGCTTACTGATCCATTGACGGAAGAGATTCGGACCGCATCCAAAGAGTTTGGGCTGAGTTCAACTGTTGAAAACGAGATCTTTGATCGTTTACTCAAAGGAAATGAGCGGCGCTTGAAGGAGATGAAGCGCTTGATCGACGAAGTGATGAAGATTCAAGATCGCTACAACGTCATTCTGATTGGTGGGGATTTTAATGCGCGCCCTGAAAGCGAAGTGGGGCAGCTTTTAAAAGAATATGATTTTAAAGACTCCTTCACGATGCAATCTGAGGTGAGTGAGGCCTATACTTATGATCGCGAAAGAAATTCCGCCAATCATAAGCTTCAAGCTCGCTTTCCACTGACGGTCCGCTTTGAGGATTTGAGCTTTTCTAAAAAGATCACTCTAGGTCTCCGTGAAATTTTGACTCGGCATGAGCACTCACAAAGACGGATTGATCAGGTGTGGGTGAAGTCCTCATTTCGCTTTAAATCCAAAGTGGAGCTGATCGGCCTTGAAGAAGAGGCCGGATTTGCGCCAAGTGATCATTTCGGGTATTTAGTGTCTTTGGAAGAGTTTTAATTAGATTCCACATGTTGGAATTGAAAGCGGGAATCATAGATTTGCTTCATCGGCGATGAATCACAAATGATTATAAGAGCGAGAATAAAGACGAAAATAAAGACGAAAATAAAAAGAGACTTAGGAAATAGGAGCCGTAATGAATCGCGAGGGACGTTTAATTCAAGCATTACAAAGCTTAAAGCCGGTTGAGCTTGTGATTGAAAATGAAAGCCATATGCACTCTCGCGGCCAAGATTCGCACTTTAAAGTTTTAATTGTTTCAGATGTCTTCGAAGGTTTAAGCCGAGTTGAGCGCCATCAAAAGGTCAATGCTGAGGCTCAGGAAGAGTTTGATCTCGGTCTTCATGCTCTTGCAATTCGAGCTCTAACACCTGCTGAGTTCGAAAAGATGAACCCAGAGGATTTCAAAAGCCCCGCCTGCGCCCACACCAAAACCTGAGGATTCTGAAGTGCGCTCGTCGCGTGCTGCTGTGCTTGCTAGCTATTTACGGCTTGTCTCGAGAATTCTTCTTAGAGGTATTGTCTGCAGATAGGCTTTCAATCTCTAAATAATTGAATTCCTTTTAGGAGCCGTACATCCATGTACTTGCCGCCCTTTCGCCATCCGGGCTGGCGGAGCGTCCTAAAAGAAATTTAATTATTTAGAGATTGAAAAACTCTTTCTATTCCTGCTCCATTAATCTTTCATGCAAACTCTCGATGCTTTTTCTTGAATGCTGTAAAGGTTCGTAACTTTGAGGTTTGCAGTTTTTCTTTCCAACAGTGTGTGTGACACTCTTCTAAAGTAAAATTTTTTTTGTGATTGATGTGTCCATTAATTACTCGCTCAATGATTGAGGCCCGAATCACTTCTTTCAATGTTCAGCCCTTCTCCGTTAGGTCGAACATCGCTTCTTCTGAGTAAGCTGATGCTGACGTTTTAGCAGAAACTTACGACCTGACACTATTGCTGCAACAAAACATTTTTTGTGATTAATGTTGACAGGGTTTTTGACCTTTTAGAGTCAGTTCTAGCAGCGATTTTTCTTTTGCCCGCGATCCATGATGTTTTTGAATTTTCAATCAAATGGCGAAGTCATAAGTCGCTCTCAACACCATCGGAGACCACTTTTCAGAGATCAATATCGATCTGAGAATCACGTAAAGATGGCACTTAAAGATCCATGATTATAAATCATTGAGAATGAAAGCGATTACTTTTCACTCCGGATATTTAAAGTCTTTTTGGGACCGAGTTGTACATCCATGTACTTGCCGTCTCCGCTCGCGAGGCGTCGTAAAGAAAGTTTAGATATTTTGAGATTAAATAGATCTTTTACTCCTGTTCCTGTTCCTGTTCCTGTTCTTGTTCCTGTTCCTGTTCTTGTTTTACATGCGAACTCTTTGTGATTTCTTTCTGAAGAACGCGAGAAATTTAACTTCAAGGATTTGCGTCTTTCTTCTTAACGATGCGTATGACACTCTCCTAAAGTAAAATTTTTTTGTGATTGATGTTGACAGGGTTTTCGGCCTTTCAGAATCAGCTCTGACAGCAGTTTTCCTTTTGTTCACGATCCTTGATTCTCTTGGATTTTAAACTGAATGGCGAAGTCATAAATTGCTCTCAGCACCATCGGAGACCACTTCTCGTGTTTCGTTTTTAATCTGAAAATCAGGTAAAAATCGATTCTAAAAACCTGTGATATAAAACGTTAAGAATGAAAAAGGATGCGTTTCACTTAGAATATTTGAATTGCTTTCAGGAGCCGTACATCCTTGTACTTACCGCTTTTTTGGCATCCATGCCAGCGGAGCGTCCTTCAAGCAATTCAAATCT
>CAZWVK010000173.1:0-4290 GCA_964636785.1 uncultured Pseudobdellovibrionaceae bacterium | reverse complement strand
TCTGGCTACTCTTTCGGCCAGGTCGAGGCGAACTAAAGTCTCGTCCAGCAAAACTAGACCAAAGTCATTGGGTTTCTAGACTTTAATCCTGTTTACTCACTTCCACTAAGACGTATTCAATTTGATGAAGACGCGCCCTTTATCTAGACTGGGCCGGACACGACTTTGAAAGGGTTAGTTTATAAACTGGGATTGCAGTTTCTGAAGCAATCGCTCTGACGAAGTCGTCTTATACTTTCGAACCATGACGTCTGTCGTGCAGTGACAAAAAGATTTTCCACAGATCAAAGGTTTCTTAGGAAATTTTATTTTCTCTTCAGATATATGTCCGATCACAGACCCTTCCCGACAACCAGCTCTCAGAACCTCTCCAAGCTGATTGATAAAAATATGTTCCAAACCGATATAACATTTCCAGCCTTCAAACTTCGCCATTCCTTGATTCACCAAATCCGTAGGGTTAAGTCGCTCACGAATGTCCTGTGAAAATATAGCATCTGCATGTAGTAATAGGCTCTGAGAAAGAGGGGAGCCGATTACGGTAAAAGAATTTTTGTTCAAATAATTCTCTTGCCAAGTTTCATAACTGGTAGGTTTTGGATGGGTGGTCCCGAAATCTTTCAAGACACGAACAGGTTCGACAACAGCATTAAGCCCTTTGCTGCGCTTGAGCCTTTCGAGAAAATCCACTGATTTTTGCCAAAGCTCCGATTCAGAAGGAATCATTACCCTCACCCCTACGGCGCATTGATCTGAAAGAACTTTTAAATTTTCTATAAAGTTTTCTGAATCGGAAAAAGCAGGATGAAAGCTCACGGAAGCAAATTCCAAATAAGATCCAAGCTTTCTGAAAAAATCAGCGCGTCGACTGCCATTCGTCGTAAGCCCTATCGAGATGCCCTTCAAATTTAAATATTCACACAAATCGAGAAAGCCCGGCCAAATCGTAGGCTCTCCTCCAGTAAACGAAATAAGTATTTTTCGCTCAACGAAATGTGAAAGAAGATTGTCAATAAAGCGAATCGCCATATCGTGCTTTAACCATTTATAAGAACCACCATAATTTGCTGGATGACAATAACTGCACTTGTGATTGCACTGATCATGTAACATCCAGCAAATGTGAACGATGTTTTCGCTCCGTTTTTCAGGAACAATTGCTACGAGATCTTGATAGCGCGAATTCAATGAGAGTTCTCCTATATTTGAATCAATTTTTCAAATAGGGAGTCTAAGATAAAAGGGCTCATTAGCCATCTATTTTTACTTAAACTGAAAATAAAAAAACGCCTTGGGAAGGGTTTCCCAAGGCGTGGGCTTAAGGGGCCGATTGGTCTGTGGGCGTTCGGCCCCTAAAGTCGCTTGCAAAAGCTCAGAGGCTCTCTTTGATCATTGAATCAACCAGAGCCTCTCAGATTTTAAAAACCATTTACATTAGGAAGTTCTTGTGAAACCCACCTCTCACATTCGAGAGGTGGGGTTCGATATATATTGCTTTAAGATAATAGTCTTAGAGCCGCTGCACCGTTTTGATTGGCCTGGGCCAAAACTGATACGGATGCGCTTTGTAAGATTTGTGCCGATGTCATCTCTGAGGATTCGTAAGCGATATCCGTGTCAGAGATTCTTGATTTCGCGGCAGACAAGTTTTCATACTGAATATCCAAGTTGCTTGTTGTCATTTGAAGTCGACTTTGAACCGCTCCAAAATCCGCTCTCATCTTACCAATTGAAACCAATGCTTCATCGACCGCTTCAAGAGTATCTCTTGAGCCACCTTTGTCTGATAAGGATAAACCATTGATTCCTAAATTTCTGTTCGTCGCATCAGCAGAAATATTATAGCGGATGACGTTGGTCTCTTCGTCTGCGAATGGACCGACGTGATACTCGAGTTCTTCTCCGGTTCCATCTAATAGAGCTTTGTTACCAAACTTGGTCGATTTGGCAATACGATCTGATTCTGCAATCAACTGTTGAGCTTCTTGATCAAGGAATTCTCTCTCAACATCAGAAACAGTATCCGATGCGGCCTGAACTCCGAGTTCACGAAGTCGAATTAAAATATTATTGATTTCGTTCAATCCACCTTCTGAAACCTGGATTAAACTTTGCGCGTTGTAGGCATTGTTTCTGGCTGCTTTAATACCCACCAACTGACCGCGAATGTTTTCAGAAACCGCGAGTCCTGCAGCATCATCAGCCGCTTTAACGATTCGGGATCCTGAAGCGAGAGCTGCTTGCGCATGCTCCATTCTTTCTTGCTGCTTTGTAAGCACTCGTTGCGCACCAATAGACGCAACATTCGTATTAATTCTTAAGCCCATATGGCCTCCTTGTAGTTTGCGGCCATCCAGTGCCAAGTCTCATTACACCCGCCCACAGCCAGCGTCCGGCTAACGACGTAATAAAACTTCAATGCGAATCCATCGCGTGAGTTTTTGTTTTTTGTTTTTCATTGGAGGCCCCCAAGGGCAAAGAGGGTGACTGTCCCCTTTGCGCCCCGGAGTCTTGAAGAGGTCATCATTTCAAGTGACTGCTGAAATGATGTTTCTTTAAGGTGCTCCAACGTGTTCAGGTAACTTCTCGGCTTTGGTCCAGGAGACTTTAGGCCTTTGGTCCAGCTCCTTTTGGACGCGTTGCATCTTGTTCTTGTTTTTACTTAAGAATGCTCATGAAAAAAATTTTAAATTTTTCTTAAGAAGTGTGTATTGAAGTGATGGCGCTTCGCGTTATAGTGTCGCAAAGGACTCTCAACCCACTCATTGAACTCAGTCTCATCCGGAAAAGCGCCCCGTTGAGAGCGAAGTGACAACTCTTTTGATTTAGCATAAGGTGCTCGCTCATTTCTTGGAGGACTGAATGAATCGTTTGAATTTCCCGTGGATGGCTTTGATTGTATCGCTTGGTTTCTTACTGACTGGTTGTGGACTTCAATCTATTCCACAATCTAAAAACAAAGTCGAAGCGGCACTCGCTGAAGTCACCAATCAGTACAAACGACGTGCGGACTTGATACCCAATCTTGTAAGCACAGTGAAAGGTTACGCAAGCCACGAGCGCGAAACTTTAGAGGGCGTGACTCAAGCCCGGGCAAAAGCCACGCAAATGACCATTGACCCTACTCGCGCCACACCTGAGCAAATCAGTGAGTTCGCGCAAGCTCAAGGCCAACTTTCTCAAGCTCTTGGACGCCTGCTCTTGCTGAAAGAGAGTTATCCCAATTTGAAAGCGGATCAAAACTTTCAAAATCTTCAAGCTCAACTGGAGGGAACCGAAAATAGAATTACAATTGCAAGACAGCGCTATATTGAATCCATTGAGCAGTTCAACAATTTAGTCACAGTGGTTCCAACCAGCTGGACCAACGCTTTGATTTACAAATACGACAAGATGCCTCAATGGGATGTCCGTCCTGAAGAGCGACAAACCATCGAACAGCCGCCAGCGGTGGGTTTTTAAAAATTGATTTTAAGCTTATTCCTTCTGGCATCAACCAGCTGGGCTTTTGAGCCGCCCCCACTCACCTCACCTGTGATGGATCTTGCACAGGTGCTCGAGCCCTCAGATCGATCTTACTTAGAGTCGCAAATTCGCAAACTTCAAAGAGAGCGCGGCGTACAAGCGCAGATCCTCACTCTTCCATCACTCGAGAATGAGCCTATTGAAATGGTTAGTATTCAAGTGGTGGATCGTTGGCAGCTTGGATCGAAAGAAAAAGACAATGGCCTTTTGATTTTGGTTGCTCCCAATGAAAAAAAGGTTCGCATTGAAGTGGGTCAGGGTCTGGAAGGCGACATTCCTGATGTTTTAGCTTTTCAAATCATCCAACAAAAAATTCTTCCTGAGTTTAGAAGCAATCAATATGGCAAAGGGTTGATCGCAGCCCTTGGAGCGATTGAAGCTTTGCTTTCGCCTGAAACTTCAAAAGCCGCACGTGAATCTATTCGCTCGCCGCGAAGCCATCCCAAAGAAGGCATTATCAAGATCATCGTTATTATTTTTATTTTCCTTATTCTCACTGGCTTTGGCGGCGGTGGTCGACGTGGACGAAGAGGAAACGCCAGCGCCTTTTTGGCCGGTGCCCTTCTTGGCGGAATGAGAGGAGGCCGCGGAGGCTTTGGCGGAGGCGGCTGGTCTGGTGGCGGCGGTGGATTCTCTGGAGGAGGAGCATCAGGTGGCTGGTAAAATTGAAATTCCATCTTGGTTAAAGAGTTTTATTTCGGACTCCGGAGCACGAGAGATTCAAGAGCATGTTGAAAACGCGGAGTTAAAAACTCAAGCTGAAAT
>CAZWVK010000172.1:0-4400 GCA_964636785.1 uncultured Pseudobdellovibrionaceae bacterium | reverse complement strand
CTTCTTCGTCTCTTTGACCGCACCCTGAGGCACGCTTTAAATTCAGGTGCAATTTCCCGAGAAGAGAGAGAGAAGAGAAGAGAAGAGAAGAGAAGAGAAGAGAAGAATATAAAAGAGAGAAGAACCGGAAAAGATTGAAGAAAAGGGAAAGACACAAGAGTCAAAAATGGATAAAAAAACTTCGACAAAACTAAAATCAAAGCCCACTCAGCTCGAATTTTTTGGAAAAGCCTCGAAAAGTTACGGTGGGGAGCTGTTGAAGAAGAGGAAGGGAAGGTGTCTTGGTGGACGCCCTCTTTCAACAAAGCACTCCATTCACCTTGTTTTAAGATCTTCAAAAGCAACAGGCGTGTGGTCGTTTCGCATTCCTAAGAACTCTAAAAGAATCAAAGAGATCATTGAGAAGTTTGCTTTAAAGTACGGAATAAGAATTCTATCGATTGCCAATGTGGGAAACCACCTTCATCTCCACATTAAGATCCCATCCAGACGGGCTTATAAAGCCTTTATCAGAGCCACGACCTCTGCAATTGCTATGGCTATTACAGGAGTAAACAGATGGACCAAGGAGAAGAGCTCTGGAAGAACAGCGAATTCCATCAGCAACTCACCCTCCATCACAAAGGGAACCGTTCATACTCTGAAATCGACACAAAGTGAAAGTTCACAATCAAAGTCGAAAATCAAAAAAGATAGTTTCTGGGATTTAAGGCCCTTTACCCGAATCGTTCAAGGCTTGAAATCTTTCTTAAGTCTCGAGGATTATATTCTCCTTAATCAACTCGAAGGGTTTGGAGTCAAACGAAGCCAAGCGAAGATGATTCTAAAGTTCGAAGGACCAAAGTGGGCAAGGAGCTTTCTTCGTACAGCTCCGACTTAGGAGGAGCAAAACTAACCAGCTTCCGACTTAGGAGGAGCAAAGCAAACCAGCTCCAACATAAGAGGAGCCAACGCAAACCAGCTCCGACTTAGGGATTGGCTATAAGATTTTCAGGACTGATTCCAACCCAGAAAAGACTCGAAGAAAGAATCGTTATAGAGAGCCATCGAATTTGAACCAAGAGTTTCTGCGCCACTTCCGTATAAGAACAAATCTCTCGAAGCTTTCGGTTTGACGCGGACAAAATCTAGGGCCAATCTTCAGAAACGATGAAGGCCCTTCCTCATAATCAAGCTGTTTTTGAACTTACATTTGCGACCCTTTTTTGGGGCTTTGGTTATATCGCAACGGTGTGGGCGCTCGAAATGGCGTCGGCCACCGAAATCACTTTTTTAAGATTTTTTCTTGGCGGACTTTTTGGTCTGGTCCTCGTTAAATCTTTTCGCTTAAGCTTTGACCTTTTCAAGCACCTGATGCGTTTAAGTTTTTGGCCCGGTCTTTTTATGGCGATTCTTCTTTTGTCGCAGACTTGGGGATTGAAATACACCACCGCAGTCAATAGCACCTTCATCACCGCACTTTATGTGGTGATCACTCCGCTTTTTGAATGGCTGTTCTTAAGTCGTAAATCCCATCCTCTGTTTGTTTTTTATGCTTTGCTCTCTCTTTTGGGTTTGAGTTTTATTTTGAGTGGCTCGCTTCAGTTTGGACTCACACCTCTTTCATGGGTGGGAGATCTACTCACACTGCTGACAGCCATATTTTCAGCGGCTCACTTGGTCTATATTGGGCAGATCTGGGACAAGATTCATCGGCCTTTCTTATTCAATGCGCTTCAGTCTCTATGGGCAGCCGTTCTTATTTTTCCATGGTTGGTTATTGAGACTCTTATGAGTTCAGAGCACTCTATTCATCTTTTGACGATGAACTCGGACTTCTCCATGAAGGGAGCTTTTGGACTTTTAGCACTTATTTTTGGATCCACGGTCCTTGCGTTTTTTCTCCAACTTCGTGCACAAAGCGTTCTTTCTCCCAGTCTGACATCTATCATCTGTCTTTTGGAGTCGCCCATTGCATTGATTTTCGCTCTGCTTCTTCTTTCCCAGCCCCAAGGAGTATGGGCCTATATCGGGGCAGGGGTGATCTTTTTGAGTGCATTTGCGGCCACAGTGACTGAGTCGCGTATGAAAAAAAGTGAACTTCAGTCTTAAGCTTCCAAGATTTCATTCCCTATGGTTGACTCATTTCGTCAGATTCAACCAGGGGGAAATAAATATGAAAATTCTAAATCTGCTGAGCGCCTTGCTTTTAGGTTTTGCAACTCAAGCTGCATCTGCAAATGTGGAATGCTTCGCGACATTTCGCAAATTCGATGCGCAAAGTGAACTAGAGAAAAAGACAGAAGCCATGCCTCTAACATTGAAAGCCGCAAACACAGTGAAATTCGAACTTCAGTTGACTGAAGAGATGTACATGAGTGCAACCATCGATACAGACACAAAATCCGTCCTTTTAATGATGGTTGAAACTCCAAGCACCACCACGGGCAATTTGACTCGAGCGTCACTGACAGACGGATTTGCTCGAATTGCACGCACAGAAGAGATCAAAGAATCGAAAGTGGTCTGTGAAAATGCCAAAGATGAAGACCAAAGCACTTGTTTGAACCCAAAAGTGCAAGAATTTGGCACTGGAATCTATACACTTCATAAGGTGGAATGCTATTCTCGCTAAATGACATGGACTGAGGCCATCTTACTGGCGATCATCGAAGGCTTTACAGAATACCTACCTATTTCTTCAACCGGCCATTTGGTGATCGCCTCAGCATTTATGGGCATCCACGAACTCTCGATTGTGAATCACTATGTGATCATCGTGCAGTTTGGAGCCATTTTAGCTGTGGTATTTGAGTATTTTCGGTTCCTAATGAGCCGATTTTCTTTTTACCCCATTCTCTTTGTGGGTTTTCTTCCCGCTGCAGTTCTTGGTTTGCTGGTTAAATCCTACGTGGACGCATTGCTTTCTCATGTGATGATCTCTGCGACGGCACTGATTCTTGGTGGTGTGGTCTTACTTTTTACGGATCGTTTTTTTGAGCGTCAGAAAAAGCCAATCTCTGAATTGAAAGAAATTGGATACAAAGAAAGCCTCAAGGTTGGGTTTTTACAATGCCTTGCCTTTGTGCCTGGAGTTTCTCGCGCGGGGGCCAGCATTTGGGGTGGAGCATTTGCCGGACTTGATAAAAAGGCTGCCACGGAGTTTTCATTTCTTTTGGCTGTTCCCACTTTAACAGCTGCCATATTCTATAAGCTATATAAAGCCTGGCCAGAGCTTTCCAGCAATGACCTTTCCATTTTTGTTGTTGGAAACATCATTTCTTTTATTGTGGGCTGGCTTTCCATTCGGTTTTTGATTCGAATGGTTGTGAACTTTGGATTTCGTATTTTTGGAATTTATCGAATCCTTTTCGGTAGTTTTGTTGCTATTCTTTGGTTTTATGGAGTTTTATGATTGAGCCGAATAAACTAAGTTTTTCAACAGACCTGAATTTACTCATTGATAAATACAAAGAAGACGAGATTCCGGTCATAGACATTCTTGAAGAGCTGACCTATCGATCCCATGCGATTTTTATACTGCTTTTGAGCGTCCCTTTCGTACTTCCCATGCCGATTATGGGGCTATCCACTTTGTTTGGGCTTTTGATGATGGTTTCTGCTATCTCCATTATTTTTGGCTCAAAGCCATGGCTGCCAAAAAGATGGAGGAATCGTAAAATTCCTCGTGAAAGCTTGGTTAAGATGGCAGCTAAGCTTGAAAAAGCGACCTCTTACCTGGAAAAGGTCATAAGGCCGCGCTATTTCTTCATGTTTAAATCCCCCCATTTGATTCGTTTCCATGGTCTAGCCATATTCATTGCAGCCTTTATTCTGGCTTTGCCCTCTCCCCCTGGCGGCAATATATTGCCCGGTATGGCCTGTATGGCCTTGGCATTAGGGCTTGTTGAGGAGGACGGAGTTTTTCTCATTTTGGGATACGTCCTTACGGCTTTGAATATCCTTCTAGTAACGCTGATCTTGGTGTATGGTTTAGACTGGTTGATGAGCTTTTTTGCTTAAAGGAGTTGGTTATGAGTTTGGGAATGCCAGAAATTATAGCCCTTTTAGTGATTGCACTTTTATTATTTGGACCAAGCCGACTACCAGGACTTGGAAAATCAATGGGCGAAGCGATACGAGGTTTTAAAAAAGGAATCGATGGGGCCTCGGATAAGGACGTAACGGACTCCGAAATACAGCGCGAGAAACTCGAGCAAGCTAAGGCCGACGAGATCAAGCGAACTCGCGTCACCTCTGAAGAAGAATCTTAAAAGAAATAATTCGCTAAAATTAAACTTAAAATTGAAAAGATCAGAAGGCTTAAGATTTTTCGACCGGAAAAAAGAAGCCGTTTCCTAAGATCATTTTGAATTCGGCTCTCAAGATCAAGGTTGAGCGCGAGCTTCATCGTCGTTGAT
>CAZWVK010000171.1:0-4550 GCA_964636785.1 uncultured Pseudobdellovibrionaceae bacterium | reverse complement strand
GGGGGGAGACGGAAGAGTAAAATTAAGCTGCCAGTTGTTAAAATTTCAAAATCATGAAATTTTAACAAAGAAGTGAGGGTTGGACACCATGAGCGAAGATCAAAAAAAAGGCAATCAGCTGGGCATATATGATTTTATATTCGCCTTTATGTTTCCAACGGCCGTTGGGAAGGTGCTCGTACTCTATTTCGGACTCAATTACGGCAATTATCCAGGGCGTGGATATGGGTATGGTCTTGCGGCCGCCATTGCCTTCACGGTATTTATGATTGGTCGTCTGATCTGGAAATACAGAGATTACGAGGATTAATAATATGAGTTAGGTGCCGATCTTGAATGGGATTCGTATGGGCGGGGAGAAAGAGGATTTTAATATGAGATACATAGCCATTGTTATTTCACTGACCATGCTAAGCTTTTTTAATTTTCAGGCACTGGCTGCTAAGTGCGCGAAGAGTCTTGAGGGATTAGAACAAATTATTCATACATCAGACGATGATAACGTTTTCCCACAACGTCTCGATGATCGATTGCTCGGTCGTTTTAAAGCCGATAAGGGCTTCTATGTTTTTGAGAGGAAAAATCGTCTAACCCTGGGTCTTGATTTAGGGATTCTCGGTAAAGAAACCTATTCCCTGCAAGCGTGCCTTGGGAAAAAGGGTTGGATTCTTATTAAAGCCAATTACGAGGGAAAGACTCAAACCGTGGAAGTTCGCCTAACGACTTCAGGTGGACGTGCAGCTGTTGAGCTCAAGAATGGAACCGGCCCGCTTGGAAGATTCAAAGGTGTTTATCCAAGAAAAGATATGTCTCTTCGTGATATTGAAAAGATGTTTGAGAACTGATCTCTTCTGATCGTCTCACTTTGAGACGATCGAGGTCCTGAAAGCCTTTATAGATTGACCTTTCATATATTCAATTGAATACTTGAATGTATGAATAATTCAGCTCATCCTTCAAAATCTCATAAATCGAAAATCGAAGCGCGAAAGGAAGTGTACGCAGCTCTCAGTGATTTCGCGCACGCCATGGCTGCTCCCGCAAGGCTTCGAATCATTCAGATTTTGAGCAATCGCTCTTCATCGGTGGAAGAGCTGAGTGAAAGAATTGGAGAGTCCATCGCAAACACATCTCAACATCTTCAAAAATTAAAAAAAGCCGGGATGGTTTCAGATTCAAGAGAAGGTGTTAAGCGGACTTACTCTCTAGCCAATCCAGCTATCATAGATGCCTTTTTGCAGATACAGAGCATGGCCACTCAAATGATGCCAACAGTGAGGGCTTTAGAGGATGAATTTTGTCCAAAAGATTTAAGATCGGATCAGCCTTTAGAGGAGATTCTTGAAAGTATTCGTTCAAAAAAGGCTGTCCTTATTGATGTTCGTGATCGGGATGAGTTTGAGAGCACGCCAGCGTCTCAAGCGATATTTTTTCCGCGAGGTCAGGTCGAAAAAAATCTCAATTTTTTGAATAAAAAAAAGCCGGTCTATGCTTTTTGTCGGGGACGGTTCTGCTTTCTGGCCAATGACATTGTTCGTAAACTTCGAAAGAAGGGCTATCGAGCCTATCGCCTGAAAGAAATGTCTCGTGAGATTGACCAAGCTATGAGAAAACAGGAGCAATAGAAAATGGATTTAAGCCTAATCGGTATTTTTGGCGCGGGATTATTAACTTTTATTTCTCCATGTGTTCTTCCGATGGTTCCGATCGTCGCTGCAAATTATATTATGGCAGACTCAAAGTCCCGTTTTGCACGTGTACAAGCAACTCTGCTTTTCTCTCTTGGGTTTTTAATGACATTCACTTTGATGGGACTGAGTCTTCCGTTTGTCACTGACTTTCTTGGCGGCTTTAAAGTCTATCTTCTAATTGCCTCTGGACTCATCATTTTTCTTTACGGTCTAAAGATGAGTCGGATATTCTCTAAAAAAACAGAAGAATCAAAAATGTTCTCATGGATGACGCGATCGGCTTATTTGCCGAATCTGGAAAAGTACTTTCCGAAATCACTTCATGGGTTTGTTTTCGGCGCAACATTTGGTTTGGCGTGGACGCCTTGCGTGGGGCCGATTCTTGGTGGAGTTTTGGCCTATGTGGCTTCACAAGAGCGCACCTTGTTTGAAAGTGCAATCATGATGATGACTTTTGGTGCAGGCGTTGTGGCTCCATTTATTGCGCTTGCGTTCGGAGGAGAAGTGGTCTCTTCAAAGCTTAAGGCTTTAAGAAAGTATCTTCCAAAAATTGAAGAGGTGACTGGATACGGTCTAGTTCTCCTAGGGGTATTTATCTTAACTCAAGCGAATCTACCTTATGTTTTCGAGGATCAAAAAGCACCAAATGAAGTGCAGTTTATGAGCGCTCAAGGAGAGATGACAAATCTTAATGACCCGGCTCTTGGAAAGCATAAACTGCTCTTCTTTCACACCGAAACGTGTCCGATTTGTCATGCGATGGAGTCTTACCTTCCCTCCGTCGAGAAAGAGTGCAATTCAAGCTCGTTTCAGGTGGTTCGGGTCAATGTGGGCTTGAGAGAAAACCAAGCAATCGCGGATCTTTTCAATGTTCGAGCGGTGCCGACGGTGAGCTTGATCACAGCAGATGGGAAGGAACTTGCTCGCTCAGTTGGCTATCAAAGTGAATCCAAACTTCGTCAGGGAATTGCGCTTATTCCAGAAACAACATGTAAAGAAACTGCTTCGAAGTCCGGAGAGCAGTTTCAAAATCACTTCTTCAAAGAAGGGGACAGCTGCAGAGACTCTGAAGACGGCCTGATGTGCTAAAGTCTCATGTTCACTTACACGCGTGGTTCGACCTGGATATTGTATTCCGCCATATCCGTGATCTTATTGTTCTTAACCACATACTTCTGGGCCCACTCGTTACGAAAAGGCTGACCTGTCGCGCGAACTTTTCCGGCTTCACTTCCAAAAATAACGACAGTGTCTTCCTGCTCTATAAACTCATCCGTATTAAACTCTGTAACTTCAAGTCGCTTATAAATTCCCTCAAAAAATCTTCGAACCCCGTCAGGTCCAATGATCTCACCTTTTGAAAGCCGAGGATTCGCTCCAATATAAACCCATCGCGAATTGACATGAACAGTTTCAATTAAGGCATCAAGGTCACGATCATTGAAGGCTTGAAGCATGCGCTGAACGGTGGCTTTTGGGTTATTTGTATCTGTCATTTGTGTAGTCCTTAATTGAAAATCTGGCTCGAGAAATTAACGCGGGCCTCACTTAAGTGTCAATTTCGTCCCATGGTATCGACATTCCCTCACATGTGGGGCAGATAACAGATTCAACAAAAAAAGAGAGTGCAGAAATGAGAAAAACAGTAGCAGTCCTAGTTGGAAGTCTTCGACGGGATTCATTAAATAGAAAGATGGCAAAGAATCTCATTGAGCTCGCACCTGAAACTTTAAAGCTCGAAATTTTGGAAATTGGCCAGCTTCAGATGTACAATCAGGATCTTGAAGAAAACCCTCCTGCGGAGTGGGTTGAATTTCGTGAGCAAATAAAAAGCTATGATGGCGTCATTTTTGTAACGCCAGAGTACAACCGCTCCGTTCCCGCCGTTCTTAAAAACGCCATCGATGTCGCCTCAAGACCGTATGGACAGAATGCTTGGGATGGGAAAATCGGCGCAGTGATTAGTGTTTCACCGGGTGCAATGGGTGGATTTGGAGCCAACCATCATTTGCGCCAATCCTTGGTCTGTTTGAATGTTCATACCTTGGCGCAGCCAGAAGCCTACATTGGAGGTGCTGCGAGTATCTTTGATGATAACGATAAGATCTCAAATGATAGAAGTCGTGAGTTTGTCCAAAAGATCCTCACTGCTTATACAAAGATGTTTTGATGGGATATTTGTGCGAAGAGGGAGTTAATCACTGCCGCCGGTGGCAGTGATTTTTACGAAAGGTGTCTAAAGCTTTAAAACTCATCGGCAAAATCTGTAAAGATCCCGTCGATATTCAGCTCCCTTATTTTTTGAATGTACTCTTTTCGTGATAAATCAGAAGGCCTTTGATCAGAGCGATGAGTATAAGGGTGAACAAGAAGTCCTACGCCGTGAGCATTCTTAATCAGTGTCTGGTCGTGAAAAACCTGATTAAGTGTCGGGCCTATTGCTGCTGCATATTTGGCAATTTCTATGAGTCCATCTTTTGTAAGCATCTTTTCGTAATCTGCACTTGATTCTTGCCAAATATTTTCTCCGATGAGCTGTACAAGGGGAATCATGGTTTTAAATTCATTTTTTAAACGCTTGAGGGCTTCGGGCCAAAAACTTTGAATGAAGATATCTTGGGAATCTTCGTAACCATACTTTCTTAAAGTTTCTATAACGGCTTTGGTAATGTCTTTTCCTTCTTTTTGATGAAACTCTGGTTTTTTAGTTTCAGGATAGATTCCGATTTGTTTTTGGCGAGTTCGGTTGAGGGATTGGACGAGGGTTATAAACTCCTCAAACGTCGGAACTTGAAAACCTGAAACTTGAGATGGGTAGCGATCTGGAAAAACATTTTCTCTGGTGTCTTTGTGAAAGCG
>CAZWVK010000170.1:0-4576 GCA_964636785.1 uncultured Pseudobdellovibrionaceae bacterium | reverse complement strand
GAGGTCAAAACATATCGAATTGTTGGTGAAGATGAAATCGCGCCTGAGACCAATCATATTTCCTGGAAGTCCCCAATGGCGAAAGCTCTTTTAGGGAAACGAGTTGGCGATGAGGTCTTAATCAAACGGCCCGCAGGAGACCTCGAAGCTGAGATTTTAGCAATTAAATTTTAAACTGAATCACATCATAACTTTTCGCGATCCACACATATCAATGGGATTGGGTCGAGAAATCGGATTTTGTTTCAAACCGTTCTTTTCCTCGAGAATAAGAAGAACCGCTTCATCTTGAGTCATCTCTCCCCGCCTCATGGCATGATAAAGCTGAGTTTCAAGGCGAACACGAGTGCGTTTAATGCCCACATGCTCAGGCCAAAGATTCTGATCGGAGTTATTTCCACCAAGTGCCAGCGGAATCAAATGATCAATCGTATAGAGATGCCGGCATTGAGTTGGAATTTCATAATCATCATAAATCTTCTGTCTTCGCGTATAACTGACTTTTCGTTTGCAGTAAGGAATTTGCTCCGCATAACGGTAATGATCAAAATCAGGATCCTCTTCGCTGCATAATTCACCTGTGGTCATAACGGGATCAGGGGTTAGAGGAAAACTGAATGCGAGCTGTGGCGCAAAAAGAACAGTGAAAAATGCAATTAAGATTCTTAGGTGAATACTCGAAGCTTTTGGCTGCTGCATAATCCCCCCGTTGAATTTTCTGCCTTGATGTTTGCAAAGATAAAAGTGCACCGCAAACTTTTATGAATCAGGATTTGGTTAAGCACCAAGGATTTGCAGCATTTTCGCTGTGGATAATTCCAGTTGAGTAATCAAGTAAGTTATTGAAATAACATTGAGTTTGTTTACAGCTGAGATGCACTTCCTCAGGCAGAGAGCGCCACTTTCTCACCAAACAGAAACAGTATCAAAGTCGAGTATTGGAGATTTGCAAACTTTGAATTTTTAAACTGCTTCTCGGAGACGTACCTCCATGTACTCGCCGCTTTCGCCATCCTGGCTCGCGGAGCATCCGAAAAGCAGTTTAAAAATTCAAAGTTTGTAAATCTCCTTCGATCTCCTTTTTCTGGATTTAGATCCCACCGTAGGAAGTGACCAAAATTGGCGCTTTGATCACACTCCAATGGGTTTGGTGGCCCTAACTGCGTTCAAATTGCAACCAGGTGGAATAAGGAGTGCAGTTATTAGAACTTGAATGAAACCACGATTTTTCGCTGCTTTAATTCTCGCTGCTGTTCTTCCGCTCCATGCTATGGAACTGCCTGTGCAGTTTAAGAAGCATGGACCGAACTGCTACAACTCCGCACTGGTCTATGCGGGCGTTATGGATCATTTTCGTTTTGTTTCTTTTTCCGAATTGGAACTTCTTCTTCAATCCGATCTTTGTCAGGAGATTGAAGCTGATTTGGTTCAACCCGGCGATATCCGCATTTATTATCGAAACCTTCCAAACTTGACTCAAGAACAGCGCACGGTCCACGCCAATCTTTTTATCAACAAAAACCAAAGTCTCAACAAAATGAATCCCCTACTCACCTCACAAACTAAAATTGAAAGCAATGAGGTCGTTGACAAAGTTCACGGGTACACCTTCCCCCAATTTACCTTTCGAAATGAAAATGGCGAACCAGTGAGCTGTAAAGAATCAGACTGCGTTAATAAAAAAAAATTTTTCCGCTGCTCCCCTCTCGAGAACAAGCTCACAGGCTCACACTTGGATCCATCTGCAAATGAACTCTTCAAAACGTATCAGACCCTGTCTCGACAGGTCAGTGATAAAACTTTCGATTTTAGCCCGTGGGAACCTCTCGATCAGGAGTTGGCATCGTTTCAGGATCAATTTTTAAATTACTGCGAAAATAAATCCAAACTTGATTTTATCTGTCTTTATTATAGCGAAGCAATTCAGTCCATTTCACGTCTCATTAAGATGACTCAGCCTTCGCAAACCTGGCTGGATGAATACTTCGATGAAAGTGGGAATACGTGAGAGTCAGACGAATGATTAGATTATTTATTTACACCGCTTTGTTTGCAGTGAGCACCTTGAGTAGCGCCCAAAGCCGTATTGAAGAGATCCTATCCTATGATCTTTTTGTAAATCGCTTTTTTAATGTTTGTGACAGGGACATCATGTCTTATGTCACAAGAAATATTTCCACTCGAAAATCCCTCATTCACGTTCTTGAACTTTCAACGGATCGCAAATTCAGTTTTATTCTCGACGATATAACAAAATATTCTAGTATTGAATTTGCTGAGGATTGCTCGCATTTAAAAATGACTCTGAAAACCTCCGAAACCAAGCCCATCTTTCTTCCGTTCCAAAGAAAAACTAAGAATGCAGCATCTCCAGCAATCCCCGCCAAGATTTACTCCTCTGCACTTGGAGAAAATAAAATTGGAATTTCTGGAAACGAACAGGTCTTTTTTCCTTTCGAAAAGATCGTTGGAAGATTCAAAATTTTAAAATCAACTGCAAAGGGAATCTATTTTCATCATGAAAGTCTTTTGGAAACATCCATTCGCTACTACTCACCATTTACAAACTCTTTAAAAACCATCGCTCGCTTCCAACCGAAAGCTGATGCTTCCATCATCCGCGTTCCGCTCGAAGTCGGAAAGAGTCATCCTCTTCCTTCTTATGTCGTGCAAACCAAGGCCTCGAAAGGAATTGTTCTTTACCTTCATGGTGGTGGATGTTGGATGAAGAACAGTCATGTGGAGGCTTTTCGGTTTTCACCTGAAGCCTTAGATATTGCGCTTGCCGGATACGATTTATTTTTAATGTCTTACTCGGGTGATAGTGATGGCCAAACGGAGATTCCAAGAGTCACAAACTGTGGAGTCGACGAGATTATTGATGTGGTTTTAGCTATCTCTTTTTTAAAGTTTAAAATGGGATATGAGAATATCTATGTACTTGGTGAATCTTATGGGGCTTATCTTTTAAATCTATTCTTAGGGCGCTTTCCTCAAGTGCCGATCAATGGTGCGATTTCAAAGTTTGGCGTTTGGGATCTTGAACGTCAGAACGCAATGATTCAAAGTCCTGCGTTTTTAAAAATCACTCCCAATGAAATCAATAATCCAAAGCACTTTGTTAAAGAAATCAAAGCTCCGATTCTCTTACTTCACGGTGAATATGACTCTCAAGTGGCCGTGAGCAATGCCACCTTCTTTAGAGACGAAGCGAAAAAATACTCACTCAATGCGGAAGTCCTTATTATGGAGCATGGCCTCACCCATGGCTTTGATTACGGTGGAATGGCCGATCTGGATGCCAAACTGAAATGGCATAGCCGTCTTATTTATTTTCTCGAATCCAATCTTAAAATGTCTAAAGATTAGACAAATCAAAAGCGCTCTTTGGCACTTTTCCCCAGGGAGCGCTCCATTGCGAGCTGATAACCAGACCGAAGATTTCCATAAAACACAGTAAATACAATGATTTATGCTGCTCCTGGCCCGGGCCCTGGAATTGCTCATAGAGATAGGCATAGGGGAAACAAGGGAGGAATTATGAAAAAGCACACACTCACAACACTTATCGCATTGGCTTTTATTCTTATGGCGCCAGGAGCGCTTGCGCAGTCCTGCTACCTTCAAGAAGACGGCACGGTTCAGGTCGAAGATCTGAGTATCGACAACCAAAAGAAACTTTGGAATAGCTGCATTGATCGAAAGCTCGCCAAGCTGGATCCAAGGCATCCTCATTTTTTCGAGATGGGCCAAGAAATTGGAGATCGTTGCACATCTAGTCAGATTATTTGTGAATAGATCTTTTTGAAATCTGGCGTTAGGCTTAGATCCCAAAACGCCATGCTAAAAAGAAATCTATTTACGGTATTTTGCTTTGTTTTCCTTGTTGGCTGTCTGGAGCAATCCGGAACCAACCGAAACACGATCCCTGACGTGACTGTTGAATGCGCACAAGCTCAAGTTTTCTCTCCTTTTTGTAGATCTTCAGGAGATCGCCTTTGGATGGGGATCACCAATGAATTCGCCTTGGATTGCAAATCTGTCCTTTCAAGCCCTTCACGCATCGTTAGAAATCAAGCTTTCCTCGCCATAGCTGAAAACGTCCCACTGACACACTCCGGTTTTGTCTCTCGCGCGAACGTCACCAACTGGTCGAATTCACTCGGCTCCAGTGTGGTTGACCTTCAAGAGGGCACTTATAAAATCTGTGCGTTTATTGAATCTTCCTCAGGAAATGATCGATTAGACCTTGGCGAACCCATCGGTGCTGGTTTATTAACTGTGGGAGGCCCATCTCCTCAGATTGTGAACGACTGGATCTCTTATTAAGGAGTCAAAAATGAAATCACTTTTACATTTTCTATTTGGTAAAGGCCCGGATATTTTTGATGAGTCGGGTCAGGTGCGACATAAACTTCCAGAAGAAAAATGGAAAAAATGGGACTCCCGGTTTCAAAACAACGTGTATGATTGGCGCAAACACACCGGAACCAGCACTAAGTCTAGAAATACGGGCAAATAGTCCTTCTTAAGTATTCAGTGGTTCCACTCTGGGACTAGACTTTCTTTCATAACA
>CAZWVK010000169.1:0-4647 GCA_964636785.1 uncultured Pseudobdellovibrionaceae bacterium | reverse complement strand
TCATCAACTCCATAGATGTCACTGAAAATTCCTATCATCCGTAGCCACTCACTCGGAGCTATGTTAGATCCATTGGCTCTATGTACAATATTATTCGATTAAAAAATGTGAATCAGGTGGCTGAGGATTGGTTGGCTGCGTTTGCTTTTGACTATGGCGCTTTGGGCTTGAGTGAGCAGCTCCAATACAAGCCAAAACCTGGAACGGACGAAGTCGAATCGGTGATTGCAGCGATTAAGACTTTAGATATTTATTTTCAAGATTCTCCCACGAATCATTTTATCGAAGAGGTGCGAAGCCGATTTCCAGATATTCAAATATCCTCGGAATCTAAAGAGAGTGAAGATTGGATGGAAGGATGGAAAAAACATTTTAAAGCTTTTGAGTTGGTGGATGGCTATTGGGTGGTTCCGTCCTGGTTGGATGCGCCTCGTGAAGCGCAGAAAATTTTAAAGATTGATCCGGGAATGGCTTTTGGAACTGGAACGCATGAAACAACCAGTATGATGGCAAAGGCTTTGTACTGGGCTCATGAAAAATCACCGGGTCAAAGTCTTTTGGATGTGGGAACAGGAACGGGCATTCTTGCTATTCTTGGTGCCTATCTAGGCTATCAGCCTGTTGTCGCAACGGACACGGATCCCGAATCACAAAGAGTTTCAAAGGAAAACTTTGAGCTCAATCAGGTGAAAGTTTCCATTGATCAAAAGCAGATTGAAGATCTCACGAATTCCTTTGATGTGGTTCTTGCTAATATCATTGAAGGTGTTTTGGTTTTGATTCGCGAGTCACTATTTGAACGAGTAAAGAACGGTGGATGGTTGCTTTTATCTGGAATTTTGAAAGAGAACGAAAATGTGTTTAAAGCAGAATTTAATCTTCCGGATGAATTTGAATGGAAGCATCGTTTAGAAGATGGCGAGTGGTTGTGTTTGGTTGCTAAGAGAAAGTGATAGTTCATGGCTTTGAGGCGATTCTGGATTGAAAAAGAAGATCTGGGTGAGGGTGAGTTCACCGTTCGCGGAGATCTTTTTCATCACTTGGTGGATGTCTGTCGAGTGGGTGAGGGACATCACTTTGAACTTCTTCCTGGGGATGGAAGGGCTTACCTCGTTGAAGTGATGGGCGTGAATAAAAAGGATATCACCTTGAGGCGTCTTTCTGAGCGCGATTTGGCGGCTCTTCCTGAACCCTATATTCACCTCTTTGTATCCATTCCACGTTGGTCCAAATTGGATGAAATCATGGAAAAGTCTGTTGAGCTCGGAGTTAAAACTCTCACGCCATTTGTTTCTGATTTTAGCTTCGTTCGTAAGCCCAGTGAGATTTCTGCGAACCGCAAACAGCGCTTTGAAAAGATCATTAAGGGTGCGACTCGCCAATGTGGTCGGGGCGATCTCATGGAACTGGGCGAGGTCCAATCCCTAAGGGAAATCCTTAAAAGTTTTAACCAGGTTTCCGGTCGGGTGGGTCTATTCCCTTTTGAGGGGGTTGCTGCAAAAACCCTCAAAGAGGGGCTTCGCTCGCTAAAGGTCCAGTCGTTGAAAGAAGTTTGTGTTTTTGTGGGAAGCGAGGGAGGCTTTTCAGAGAGAGAAGTGCAGCAATTCCAGGAGCTTGGCATGGAGCCTCTGACCCTGGGGGAGCAGGTGTTGAGAGTGGAAACGGCTTGCTTGGCTTTGGTCAGCATTCTAAAGTATGAGCTGTATCTATGAGGCGGTAAAAATGGATCCTTTTGAAGAATTTGAATTTAAGCCATTAACAGATGGTCTTGGTTTTCATAAAAAACAAAAGTCACTTCGCGAATCCGTGAAGGAGGTCCAGCTGGAGGAAAAGGCAAAGCCATCTCTTCCAACCGAACTTCCGGAAGCACCGAAAGCAGCGCGTGCAATGACCTTTGAAGATATCGTAAGCTCACTCGAAAAAACTCCACTTAAAAAAGAAAGTGTTGAGTTTTCAGCGCCTCTTCCGCGTGAGCCAAAAAAACCAGAATTCAATTTGATGGATGTTGAGATTGAGCGACCCACTCAATCCCCATTCCCAACTCCTGAAACCTATAAGCGTCCTTTTACATCCGAGCCAGTTAAGAAAACTCCGACGACTTCAGAGCTGTCTTCCGTTGGAACTCGTCGCGGGGCAACCAACTCGCCAAAACCGCGATTGGTTGTATCTCCTGGAAGTCTTTCCTCTGCAATTTTAGATGTGGTTGTGGTGCTGGCACTTGGTCTTATTTTTACAAGTGCATTACTCAGTGTCACTGGTGTTGAGCTTCAAACTCTTATCAATTCAGCAAACTACGACTTGATGACTCAAATCAGTGTTGGGGTTTTGATTGTGGCCGTGATGCAGATTTACTTTATTATTTCCAGGGCGTTTTTTGGATGCACTCTTGGAGAGTGGACCTTTGATCTTCAACTCGGAAAAGATGAAGAGTATAAAAGTGAAAGCTATCCACTGCGAGTGATTTTAAGAAGCTTGCTTGTCACTCTGACGGGAGTGATAGTTCTTCCAGTGATCTCATTTTTAATTCGTCGAGATATTGCTGGAAAAATCACTGGCCTTAATCTTTACGTGCAAAAGAACTAATGCCGCTTCTAGATTTTAAAGATGTCGCTGATTATCTAAAAACCATTCGCGACAATAAGAAAATCGTTTTTACCAATGGATGCTTTGATATTCTTCATGTCGGGCATTTGCGCTATTTGCAAGAGGCTCACTCTCTGGGTGATTATTTGATTGTTGGATTGAACTCAGATGAAAGCGTCAGGCGCTTGAAGGGGCCAACTCGTCCCATTCAGACTGAGCAGGACCGCGCTGAAATCTTACTTGGATTGAAGTGTGTCGATGCCGTGGTGATCTTTGGTGAAGACACTCCATTGAAACTGATTGAAACAGTGCAGCCGGATGTTTTGGTGAAAGGTGGCGATTGGAAGATCTCTCAAATTGTCGGCTCTGACTTTGTTCAGTCGCGGGGTGGTGAAGTGAAGTCTCTTCCATTTCATCAGGGGCGAAGTACAACTGGGATTGTCGAAAAAATTCTTAAAACCTGAATCCCGCTTTGATTGTATAAACAGAATCCTCATAGCGATTGATTTCACCCGCAACAAAAAGTGGTTTGAACTCATAGCTTGCACCCAGGACTGTGTGAAAACGATAGACCACACTGGTTGAGGTGTTTGTTGCTGAATTCAATTTCGGATCGCTGGGATCCGCGGTTCCGTGCTGCTCGCTTCCATTCGCTAGTCCAATAAAAGTGCCTTCTGATTTTAGATATCCACCACCGAAATAAACAGAAATGTCTTCGACGTTGACCCCAACAATCAAACCGCCCATGAGATTCTTAGAAGAAAACTGATTTTTAAAGTTCACGCGATTGGCAGCCGCAATCGCAGTGAGATGAATGGGAAGAAGCTTTGCTTCAAAGAATGTCCATCTTAAAACACCACCATAATCGCTATAGTTTCCATTCTCCATGAATGGCGCGAATGAAATAAAGATATCAAAGTTTTCATATATGCCTTTGCCAATGCTCATTTTGCTGTATGAAAACTCCTGAACATCCGAGCGTTCGGTGTTGGCGCAGCCGGGAGCGCCCGGGTCACATCCCAAGCGGGTGATTTGATCCACGTTGACGAAATTCATATCCAATCCGATTTCAATTCCAGAATATCCACCCAGTGGATAGGGATTGGATGCGTTCTTGATTGCTGTCCCAAGGCCTAAGATCTTAATGACATCCTCTTGATCAGAGCGACTAAGGCCTTTAGGTAAAGACATACTCCGAGCCTCAAGGCTTATAAAAACCAATGGTATAAAAAATAGGATTAAGCGTCTCAAAACGCCTTTATGTTAGTCGCTTTCTGATTTGAGGTCTATTCCAAAGCGGCGACGGTGTGGGTGTCTAATCGGGATTTCAACTGCGCCAATGTGCTTGTGGCTTGAGTGGCCACTTCACTGACATCATACTCCGTTAAATCCGTGAGAAGACCTACGAACTGAGTGAAGTTGGATGCGAGGTTCGGGTTTCCCGGGTTGAGTAATTTCTTAACAGATTCATCCAACTGAACCATGGCCCAATAGAGTGAAGCTGCATCATTTTTAAGCCGCAGTATTCGGCTTAAGACTTCAAGACCAGCGATTGTGGTGTAATCTTGATTCATTGCTGCTTGAACTTTATTTCGAAATTCACCGACATCTTCGTTTTGCATTAATACTGTAAGAATGCGAAATGAACCCACGGATGGAAATGAGTCTGCAAGAAGAAGGGCCTGTTCTTTCATTTCAAGGCGCGGATCATTGGCCATCTCGGCTGCAATTTGAAAGAAGACTTCAGAACTCACCTGCGAAGAAGTAAATGCCTGGATGAATTCATTGAGAGCTTTGCGATTTGGGCCTTCAAGGAGAAGGCGTGCCCACTCTTCGTAGGATTTTTGATTGTCGTTTTCGCCGTCGTTGTTGTTATTAGAATTGTGATCTTGATTTTGCGCCACTTGGTTTTGGCCTTGATCATAGTAGTATTCATTGGAGTGTTGTTCTGGAGAGTGATCGACGTATTTTCTCTCTGGCAATTGCTCTTTAGCTTCTTTCAATTTTTCCAAAAGCTCACGGCGTTTTTTAGCGATCAATTTCTTGCGCTGTTCAGGTGTTAAT
>CAZWVK010000168.1:0-4662 GCA_964636785.1 uncultured Pseudobdellovibrionaceae bacterium | reverse complement strand
ATTTTTTAATGCCAGTATTTCCAGTATCTCAAAGATGGCAAACCGGTGGCGGTTATTCCAAATCAAGCTCTGAGACTCAAACCCGAACGACTCACAGGGAAGGACCTGAGCTCTTTATTTCTCACTCCACCCTGCTGGATCGGAGATATTCTGAATTCGGCAGTGTGTTTTCTCTTTCCTTGGAAAAATTTCTCCCAGGAACGGATCGGGTGGAATATGAACGAGCTTCGTTTGCATTTGGAAAAAAGCACGTTTTGGGTTTTCAGGAGGATCATTCCATTTGGTTTGGTTTCAAAGGATCTTTTGCCAATCAGCTCGAGCTTCGTGATGTGTTTAGCTTTGGAGATCGTAGCCTTGGTGCGAATTACTTAGTGAACCTCACCGAGAGCCAGTTTTTATACCGTGGTTATCCATCCGGGAGCCTAGTTGGTAGGCAGCTTCTCAATACGAATTTAGAGTATCGCTTTCCGATCCGACAGATGTTTCGTGGGGATGGCACCCGGGCCATTTTCTTTAGAACCTTAAGCGGGGTGGCTTTTGTGGACGCTATGGCCGTAGATGGTTATTATTATGATCAAGATGAGGTGAATCCACGTTACCACCGGTCATTTATTTCTGAAATTCATCCATCTGCGGGTGCAGAGCTTCGCCTCGATACAACCCTTGGCTATCACCTTCCCATCACCTTTATTCTGGGTGGATATTACGGTTTGAGCCGCCAAATGGGTGAAAATTTTAGCCTTTTTATTGGAATTGGGGGGCGTGATCCACTCTCAGAACTGTCGAATCAGCCTCGAGGGCGCTCGAACTAAGAGATTTTCCCCATTTTCCTTGAGTTTATGCCCCAAAACCTGTAACACAATCGTTTTGACAGGTACATCGCACACGAACCATCGATAGGAAAAAGGATTAGTTAATGGCGAAAAAAGTGGGAAAAGTCGCACGATTTAAAATTCAACGTCGCTTTGGAACAGAACTTCCAGGCCTTGGCAAACCAGGCGCGCTGGAAAGACGCCCTTACCCTCCAGGGGAAAATGGCAACAAAAGAAGAAAGTATTCTGATTACGCTCTTCGTTTGGAAGAAAAGCAAAAAATTCGCCTTCACTACGGACTCAAAGAAGAACAGCTTCGCCGCTTTATCCGCGATGCGAAGAAAGGAAAAGCAGCCAACTGGACTGGTCAGTTGATTGGTCGTCTTGAGCGCAGACTGGATAACGTGATTTTTAGACTTGGATTTGCTCCAAGTATCCGCTCCGCAAGACAGCTTGTGAGCCACGGTCATGTTCGTGTGAACGGGAAAAAAGTGAACATTGGATCTTATGTTTTGAATCAAAACGACAAGGTTTCATTGAGCGAAAAGGCTCTTCAAAACCAAATCGTTCTTCGCGCGATTCAAGCCCCTCGCCTTGAGGTTCCTGATTACTTGAGAAAAGAGCAAGAGAATGGTCAGGACGTGGGTGTTGTTCAAGCGATTCCTGGAATCGAACACGTTCCATTCACCTTCGACGCTGGTCTCTTTACCGAGTACTACGCCGCTCGTAAGGCTTAATCTAGATTTTCAAGAGACCCTCACTCATGGTGAGGGTCTTGTTCAATAGCGATTCGAACTGCTCCTACATCTTCTACACTATAAGTATTGAACTCATCGTCTGCCATATCGGCAATGTCATTTTTATTAAACTGCTTCATCCATAAGACGTATCCACCTGGCAACTCCCACTCTTTGAAGTCCTTGGTGGAATTTCTTGGCTCTGCAACTTTAAAAATCTCCTGAGCCATTGCTTGAGCCTCACTTAAAGCGTTTTTACCTGGACGAAACTCAACAGACATATGCTGAATGAATTGATCTCCGTTTTCATCCGTAAAAGCTTGGACATGGAAATACCTTGTGCCACGAAACGGAGAGTTGGTGCGAATGATCACCATTTCTCCGGTGTATTCGTTATAACTTCGAGTCAGGACAGGATGCTGACCCGCCTTTTCTAAATAGTCCACTAAAGCTCCGACCGGATTTTTTCCACGGTAGAATCCATTGAGCACAGTGAACTGAAATTTCAAGGAGCGCCGGGCTTGAACCTCATTGAGTTCTTGAGTGGGATCCTCATCTGCGAGACCAGCACCACTTCCCTTTCCCTTGAATCCCTGATCCGAACTTTCCTTGATCTCACTTTCCTTCTTTTGACGTTGTGAAAATGAGTCCGAGGAGTCTTTACAACTGACCACCCCATATATCCCAGAAGCAACGAGCACAACCAACAAACTTAAATTCCGGATCTGCTTTTTCATAAACCGAGCTTTCCTTATTAATATGATTTTCCAAATGTCGCTTTTTCTAAACCTTGGAGATAAGAAGTCGGATTCTGAAGATCAGATCTTCGGCGATACTTTCCACCACCACTCAAAGATCCCGATTTAGAGCCCGAATACTTTTCAAAGTGAAGCATAGGCGTACAGCAGTGAGTCTTCCCAATATATCCAATCACATCGCCTGTTTTAAAGTTGCCACTCGCGGCACCACTCTTTTTTGAAGTGATCTCACCATAACGAACCACTGGACCAGACTTGAGCTTGACCTCTCTGGCATAAGTGCCTTGGTAGAAGTAATAAGGTCCCTGAATAATTCGTCCCGCTTCGACGGCTACAGCTTTTTCGTTCCGCGCTCTATAGAGATCACATGCAGCATGTCTTCGTCCACCACCTCGGCCTGCACCAAATGCGCGAGCCCCTGTGCGATAAGACTGCGATGGTCTTTTAACCGTTGGAAATTTCTTTGAGCCAGCGGAAGTCAGAACCTCTTCATCTTGTGCTTCTGCGCTACGAGTTGAGCTTTGAGTTCCTGATGCCGTTTCTTGTGTTCCTGCATTGGATTCTGCAATAAACTCGCAAGCTGATTTCGGCGAGACCTGAGATTCTAGAATGAGTCCCTTGTTCTGGTTGTCCAAAGAGACTTGCATGAACCCTTCTGGAGCTTTTGCACCAGAGAAGGTCTGCACCAGCTTCAGTCGATCCCCTGTTTTGACTTCAGCCAATACCGTTTTTAAATCCGAATCCAAAAGAACAGCTTTTCCGCTCGAACTACAAACCACATCTTCAATGGACCCCACATTGGCGCCCTCAGTGGCCTTTGAGGGACCTGAAATAAAAGTGGCTTTTAGACTCTGATAGATGCCTTTTGCTTTTCGGGTGATATCTTTTAAACTCTGGTGGTGATTATGAAGGACGTCTTCAACGACTCCTCTTTCTTCAATAGCGGTGATGCTACCGAACAACTGATTATCATCCACACTCAAAGCAATTTTTTCTTCTGAACGCAGTCGATCCTTTTGGAGTGTATCCAAGTCCACCAGATCAAACACCACCAATGTCTCACAATTGGCTTCCTCACAAAGCTTCACAGCTTCGATTTCCTTTTTGTCATTCAATGAAATGCGCAAGCCTTTGGATGTTAAATCCACACCCTTCTTGCTCAGCTGATCCGCAAGGTATTCGTCTTCCAAATAAAGAATATAATCTCCAATGTCTCTTTTATAATCTTTAAGGCCAACCACCTTAGATCCGGATGGAATGAGAGGATCCGTAAGCTGGATACCACGAGACTCAATATCCACCTGGTAGCCCACAGACAGTACTTTGAATCTATTCTCATTTTCAGCCTTGATCACAGACCCAAAAGTTAAAGAATATTTTCCCTTTTGACCTAAAACTGAAACTGAAACTAAATCCTCGCTGTCTTTAGAGCTCTTGCCATCTACAACCTTAAAGGTCGAAGGCGCTATCCAAGCGTTTTTTAGGGTCTCTTTTTTAACCTCTTCCACTTTATAGCCCGCATACTTTTGAGAGCGCTGAATAAGCTTTATTTCTTTTGCTTGTACGATGTGCGCGCCAAAAAGCGCCGCAATAATGGTTAATCGAATCATCTACAACACCTCCACGTTCCGTCACCCCAACCCAAAGCAAGAACCGAGCAGTGCCGACAATGAATGAGTTACAAATCACGCTTTTCTGACCCTTAAAAAGCGACGAATTTGAGACCACAGTGACACTTTTGGGCTCTCGCTTTGCAAGAATTTGAATCATTATGTCGGATCTTTTCGAATCTGAGAGCACCCCTTTTGCATAAATAGTGTAAGGATGATCAACGCGGTTAAAATTTGGACTATTGTATGGACTCTTCTTTTCGCATCTGGGCTGCGAATGCCAGAAGCAAATGCTCATACTGATGTTGGTGTTTTTATTGAGATCCCGTTTAATAAAAACTGGATTCAACCCGCACAGCCCGCTTCAGGATGCGTGGCCACATCCTTATATTATTTCTTAAAGTTCTCCCCAAATGGATTTCTCCACTCGGCCATCTCACAAATTCCAGGGGAAACGGCCCAAGATAAAATTGAGAGTTTAAATCGAATTGCCCGTGAAATTCAGGGTGAGCAGGTTTTTATGGGTCTTAGCATCTTGGAAAAAGAACATTTCGTTCAAGAGGTTTTAAGTATGGCGGCCATCGAGGGAGTCACTCTTGAACTTTTCCCACTCCAGCGAAGTGCTAGTGAGGTGAAAGAAGGCCTATTCCTGAAGCGCGTGAATCAGGTTTTAGCGGACAGTGTGGAAGCTAAAATTCCTTTGATCAGCGGATTTCGCTTCTCATTAAATGAAGGCGGATCATTG
>CAZWVK010000167.1:0-4761 GCA_964636785.1 uncultured Pseudobdellovibrionaceae bacterium | reverse complement strand
CAGAGAGCCTTTAAGGTGCTTTCTGCGAACCCGCAGGCACGAATAATTCTTCACGATAGTGGTAGAAAGGAGTATTTTAAGTGGTACAAAGGCTATCCCCACAAAATTATCTTTGAAGGAGAGGGTTGGTTGGGTGATGGATGGGATCATCGGGGATTAGCTGAATTTAGAGCATGAAAGAAGTAACTGTAACAATCACCGCCTGTGATCGCCTTGACCTTTTAGAGAGGACTCTAAAATCTTTTGTCCAGTTCAATACTTACCCGATCACTAAATACTTAATCCGTGATGACTCAGGGATGGATGACCCCTACTACAAAACGATGTGGCTAATGTCGTCCTTAAAACTCCCCTTCCACCTACTTGATCGCGGCCAAGTTGGTCAGGCGGCATCTATCGACCTCATGCTTGACGAAGTAGAGACTGAGTATGTATTCCACTTAGAGGATGACTGGGAATTTTACGAAAGTGGGTTCATCGAAAAGGCACTAAAGATCATTAACGACAAAACAGCTCAAGTTTGGGTAAGGAGTCACAATGATGGGGTGGCGGCAAAAATCGGAGAAGAACAGGAAAAGAACGGCGTGAGGTTTCACTTAGTTGAAAACCACAACTTTTCTTTTAACCCACACCTAAGAAGAATGTCTGATATGAGGTTTACGGGCAAAAACGAAACAATGCTTAGTGAATGGATGAGAGAAACCGGCAAAGAGACTCTTTGGTTGGCTAATGGCTACTGTAAACACATTGGTTGGGAAAAAACCACTAATCGGGCTGGGACTCCTTATCAGGCTGGGGTGAAGAAAGCTTGAGCCTTTGACGGTCAAGTTCAGCCTTGATTAAAGACTCATCTTTTCCACTCAGCTTCTCATAAGACAACAAATCTTGATAAATCGTATCCAAATAAAGTTTTGGATCAACCAGTCTTCCTGAGTGGGTAATTCCATGTGTAATCATTGCCTTTTCCGTAAAACCAACACCCTTATCTTTGTTGGCTCTGTCGGCTAAGTAGCGGTCCCCGTACCAGTGAACCAAGTTTTCAGGGATGGGAAACAACCAATTATGCTTATACATCGCTCTAAACATAAAGCAAGCTCCTTTAATCATCCCCGGATCAACCTTCTCAATTAGTGGGTCGAGCTTTTGAATTGAGCCGTCAGCTTTTTGCTCAAGCGGGCAAGCAATAGTGTGGGTGTGGAGAATTTTGATTAGTTCAGTGTCCCAATGTGGAGCCACAGAAATGTCTGAGTTCATGACTGCAATCACTTCGCCGGTGGTAAGCGCTACCCCGATATTCCACGAAGCATTTGTCCAAGAATGTTTTGGGTTGCGAGTTTTAATTAGCCGACAGTTGAGTGAGTCTTCAAGTCTGAGCCCGTCAATAAAAGCACGAGTGGGTTCGTCTGAGTAGTCATCAACCAGAATAATCTCGTAGAGATTATCGGTATTGTTGACGACAGACATCAAGGTAATTTTGAGTGACTCTAGGGCGTTATAGACAGGGATAACGATTGAAAGACGTATCCTACTGCTCATTTTTGGTTTCGGTTGGCATTGGATACACCTGCACCATAATCTCATCACCTTTTTGGACGAAGATTTTATCTTTCGCAGGAAGTACCACCGCAACCTCACGATTGTGGTTGGTAATAATGAAGGGAAGTTTCTTGATAACCTTCCCTAGATATTTGTATAAGTACCTAAGTCCGTATTGGTTCATACATCTACCCTACCACATTATTCCAACATTTGACAAGCAGATTGGAGTATTCTCTGTTCTTGACTTAGCAATTTCAAAATACTCTGGGTCTAACTCAATCCCAATAAAACTCCTAAAATCTAACTGCTTGACTCATTCCTGTCCTTTCTGCACGGCTAGCTGATTTACGCCACTCCCCGTTAAAGACTGTTGGCTGGAGCCCTCCAACGGATTTCCACCGTAAAGAAATCGAGTAGGTTGATTGTACCTTTCTCATTGAACCGCAAAGGCCATCGTAACCGGGTAATTACTCCCGACTACTTTTAATGCGGACTACATCAGTTTCTATCAGGCTCGCACCCAGCAATCTTCAAGGAACTAAATAGGGAGGTCGCCTGCCCAACCACCTCCCAACTTAATCCCCTGAGTTCAGTAAACCCCTTGTTTTGTCATTTGTCAAGCATTACTATGGAGGTATGGGGAGAAGAAAAATCCTACCAGCCGACAACAAACCTTACTGTCAGTGCTGTGGAGAAAAACACAACGAAATGGACAGTTTGGTAGTGTGCCTAAAATGCTTCCGCTTGTTTGAGAGAAACGTACGAGTTGATCTTCTTCGCAAGGCTTACGCAAACCTTGCTCTGTTGGCTAAAAATAACGGTATCAGTGTAGATGAATTAGCTGCCCAAAACACAATTCTCGATGAAAAAGGTAGACTGAGATTGGATGAGCGAAAACAAAAGAAAATTACCAAAGGCGGGACTGAAGAGGTACGGACACGCAAGCCATACCCGCTGGTGCCGGATGGTCAAAACCAAAGCCGGTAAACGGATTATGAATAAATTTCAGGCAAAAATAGATAGGTATCTTTTGACTGGTTCCATTGGGACTCCTAACTAAACTCATGCTTTTCTGCCGACCTATTCCCATACTGATCCGAAGAATATCCTGAGTGCTTCCACCTAGGAACTCCGCAAACCAAACACTTTCTCGATTGGTCAACCTGAACAGATCGCTTTCTTTTTTTGGCGGCAATCCTTTTGTAGTAGTCAGAGCCATACCTTGAAAGCAGTGTTTCTTTGGTCTTTTTACCATCATGTGCTCTTCCTCCTAGCCTACCTAGCTCTTGTGCGGCGGTGTTCATGCCTACATTATAGCACTAGCGGTTACGCTACAGGCACACATTTCATAGGGGGGTGTCTACGGGTGGAGGGGTGGCCGTCTTTACTGACACTCAGTTCCATCTACCTCCTGCCAGTGTTTTATTAGACCCATAGGGGGGAGGGGGTGGGGGTGGGGTGAACTATACACACACGCACGCGAGCCAGCGCGACACAGCCGACTAACTGCCCTGTTGACATTGACACTCGGTGTGTTATACTATATTCAATTATCAATCATAGAATGTAAGTATGACAAACAAACAACTTGCAGAAAGATACGCGGAAGGTAAGCTAAGCGGAACCGCGCCTCGTATGTTCATTGATGGGGTAAGTATATATAGCTATGGTTATCACTTCCCCATTGCTACCAAGATAAAAGACGGGGTGTACCTGTTCAACATAGACGGATATAGCAATACAACCGCGCGCCACAAGTCCCATGTTTTAGGTGCCCTACTGAGTACCGGTGCAAGGATAATCGAAGCCCCGGCGGTGGGCGAGGGATGGGGCGGTAGGACGCTAGAGGTAAGTGTTGAGGTGCTACAGCGCGAGTTTGACCGCGCTAGGGGTAAGGCTGTACGCGCTCGAAGTGAGAGAATGGCTAGAGTTTGGACCAACGAGATGCGCCGCTATGATGAGATGATCGAACTAGCTAAAACACTATAAAAGACTGATATAGCCCGTCTTAACCGGCGGGCTTTTTTTGTACCTTGATAGTCAAGGGCGGGTTTTTTGAGGGAATCCGGCGGGATGAGATACCCCCTCCACACTCAGACCGTAAAGAAAAACAAATCTCGTAAACTAAAACAAATACACACTCGGCCAGTAAGAATAAACAAATATCCATATACCTATCTATCCAGTTGATCTTAATAGGGGCGCGGATTATTTACCTTTGAGCGTCTTCTTGTCTTTGTTCATCAGGGTAAGGGCATCCGCCAACAGTTCGGGGCTTACGCCTTGGAAGTAGTTGTTATTCTGTGTTAGGTTGGCGGCGTTGTCTCTGTAGTTGTGCCTAGACTTCAATAAAAACATGGCAAAAATTGAGTTCCTGGTAGTAAAGCCTGCATTGATGGCGTACTGTTCTTGTAGCATCTCGATATACTCCACAATGTCCGCAACCTCTGGCATCTGGCCGATCAACTCATACAATCGCGAGCGACTGATACCAGCATGCAAGCAGTAGGAAACTATCGAGGGGACAGCGGTTAGTCTGCCCTTTGAGTCTAAAATTGAGTCAATGTAGGACACGCCGGAAGCGGTCAAGGTTCGCGCGGTGTGTTTGGTTTTGGATAGCGAAATTTTGCGCTTTGTCTCCTCTGATAGTGATAAACCCTTGGTACTCATCGTGTAATCATTACATAATTATGTAATCCGTTAAACTTGAGGAAGTCAATCAAAAAGCTAACTGGTCCCAATATACAGCAAAAAGCCGCGATTGTGTCCGATACCTCGAAATTTGAGGCTAAATTGCTCCCCCCCACCCCTTGACATCTGACACACGGTGTGTTACTATATAGATAGTTAGAGATAAGGAGAGAGCAAGGACAAAACCCGGTAGCCACGATGCTGACCGCCAACCTGCCCACACTCTCTCCAAATCTCAAAACTAAGTAAGCACATTGAGTGGGTCAAATGGACGAACGAAACGGCTCGGTGAACGCACAGATACCGTCTAGCCTATGTTCGTAAGTGCTATGGCCCACTCTAAGTGCTTAATATTAACAAAAATGACCTCGCAAGAGGGGAAAGGACCAAAATGCAAAAAATATACAGAAAATTGACGGCTGACCAAAAAAAACGGGGTGTGATATTTAGCTCAACCCTGAGTTATAGAAAAACTGACGACGAGTCAGGGCTGACAACTCACGAGGTACTAGCCACGGATAGTGACCAAGA
>CAZWVK010000166.1:0-4815 GCA_964636785.1 uncultured Pseudobdellovibrionaceae bacterium | reverse complement strand
CTCTCGCTAGTGCTACCAACTTCTCACGAAACTCCGGAGAGTATTTGCTTCTTCTCTTCATAATGGACTCCTACCCCAATGGGGAAAATGTGTCCACTAAACCGGGGCAACTCCATTAGGGCCAAGAAAATAGACTTGGTGATGACGACGGAGTTATCAAGGATCTCAAGGTCCATTCGTGATTTTTCGGAAATCTGGGAGCTTATGCAAGCCAGCGGGTGCGGCCTCATGTGTCTGAGGGAAAGTTTTGATACGGAAACCGCAGCAGGTGAAATGGTTCTTTATACGTTGGCAAACATCGCTCAGTTTGAAAGAAGACAAGTCAGTGAAAGGGTGGCGGCTAACATGAGGGCTAGGTCCGAGCGAGGTCTTTATAACGGTGGCTCTGTTCCTATTGGCTATAAGCTTATTGAAGATAAGCCAGGTTATTTAGAAGTCGATGAGGATCAAGCACAGGTTGTGAGAAAAGCGTTTGATACTTTTATCAAGGAGGGATCTTTATCTCCAACAGTGAAGTGGTTAAACGACAATGGATATGTGATGAAAAGGCATCTTCAAGGTGGAGGGCGATTTATGAGAAATCGTCATTTCACAGTCGATAACCTTCACACAATGCTTACGAATCCTGCCTATATTGGCATTAGAAGATTTACGGATAAAGGAGAAGAAAAGCTAGTTAAGGCTGTGTGGAAGGCTATTGTTGATGAGACGCTTTTTGAGAGAGTAAACGAGATTTTAAAGAAAAATCGCTCTCGAAAAAAGCCTCATAGTTCTAAACGCTACCCTTATCTGCTTTCGGGCATTACGTTTTGTGAGTGTTGCGGGGATCACTTATGTGGAAAGTCAGCACACGGTCGGACCAAAAAAGTGGGCTACTATGAGCATTCATGGAGAACCAAGAGAAATTCTTCATTTTCCAAAAAGCAATTTGCCTGTGAGAACTTTGATCGTATTCCGGCAGTTAAACTTGAAGCTATCGTTTGCGAGAAGGTCGAGTCTTTATTGATGAATAAAGAGTTGGGAGAGCAATTAGTTGTTCAAGCCCAGAAGAAATTTCGTGACCATTCTGCAAATAAAGAGGCATGTAGTCTCAAAGCTCAAATTTCGGGTGTGAATTCACAGCTTGAAGCCTTGGCAGAAAGGCTATCAGAACTACCAAAATCGGTTTCAGCGGCGCCAATTTTTAAGCAGATGGAAAAGCTGGAGGAACATAAGGAAACTTACGAGAGGCGCCTTGAGGCTTTGAAAAAGGAGGGCTCAATAGGTAACAATAAACCTATTGAGATCAAGCACTATAAAGTTTTGTTAAAGGCTTTAAAGGGGTTGTGGCTAGGAGGAGATCCACCCACCAAGTCGAAGATCATTCAATGGCTAATTAATAAAGTGGAAGTTGGTAGAGAGTCTGTAACGCTTCATTATCAACTGACAGAGGGCAATCTTTTGCGGGAGTTGGCATATGCTGGCTCCCGCGTTTTTTTGTGCCTAGAATCTGAATTTTATAATTTTTTTACCCGTGGGAGTTCGAATACCTTGACATTTGGTGCGCGAGACTGGACTTGAACCAGCACGACCTTGCGGCCGCCAGCCCCTCAATCTTGTGCGCCAATTTACACCTTTTCTCTATACCAATGTTTAAGTTACTAATTTTATTAACAAAAAAGAGGCCAAATCATGTCTCTTGTTGATTTCAGTAGTTAACTCTCGACTTTCACCATACCTACAAAAAACCTTGAAAATACGTTGAACCGACGAGCCTTTTGTTACCTATTTGTTACAACAAAAGGGCTTCCTATTCTTGTTACAAAAGGCTTTGTAACAAGGAACCTCTTTAAATTCAAAAAGTATGTCTACAAAACTCCCTCGGAGCTTCAACTTTTTCATCTCTTTCATTCTACAAGCAATAGTAAGACATTTTGCGTCATTAATCTTTAAAATTAACGGAGGAAAAATGGAAAATTCAACAGAGAAAATTAAAGATGTAAACAATGGACATGGCTTTCGTGTACTACCAGAAACCAAAAAAAATTGCTGACCAAATACGAGATTTAGTCATCAAGAAGTATGGTAAGACACCAACCTATGACCAAATTATTCTACAACACTTAAAAGCGTCTTCTACAGAGCTAGTCGATGAAATTGGCAAGTCAACGATCACATGGAGAGATGAGGAAAAGCGGATTAAGCAACTTTATCTAAAGAAGAATAAGACGGCGACAGAAGATGATTACGAGCGATTAAAATGTGCTGGTAAACTTGTCGATTTCTTTGAGCAACACGCAAGGATTTCTTTGATGTAAATTAGGAAAAGGGAGTGTCCAAACAAGGCACTCCCTTTTTTTGTGTCTGTGTAATCCCTGTAAACTTTTTTTAATTGGGTTAAACAATTAGGAGGGCATTTGCTTAGTCAGCTTAAAAAGAATAAAGCTGAATTCAATTAAATTTTTTGTTCAGATTGACAGAGAACAAGTTGCTTATGATTTATCTTCGGTTGTACTAATTCTGTGAATCTTCAGCGCATTTGAGACAACCATGCTCTTTTATGTCCTAACACGTCATGATTGCATTTGAGATGGTGTTGTATTCTTTCCTTCTCATAAATGTCAATCGTTGTTTTTCTCTTCTTTCTTTAATAATTTTATCACGTCTCCCATAAAAAACATCATCAGGACTCACGTTACCTAATGATTCATGATATCTGCGTTTATTATACTCACTTATAAATTTTCCTATTTCTGCTTTTAAAACATTTGGACAATCGTAGACATGAAGCTTAACTTGCTCCTTAAGCGACTTATGATAGCGCTCAATTTTTCCATTTGTTTGAGGATGATATGGGCTCGCAAGAATGTGATAAATTCCTTTTTCACTTAAATAATCTGCGAGTTCTCCTGAGATTAGGGCCGGGCCTCGATCAGATACCAAGTTTGGCATATTTCTTTTCTCAACTTTAGCAATTCGACAAGCATCTTCAATCACTTCAGTAAAATCTTCTCCAGTCATTGAGTTTTGAAGTTTCCAGCTAATAATTTTCCTAGAGTAATCGTCTAAGACTGAAATCAAATAAAACCAACCCCAGCCTTGAACATGTAAATACGTTGCATCTGTCTGCCATTGCTCATTAACTTCTTTTGGCTTCGTATGATACTCTTTTTGAGCTGGAAAACTTTGTACGTTGCTTTCACGAATTAGCCCCTCTCGTTTTAACACTCGATACACTGTTGATTCACTTACGCTAAAAGCTTCATTGTCTGTAATGTAAAAACTAATTTCACGAGACGACTTTTCTGGAAACTCATTGGCGATCTGTAAAATCCTATGATCCTCTTCTGGAGTGATTGCATTCCATTGTTTCTTGGGAATGGATTTTTTATCTTTAAGTCCAATGCGACCTTTCTTTTTAAACTTTGCTCTCCAGCGATAATAAGTGGATCTTGGAATATCCATTCTCTTTAAACTTTCTTTAACGTTAAATCCACTCTCTTCTACAGCTAGAAGTAGTGTTAACTTTTCATCAATGTTCATTCTTTTATACCTTGATTTTTTTAGGCAAGAATTCCCAACGATTTTTTTAAGCGAATGACTTCAAGAGTCTGTTCAGAAACCGCTCTTCGAAGATCACCATTTTCTTCTTTTAAGTGGCGAACTTCTTCACTGGTAGCATCTCTTTTGGTGTCAATTGTAAGTCCATTTTTACCCGCATCTAAGAAGGCCTTAGACCACTTGTAATAAGTCACTGAAGCTACGCCTTCACGTCTACATAATTCAGCCACAGGGATCTCTCCTCGAAGTCCCTCTAGAACAATTCTGATCTTTTGTTCAGCTGAAAACTTCTTGCGGGTTGCTCTTTTGATTTCACGAATGTTTTTGTTGCTCATGAACTTATCTCCTTTGTTTATAGTTCAATATTTTGAACAAAGGAGCATGGGATAGTGGGTTAAACCATACCTAAGCGCTCAACTGTAAGCTTTAGTATTCCCAATTTGTCCCAAATGTTAAGAAGACACACACGTGTTTGAAGGTTCGCCAAGGGATTTAATAAATAGTGTAAAAAGCTTAACTGGTAAACATCTCAAAATGTACTTATCAGACTCTTAACAAAATACTTTCTACTTTAATAAGTATTTACTTATTGATTTATGAGTTTACATCGCTACAACACTCATCTTGAAGAAAAGATATAACTCCCTCAAGCATTTCATATTGAGGCACACAATATAATATCTTTCCATCTCTTTGCTGTTCTATTAGCCCAGCACGAATTAATCCAGAAAGATGATGTGTCAAAGTAGAGTTGGGCATCTTCAGTTTTTCAGCAAGAGAGCCTACAGGTAGCCCATCATGACCGGATTTTACTAAAATTTTAAATATACTGAGTCTTGCAGGATGTCCTAGTTCTTTCAAAGCCTTAGCTACTTTTTCTAATTCCATGTCAACTCCTTGCTGGAATATATTTCGATATTACCAGAAATATGTTGAAGGCTCAAGTTTGTTATGTTAAATTACGATATAACCGGTAATATAATAATAAGGAGTTTTAGATGGAATATTTGCCAATGTTAAAAGAAGCCGGAGGAATGTTCCTGTTCTTAAGTGTAGAATTAACAATTTTGTTTTTACTAATAAGTTACATTGTTGGGGTTCTTCAAGAGTACATTCCTCCAGAGAAGATTCAAAAAATCTTAAGCTCTAAAAATGGGAAGGGCTATATTGTTGCAGGACTTATGGGTTCAATTACACCATTTTGTTCGTGTTCAACAATTCCATTTTTAAAAGGACTATTGAGAGCTAACGCTGGATTTGGCCCAATGATGGTCT
>CAZWVK010000165.1:0-4873 GCA_964636785.1 uncultured Pseudobdellovibrionaceae bacterium | reverse complement strand
TGATGGATCACACGGCTTTATCCCCTTATCGAGGAAAGTATCAGGGGCAAAGACGCGCAACCGGCAGTCAGGTCTTTAAAGATTCCGAAGCTGGTGTTGAATAGCAGGTATGGACTTATTTCGTTTTGTTAGAAACATCTCATTTTTAAAGCCTCAAGAACCCCCTCAAACCAAACGTCAATCCCTGGCGGCTTACGAGCCGCTCTTGGATCGGCTTGAGGAGCTTGAGGGATTAAAGGTCACAGATATAATGACTCCAAGAAGTCTGATCGAAGGTGTCGATATTGATCTTCGCACCGATCGCATTGGCCAGCTTCTTGAGAATAAGCCCGCTCACTTGCTGGTTTATCGTGGTGACTTGGATCAGGTCATTGGATGGATTTCTTTGGATGAGATTCAGCAGAAGATTGAAGAGCGCGAACTCAGTGAAGATGATTGCCATGACATTGGAAGAGTTTCTGAAAATTTGAGTTTAAAAGAGCTCTTTTTAAGGTTTGTTGCTATCTCTCACCCACTTCTTTTAGTGACTGACTCTCAAGGAAAAACTTCAGGTATTGTGACATTGAAAAGTCTCTTAGATGTCTTCTTTGGATTTAAGATTCAGGCCGATGACCAGCTCTCCCAATAAACTGATATCTATTTATTCCACCTTTCCTTCCAAGGAGTCCGCTGAGGCTTTGGCGAAAGTATTGCTTTCCAAGGACCTTATTGCTTGTGCCAATATCTTTCCGAAAGGGCTTTCCATCTATAAATGGAAGGGCGAGGTGCAAAAAGAGGAAGAGATCTATGTGTTCTTCAAAACCTCGGAATCCAAGCGCGAAGAGGTCATCAAGTGCATCAAAGAACATCATCCTTTTGACGTCCCAGCGATCATTCAGTTTCAACCCACGGCAAATTTAGAGTATATAAATTGGCTCTATGAAGCTTTGGCTTCTTCTCAGTAGCACCATTTTTCTTTTTTCATGCTCAAGCCCGAGAAAGCCTTTAATTGGGCCTGATGGCACACCTCATCGCCTTGTCACATGCTCCTCGGTCGAAGTCTGCTATCGAGAGGCCCGAAGTGTGTGTAATGGAAATTATAAAGTGGTGAACACCAGTACCGAAACCCACGGCCAAAGAGGCTTTATTCATAGTCTGACGAAATTGCTGATTAAATGCGAAAATGAGCAGGTCATTGAAACTCCTAAAACGGAGTCATCACCTTCACCATGATAATGAATGCAAATGTTGTTAATCCTAAGATGATATAAACTCGAGTGAGTGTCATATTGCGCCCTCCTGATGGCTCATATTGATTTAGAGCACGCGTTATGCCAGAGTTCGAATGAATCTGAAGCGATACGATTTGGATGAGAAAGGATGCAAAATGACACTAGACCAGTTGGAAAAGCAAGTCCTTGAGATCTGTCGATTGGAAGGAAATTTCCTACTTCGCTCTGGGCAGACCGCCACTCATTACTTCGACAAGTATCGCTTTGAAGCTCAGCCCAAACTCTTAAAACCCATCGCTGAGTTTTTAAGTGAAATGATTCCACAAGGAACAGAAGTATTGGCCGGCTTAGAAATGGGTGGAATTCCAATTGCTACAGCACTTTCTCTTGAAACAGGTCTTCCCGTGGTCTTTGTTCGAAAAAAAGCAAAAGAATATGGAACATGCAAATTTGCAGAAGGACTTGAGAGTTTAGAAAACAAAAAGGTCTGTGTGATTGAAGATGTGATCACAACGGGTGGTCAGGTGATCTTAAGCGCCAATGATTTAAGAGGAGAAGGCGCCATCGTTGAAAATGTTTTATGTGCCATCCTTCGAAATCCCGACGCCACGGAAAAGCTCAGCAAGGAAGGACTAAAACTTCAGGCGCTCTTTCGACCTTCCTGAACGGGGCCGCTATTTAATTCCGACGATATAAGCAACCCAAGCTCCGCAGTCCTCTGCGGTTTCAACAAGCGTGTATTCACCGTCCCCTTCACCGTCTTTGTCAGTGCCTTCCCAATAAACAAGAGTTTTGGAAAAGCCAGCTTCCATCATGATTTCGCGAATCTCAGGAATGCTCCACATTCTCCAATCATAAGTGAATACCTTATCGCGCCTCTTTTCGCCTTTTCTTTTAAAATGAATATAAAACAAAGCTTCATTTGTAATGGGATCATACTTATCTTGATCCCAGAAATAAGAAAAACCCTCATCTTCAAAGACCTTCTCTTCCTCATTAGGCTCCTGGCATAAAGGTCCACCGAATGAATCCACCATAAAGACGCCATCTTCTTTAAGGCCCTTGTAAGCACGCTTAAAGTAGTTTCTAAGAAGGAGTCTTGATTTAAAAAGATAGTAAGAAAAATTCACCGCCACCGTTAAATCAGAAAGCCCTGGATCCGCTGTTAAAACATTTCCTTCCACGATCTTGATGCGCTCTTTTTCTTTTTCAGAAAGTTTCGTATAGTGGTGCTCCATCCCGTACTTCAGCGGTTCCGGATCCAAATCAACACCAATCGCATAATTCTTTGGATTTAACTTCACCCACTCGCAAGCAATTCCAAATGTGCCGCAGAAATCCTCACGTAAAATCCGTGCAGGTTTTTTACGAATCTCTTTATACGTCTGCGCAAAATACTCCACATCAGCTGCTGGAGACTGCACGGACCTCATATACAGATCGTATTTATCAAACGGTCCAAGAACTTTTGAGAGTTTCTTTTTGCTTTTCTTTTTTGACATTAAGGCTTCTCCGAAAGAAGTCCTAATGCAGCCTCCTTAATGTCTGCCATCTGTGGCACAGAAGCATCTTCCAAATTGGGATGAAGTCCAATTCCTGGAAGATGTTTTCCAGCTAATACCTCGGGAGCGGCATCCAACTGATAAAAAAGTTCTTTTGTCGCCCTATAAGCTAAATGCTCAGCAAAGTTTGTGACTTCAGTGTCTTCATTCACAAAAAGAACTTTTCTCGTTTTTGTAATTGAACTCTTAATGGCCTGCCAGTCGTATGGATAAATGGTTCGTAAATCAATCACTTCAACAGAATGACCTTCACTATTCAATTGATCCGCCACTTGATTGCAAAACATTGTGAATCGACCGCAAGTCACAATCGTGAGTTCATCTCCTTCACGAGTGATTTTTGCTTTTCCAATTTTAATTCGAAAATCTTCAATCTCTGGCCACTTCGGCTTCCACTTGGATCGATCACCAATTGGCGCATCAATCATCGCCTTTAATTCCTTCTCATCTTCTGGCTCACCGGGAAGAAGTTCTTGCCCCTTCACTCTTAAAAGAGCTTTTGGCTTTAAGAATAAAACCGGATTTTCATCCTCGATGGCAGAAATCATCAAACCGTAAGCGTCAAGTGGTGTGGATGGCATCACGATTTTCCAGCCGGGAAGTCTGGACGCCCATGAATCAAAGCTATGACTGTGATAAACGGACCCACGAATTCCAGCACCAACAGGGGTCATAAGAACAAATGGAAGTGTGTAGTTTCCATTGCTCACCCAGTTTGTGTTTCCGGCGATTTTCAATAGATCAATGGTATTAAAAATATAATCGCAGAACTGAATCTCAGCGACACATCGCTCTCCGGTCATAGCAATCCCCATTGCCATTCCGATGATTCCACGCTCGTCCAGTGGAGTGTTCCATGCCGTCTTTAAACCTTGAGTGGCTGTAAAAACTCCACCAAGCGGTGCTCCCACATCCTGACCGAAAATATCCTGAACACCTAAGTTTTCCTCACCGTAGTGAAGAGCCATTCGAATGGCCTGAGCCATATTTGCCATTAGAACTTCCTCCAATCCGCATTTTCACCATTGGTATAAACATGATCCCAAATGGATTCCGGAGTCGGTGCAGGCTCGGTTTTCACTTGCTCCTGCGCCAAACGAGCCTCTTCTTCAAAATTCTTCCAGGTCTCTTTTGCATCATTAGACTTAATCACACCCGCAGTCAGAAGTTTTTCTTCGAAGGCACGAACTGGATCAAATTCATCCACCGGATTCGCACCCGATGCAGACGAATGACCGTACAGCCTTGAAACATGGGCTTCCAGCAAAACGGGTTTTCGATTCTTTCTGATATAAGCCATCTCTTCTGACAGTTTGATGTAGGATTCAACTGGATCATTTCCATTGATCACACAAGTGCGAATTCCAAATGCCTTCCCCCGATCAGCAATACTTTCTTCGCCGTGTTGGCTGGCATAGTCCGTCGAAATTCCCCAACGGTTGTTTTGCACGGTGATTAGAATCGGCAGCTCTTCCTTCGGCCGAGACGCCCAAATCAAACAGCTCGCAAAATCACCTTCTGCAGTTCCTGCATCTCCACCAGTTACAATCGTTAAACTTTTTGAACTTCTTCGTTTTTGCACTCGCGCAGTTCCGAGTGCGGTGATGTATTGAACTTCGATGGGTGAGCTAACCGGTGTGACATTCCACTGCGGAAAACAGTAATGGTTCGAAAAGTTCCGACCACCGGTTGAAGGATCTGTCGCTTTATTCATAATCAAGCGAATGGAATCAATCATTGGCATTCCCATGGCGACCACTGTTGGGGTGCCTCGGTAATGGAGATGAAGATAGTCGTGATCTGGTCCTTCTCCTTTATCAACGAGAAGTCCGAGTGGTACTCCAAATGCCTCTTCTCCTGGAGCACCAATCCAAAAGAAGGCACCACCAGCTTTATAAATTTTAATTAAGCGCTCTTCTAAAACACGAGACTTAACCATGAGCTCGTACATATGGCGAAGCTGATCCAATGATAAACCTGAGAATAAATTCGGCTTCTTTTTTGCCGCCACCTTTTTAGGACGGCTCTGAGTTCCACGCCGAGCGGGCTGTGGAGTGCGTTTCTTCGAACGCGAAGTGGATTGAGTGCGCGCCATCGTAC
>CAZWVK010000164.1:0-4920 GCA_964636785.1 uncultured Pseudobdellovibrionaceae bacterium | reverse complement strand
TTCTTCCCGTGGGCTATTAAAGGAAAACCGTGTGACGGATTATGCAGTGAAGTACCATGAGGCGATGAAGTCCTGGACTCCAGATGAAGAATGGGCGTCAACAGCGTATGATCTCAAATTGGATGACCATATTAAAACAATGGCGATCTTTTCAAAATACATTGATTCCGCGATGTCTAAAACAGTGAACGTTCCTAATGATTATCCTTATGAAGATTTCAAACGCTTATATGGGATTGCGTACGAAACAGGAACAATCAAAGGATGCACGTCCTATCGAGACGGAACAATGCCATCTGTTCTTTCTGGTGATAAAGCAGAAAGTGGAAAAGCAAAAGGTGTAGAGCGCACCAAAGCGATGGACCGTCCAACTGAACTTGAATGTGACATTCATCACCTGGTTTCCAATGGAGAAGGTTGGATTGTATTGGTCGGACTTCTTGATGGGGATGACCCTTACGAAGTTTTTGCTTTAAAAGAAAGCGGTGTTCAGCTTCCTAAAACTGTAACAAAGGGAAAGCTAGTTAAAGAAAAAACTCGCACCTATCATTTGGAAACTGAGGATGGTTGGCGTTTAAAAGACATCCGCGCGTTTTTTGAATCTGGCGAGCAGGAAGCACTGACTCGTATGATTTCAACAGCGCTTCGTCATGGTGCGGATATTGAGTTTATCGTCTCTCAGTTGATTAAGAGTGAGGGGAATATCACATCTTTTTCAAAAGCCATTGCGCGAACTCTGCAGAAGTACATTAAGGAAGTCACAATGATTAAGTGCTCCGAATGCGGAAGCGGAAATGTGAAACTTCAAGAAGGTTGTTTCACATGTCTTTCGTGCGGAAGCAGCAAGTGCGGTTAAGAAATGAGATGGAGAGCCGCTTTAAAGTAGCCGGTATAAAACAATCAGAATCGCAAGAGGCGCAAGGACTCGAGTGATCCACAATAGGCCCAATGAGAAGACTTTTCGACTTGGGCCCAATGTTTTTTCAACAGCGAGCTTTCCAAGTCTCCAGCCATAAAAGAGCGAGATGATCATGCCGCCAATTGGTAATAAATAACTGGATGTCAGGCGATCAAAAAGATCAAAAAATGTAAACCCCAGGATTTTGAAATCTGCTAAAAGGTTAAAAGAGAAAACACTTAAAAGCCCAGTCAGAAAGACGGATAGGGAAACTCCAATCGTGGTTTGCTTTCTGTTTGTTCCTAGTTTTTCACACCAGTAAGCGACGACCACCTCTAAGAGTGAAACAGCGGAAGTCAGTGCAGCAAAAGCAACAAGAAGAAAAAATAAAACTGAAACCAAAGTGCCGCCGGGTAGCTGGGCAAAAAGAGTTGGAAGAGTTGAGAAAATGAGTCCGGGGCCTGCTCCAGGCTCAAGATCAAAGCTAAAAACGATTGAGAAAATAACCACGCCCGAGAGTAGCGCGATCACTGTGTCTAAGAGAGCCACGGCAAAAGCCACTTTCACAAGGCTTTCGTTCTTATTCAAATAGCTTCCGTATGTGAGTATGGCTCCCATTCCAAGACTCAAAGTAAAAAAGGAATGTCCGACAGCTTCAAGTACAGCATTTGGAGAGATCGCATCGGAGTGGGGCCAGAATAAAAATTCAATAGCTTTCTGAAATCCAGGAAGAGAAAATGAGTATACTGACAAGCCCAAAATAATAAGAATGAGCGTCGGCATTAAAATCTTATTGAATCGCTCCAAGCCTTTGGAGACACCTTTGAGAACAATTGCAGCAGTGAGTGCCATAAACAATAAGTGCCAAATCGTTTGTTTTATAGGATCAAGATGAAGCCGAGTTAACATGGCTTGGATCTCAGCTGCGGATTTTCCTGAAAATTCAGAAAAAAGACTTTTGAACTCAAAATCCAAAACCCATCCGCCAATAACGCTGTAAAAAGATAAAATTAAAAATGCACTGATCAGGCCTAAGGCTCCACCCACTCTCCACGGCGAGTTTTTTCTATCGAGCACTTCAAATGATTCGACGGCATTCTTCTGACCTTGTTGTCCAATGTAGAGCTCGGCAATAAAGATGGGAATTCCAACAAGGAGAATGCAGAACAGATAAATGAGTACAAAAAGTCCACCACCATTAAGACCAGTGATGTATGGAAATTTCCAGATGTTGCCAAGACCGATTGCGCTTCCGGCGGCCGCAAGAATAAAACCTAACCGACTTCCCCAATGTGCACGAAAGGTATTCATATCTTTTGTCTATCGAGGGTCTTCGAAAAAACCAAGTCGCAGGGGCGTTTGACTCGCCGTCAAATATTAAAATGGATCAATAATCCATAGTCGACTGGATTCGAGATCAAAGAGAATGTTTTTTTTATGAAGTCCAATGGCAATCAGTGGACCGTTGGGAAATTGAACCATAATCGCTTTTCCATCATCTATCACCGTCCCCTCGGGATTGATCGCTTTTAGGCGTCTCACCAAGTCGGACTCGTAATCTGAAAAAGCGGAACTGACTTTTTCACGGATATTTTGAGGAATCGTATGACTGTTCTCTAAGTCATTCAGCGTGATGCCGCGAAGGTCTTGATAAAATCTCAAGCGATCAGTGGGTTCGCGAATTTCATTTATGATCTGAATGTAATCATCTTTATGACTTACGCGCCGAAGAATCTGAAATGAAAGGTCGTCGGACTTCGCGCTGATGGCGGAATCATAGTGTTTAATGACCATCGAAATTTGAGCTTTATCATTTTCCCAGCGATAAACTTTGCCGTAAGAACCCTGTCCTAGGAAATGAAGCTCTCCACCTTCCTTTTGAATGTAAGCGAGGAGGGAGGCTGGAGGCTGATTTGAAAGAAAATCACTGTGGGTGCCCAAAACCGGCTCTATCGAGGTGAGGTAAGGACGAAGCTCTAGAAGCAACTCCTCACAGTTTTGGGCTGCAGCTGAAATGCTTAAAGATAGCCATAAAGCCAGACTGAAGATCACTTGCAGAAATCTCATCACAGACTTTATTTGCGAAGTGGATGCCAAAAAGTAAAGAATTTCGTCACTCGGACCTCCAGTCGCCTCAATCTGCGCGAGTACGTGGGTCGATGCGGTCATCGATAAACTAAAAAGAGTGCCCGCTCTTCCCCTCTGCTAAAGTCAGAGCAAGGAGGGCTTTATGGATCGATCTGAGACAATGAAGTCGATGTTGCTGCGGGCCGCCAAAACAGCGCTAAACCCGCCCTAGACGTGGTTTAGGTGGGTTGGGGTAAGAAAAGCTATTCATTGCTTAAAAAGGCGTTTTCAAGTTATAATGTGGCCCATGAGCATGAATCTTAAGTGGTCTTCTTTTCTTCAGCTCTCGAATTGTACTCTGTGCACCAGCACTGAGCTCAAATTCATTTCTTAAGGCGGCAGGAACTCAAACTCAACGCCGCCCCAGTGTAAAGATCTAACTTAATAAAATGTAAATAAAACGAGGAGGTTTTATGGCCGTGACCGAGCTTTTAACCGTTGGACAGAAAGATTACGAAAAATTAACTGCGTTGCTAGCAAGTGCTCAGTCCGAGATTGCGGAGCTACTTGATGAAGAATTGGGCCGCGCTAAGGTTGTACCTGATGAGAGCCTTCCATCGGATGTTGTTTCAATGAATGCTAAAGTGACATTTGTGGATTTGGATTCAGGTAAAGAAACTCATGTGACTTTGGTTTATCCAGAAGATGCAAATGTGGAAGAGAGTAAAATTTCAATTTTGGCGCCTATTGGTGCAGCTCTGATTGGACTCAAAGTCGGTCAGTCGATCGATTGGCCACTTCCAAGTGGAAAAACAAGACATATCAAGGTTGTGAAAGTCGAGCACAGTCCTTCAGAGGAATAGTATTTAAGTGCTCTGATCTTCTTCCTTGCGATACGAAAGGACCTCGGCATCCACGCCCACTTTGTTTTGATCTTCAATGACGAGGTCTTCTTTCGTGATCACCGGCTTGTTGGCTTCATGTAGTTTCTTGGCATCATCAAGACTTAAGTTCTCTCCTAAAATCTCTGCGAAGATTCCATGACCAAAATGGGGGTGATAACGAACAACTCGATAGTGTGATTCGGGATGGATTGATCGCTCCATGATCGCCTCCTTTTCCCTCAATCTATAAGAAATGGTCCAAGCAAAAATGAAGGCAGTGTTAAATTTAGGTGGCTAAATTCTAAACATCCCATTGCTCCAGAACGAAATAGGACCTACGTCAGCGTGTAAACACCTGAAATGCTTTGGCAAATCTCAGCGTTTTCGTCATAATAGAGAGAATGAAGAGAAGAGAGTTCATGCGTTTATTAACGATGGCCAGCCCCGTTTGGCTTGCGGGCTGTTCAACCTTGAGAAAGTATGAATTTTGCCTTTCTTGTATCAATCCATTTTCAAAAGAGGATGGGCATTCTCATTCTAAAATGGATCAAAAGGAAATTCTCGGCGCTGAAGATCTGGCTGATTCAAAGATCATTCATCCTGAAAAATCGAACGAGGAGCTTTTAAAAGACCTCATCAAAGATGATCGGGCAAAGAGCATATATTTTTCTCAAGACTTTCCAGATGATATTTTTTTTGAAGATGAACGTCTCAAAGCCATTGAACAACTGACAAGGAAATTCCGCGCGGTTCAAAAACATATTGGCTTTGGGAATTTCAATCTTATTGGAATGGATGAGTTTTTTCACTACGCCTCAATTGCTCCGAAGTGCGAAGCTGTTTTGGCAACAGAAAAGATATTCCTTGAAGAGCTGTTTTATTTCGATGGTGCGAAGTATGGCTTTAAAGGTGAAAAAGTCGCCAAGAACTTCACCGAGCAGATTAAATCGAACGAAGTGTATAAGGTTCCGTACACGGGTCATTTTCTAAGGAAGGACAACTCCCTTCCTCTTTATGAAAAAATCAGAAACGACATCGGCGAAGATCTTCTTTTAACCTCTGGTGTTCGCG
>CAZWVK010000163.1:0-5040 GCA_964636785.1 uncultured Pseudobdellovibrionaceae bacterium | reverse complement strand
AGCCTAAGCTCCCCAGCAGTTTCCGCAAAAGATATATTTGAATAATCATAGAATTTTTTAGAGTCAGTAAAATTATACTGCCCAGCACCAGAAGACCAATCTGTCTGAACCTGAGAACCTCTACCAGTTGTCTTCTCACCCGCACCAGATAGAGAAACAAGAGCGCCCGTAATCGGAAGCTTAGTAGAAAAATCCTTAACAGAAACAAGAAGTGCGTTTGGTGACTTTGGTTTAGTTATTATCATTATGTTTTGTTCTGAGTTAGGAAGAAGCGAAATTGGAGTAATTGGCAAAGTACCTGCTAAAAAATGACTACTACCCAAATCTTCGGTTATTGAGATTGTGTAAGTATCCCACTCAAGTTCTGAAATATTTTTTACGCCAGAACTATCAGTAGTATGGTTCTGTTCATATTTATAGACTAAAGGATCAGTTCCTATTACTTTTGCCCCTATTAAGTTAAAGGGTAAATTCGGAGTTGTGGTACAAGTTTCTGATTTAGAATAAACATTCAAGGTACTCAATCTATCTATCGAGAAACTAATCTGCGTAACCTGCCTTTCCGCGACAGTGGCATGAGGTTTTGTAGGATTTGGATTATCTGGTAAATCTGTATCATAAGTAACATCAGTAGAATAACCACTTTTTGAAACAGAAATTGAATAATTTTGGTTAGAAGGAGGAACATCAACCAAATGAAGACTACCATTATTATCTGTGGTGTCGTTAATGTTGATTGAGGGAGAAACATTATTGTTTGAAATAGAAAGATTAGCACCCGAAACAGGATTACCCAAAGCATCGAATACATTTACAAAAAGTGCCCCATTATTTGAAGTGGTCTCCAATCCCTTTGGGGCGATATTCGTAACTATTTTTATTCTCCTTGACTCATCACATCCGACGCACAAAACGGAAACGTCTACCAGCTTATAATCAGCAGGAGAGTAATCATTCGGTTCTCCTCCTATTGTGCCATCAAAAGGATCATCAATATTTCTAACACTTGTTACCACATTAAACCCAGAACCATCTTTTTCCACAATTTTACTTTGCAATAAAACACCGCTTGGAATACCACCAACAGTTCCAACCGACTCATAAGGCAAATTCCTCGCAATCTCTATTTCTTCATTAGCAACAAGTGTGGCGGATAATCTTAATCTGGAAGTTCTTGCTGTCTCTATTAAAAGCGAATATGCCCTAAAAACAGAGGCCGAAACCAAAACAAAGACAGCAATACTTATTAAAGCTTCTAAAAAAGTAAAACCTTTATTTTTCATTTTTTTATTAAACTCCACCCGACAATGCATATATTGGCTGTATCATTGCTACTGCAAAGAATCCGACAGCTATACCAATTATAAGCATTAGAAACGGCTCAATAATAGTGGAAATATCTTTTGTAACAGCATCTACTTCTGCCTCATAAAAAACAGCTACATTCATAAGCATTCCTGGTAGATTACCAGTCTCTTCTCCAACCTCAACCATTTCTCCAACAAGAGGAGGATATAATTCTGACTCTCTTTTAAAATAACTCGAAAGAGTTTCACCCTTCTGGACACCCTCAATAACATTATATAAAAATTTCTTATAATAAGAATTCTGAAGGACATCTATAGTTATTTCAAGTGCCTTTACGATAGTAACCCCAGAAGAAACAAGAGAAGATAATGTTCTTGAAGTTGTAGCCGAGTTAACCTGTCTCACAATACTAGCAACTGCTGGTATTTTTAAAAGAACAAAATCCATACCTCTCTGACCTTTTTCAGATTTAAGAGAATAGTAAATAGATAAACCAATAACAATAAACATAATTAGAACAAAACCAACATTAACGACCATAAAATCGCTTCCTTGTATGATAATTTTAGTTGTAAATGGTAATTCTGCCCCAAACTCCTTAAAAGTACCTGTTATACTTGGAACTACATAAATAAGCATCAAAAAACCGATAATTATCATTACAAACAATACTACAGTTGGATAGATCATTGCGCTAGTAATCTTCCTTCTTATTGCATAAACCTTATCCAACTGATCTCCAACTATCCTTAAAGATTCAGAAAGAGAACCCGATTCTTCTCCCGCAGCCACCATCGCTATAAAAATAGATGAGAAGACGGAAGAATGTTTTGACATTGCCTCACTAAGACTTTTTCCTGCCTCAACATCTTCCAATAAATTTCTTATTATTTTTTTAAATTTAACATTTTCTGTCTGTTTCTCTAAAACTGTCAAAGAACGAGAAAGAGAGAGACCAGCCGAAATCATTGAACCAAGATTCTTCGCAAAAATTATCTTTTCATGAAGTTTAACCCTTATAAATATCTCGTTTAAAAAAGTGAAATCAAATTTTTTATCGGAGCCAGTAATCGGAATAATTGAGATAGGAAAAAGACCTTCAGAAATAAGCTGATGAGAAGCCTTAAAACGATCCATGTCTTCTCTAAACCCCTCAATCAATTCACCATTCTTTCTTTTGGCTTTAAATTTAAATTTCATTATAAAATCTTGATAAAAAACTATTATAATTATAACATAAATTTTAAAACATCATTAAAAATAATTTTGAAATATTATTTTTAAAAACTTCTCGAATCATCGAGAAGTTTTTGTTATTTCTGTGTATAAAGGTCAGACCTTCATAATGTATGGACAAAAACACAAAACCACCTGAGTTATCAGGTGGTTTCTTAAGTTAGGGTTGTTTGTTAATTCATCGTAGCAGTAAGAGTAGTGGTAGCTGTATACCAGTCTTCTGGTACAGCAGGGTTTGGATTAGGAGGAACTTCAACTCTAAAGTGTAAGGTTGAGGTAGCACCAGCATATGTTGTGTGGGTGTTTCTCTTTAGGATGGTAATAGGACCTGAGGTGGCACTCGTAAAGTAGAGGTTGTCGTTCTTACTGTTCCAGAGTGATCCTGATTCTGTTTCAGAAGATACTGCTTCTACTGCGAAACCAAAGAGTGCTGTACCACCTGATGTGGATGAAGCCCAGGTTGTAGGTATGCCATCTGTAGGACTGTATGCTGGTATTGCATAACCTATTACATCTCCTACCATTGTACCTCCAGTTGATGAGGCAGAGAGGGTTACTGTGTATCCTGTGGTGTTGTTTGTTACTATGTTTACATCTGTTTCTCCATATCCTGCTCCTCCTGTTAATCCGGGGATAGCTGGGAGCATTGTGATTGAGGTTGAGGCTACTGTCATTGAGAGTTCGGAGAGGATTTGTTGTTTTGTGGTGATTTGGGATTCGACACCAGAAGAATTGGAGCCTATTTCATAAATCAACATATCGTTTAAGATGTTTATATCATCATCACCCCCATAGGAGTATATTTTATCACCATAAAGAATAGAGCTATGACCAACTCTTGCGTAACCACTAGCTGGATTACCTAAAGACCAGGAATCATCTCCTATATCATAAATATACATTGTGTCTAAATAAACTGAACCATCGTCTCCACCCCAAAAATAAATCTTATCTCCATAAACCACAGCAGATGCATAACCCCTTGCTGTACCACCAGCTGTTCCGGTTGACCAGGAATCATCTCCTATATCATAAATATCTAGAGAATTTACATAACTAGAGTCATCGTCACCAGCCCAAAAATAGATCTTTCCATTATATGTAGCAGCAGAATGATAAGCCCTAGCTGTACCACCAGCTTCTCCAGTTGACCATGTTGCACTTTCGATATCTAGAATATCCAATGTATTTGTAGCATTATTATTTTCGTCATAGCCACCCCAAACATACATTTTGCCATTATATAAAGTAGATGTGTGTCCAGCCCTCGCTATACCCCCAGATGTACTTGCAGTCCACGAATCTAAACCAATATCGTAAACATCAAGACTGTTTGTATGGTTTCCCACACCATCCCATCCACCAAAAACATACATATTACCATTATAAACAACAGAAGATGAATAGTCTTTTTCTGTACTGTTATTAGCACCGACAGACCAAGAATTTCCAACTATATCATAAATATCAAGTGTATTAGTCGCATTAGTAGCATAATCCTGTCCACCAAAGGAATAAATTTTTCCATTGTAGACAACCGAAGTATGATATGCTCTTGCTCTTACAGATGGACTAGACATTCCTGTTGTCCAGTCGCCTGGAGCAGCTTTTGCATACATTGGCTCCAAAGACGGAAACACAACAGACACAAAAATCGCAGTCACAACAAGAGAAGACAAGAAAGAATATAAATTACTTCTTTTATATAACTTCATTTATTTAAATTAATCTTTTAAAAAACTTCTTTTAATCTAATTATTATATCAGCCCCCCAATGAGTCGCAAATGCAAACCTGTGGATAACTCCCACACCTATAATGGCATATCGAAGTAATATCCTAATAATACTCTAAAGCATTTGATATTTTAGAAATATATTTTCATTTGTTTAACCATCATCCAACTTCGCATTTCGCAAATACCATCATAGATGTAAGGGAGCGAACACTCCACACTAATTTTTGAAGGCATTTGAAAATCAAAATAATTTAAAGACTCTAGTGGTGTAAATTGTGAAAATTGGTGTGGGTGTGAACTTTTAAAATATTTTTATTACAAAGGTCCGACCTTCGTAAAATAAAACCTTCCAATTGGAAGGTTTTATGTAAGAAAAAATATTCTTATTTTTTACTCCGTTGTTTTTCCGTCAAAATGTTCTTCCATTGAATCAGCCTCAGTCTTAGTCGCAAAAACTATTCCATCTTTATGTTCCGCTGGAGAATATATTGAATAAAGTTTTAGTTTATCGGTATCTGAGGTGTTGATAATGTTGTGGTTAGCACCCGCAGGCACGACAATTGCAGAACCATCTTCTATGTCGTGAGAAACACCATCTATTACAGCCTCGCCATGACCAGATTCTATTCTTAAAAATTGATCTAAATCATGCACCTCCTCCCCTATTTCCTCTCCTGGCAAAAGAGACATAAGAACAAGCTGGCTGTTTTTGGCCGTATAGAGAACTTTTCTATAATTCTCGTTTTCTAATGTGTCTTT
>CAZWVK010000162.1:0-5078 GCA_964636785.1 uncultured Pseudobdellovibrionaceae bacterium | reverse complement strand
GGTTAAAACCTGTCCACCGAATCGGGGCAACTCCACCATCCAAGAAAATGTCATAGAGTCTACTTATGGAGCTGCCTTTCATCAAAAAAGCGATTGCAATTGGAGAGTGTCACGGAATTCTGAATCTCATGGATTTTAAACTGGAGATTATTCACGGCTTTCTAAGAAGAAATATGTCTCTAACCATTTTTCTAGAACGAGGCTTCGACCAACAAGGCCAAATCAACTCATGGATGAATTCTGGATATCCAGATCAAGAATTTAAAAAGCGGTTTTTAAATCCTACCACTTCCCTCTTTTTAAATGATCAATACCTGTTTCTCGATGGATTGGCTCAGCTCTACCACGCTCATTCTGATCAGCTGAACATACATTGCATAGATATATCATTCGACAATCCGAGCGAAGTTCAATCACAACGGGTCTTAAGCTGCACCGATGAAGACCAATTTGACCAATTGCGCGAAGAGTTCATCATAGACAGGATGCGCGAGTATCAATCCCTGCTTCATCACACGGACAAGATCATTTGGTTTTGTGGCAATATGCATGCTTCAAAAACGGCCAATTACTTCCCACTAGATGACAAATCATCTCTCCACATCAGAACTTCTTCCATGTGGCTCGATTCCGAATTTGACCTTGAATCCGTCTTCACACTTCCATTTTCTGGTGATTCTACTTATCAAAAGAATGGTCGACTCGCGCAGAGTCACTTTGCACCACAGAGCTCGATATTCGAAACCCTCACTCACAAGCCCTTCGACGGACTGAGATCGACGAGTTCACTTGAAATCCCCTCACCAGAGTTTATCGAATCTTATGACTGGGTGTTTGGAATCAAAAAAGCGCTTCACTCGGAAATCATCTAGGATCGAAACCTATCCAATCTTCTTCGCGAACTCGCTAAAACGCTGGCAGGCTTTTTGGATGGAAGCTTCATCAAGAGCAAAGCTTAAGCGCAAATAACCCTCGACACCGCTTTCGATGCCGGGAACCACCGCTAATTTTTCTTCCTCAAGCAAAATCAGTGACAAGGCACGCGAGTCTGAAATCTTTCGACCACCCACCGACTTTCCAAGCCACGAAGTCACATCCACCCAAAGGTAGAATGCTCCACCTGGAGATTTCACCTTTAACCCTGGCACTTCATTTAAGCCTTTTACAAAGGCATCACGTCTTTGGATCAAAAGCTGATTGGATTTTTCAACATCGGAAAACGAATTCTCAAGAGCGTGTAAGCTTGCCATTTGAGTAAAGGGCGCGGCACAGCTCACAGACTGACTCTGATAATTCGACATCGCCTTAATCAACTCCGGAAGTCCTACTGCCCACCCCAGTCGCCATCCGGTCATTGAAAATGTTTTTGAAACACCATTGATCAAAACAACGCGATCCTTCAAGTCCGGCGCCACATGCAAGATATGCGGAGCAATCTTTTCACCCTTTTCAAAAACCAAACGGTTGTAAATGTCATCACTCAAAATGGTAATTTGTGGATGCTTCCTTAAAACGTCTGCGATTTGAGATAGTTCACTCTTCGAAAAAACTTCACCCGATGGGTTATTTGGTGAGTTTAAAATTAAAACTTTAGATTTTTTTGTGATGCATTTTTCAAGTGCATCTGCAGTGAAGCGAAAATTCGTTTCTGCAGTGGATGGAATAAAAACGGGCTTTCCTCCTGCAAGCTCAACCATTGTAGGGTAGCTCACCCAGTAAGGGATTGGGATTAGCGCCTCATCCCCCTCATCGATAAGCATTTGGAGTGCCGAAAATAAAATAAACTTCGCACCAACAGACACCGTGACACTTTGAGCATCATAACCTAAGCCCACTTCTTCGCCTGCAACCTTTGCAATCTTTGCTCTTAAGTTTGGATGACCTGCAGCCGGTGCGTACTTTGTGGCTCCTGAATCAATGGCGTTTTTACCAGCCGTTTTGATTCCTTCATAGGTGTCCCAATCCGGTTCACCAACAGACAAAGAAATAACGTCTTCTCCTTGATCCTTCAAAGCTTTAGCTTTTGCTGCAATTTCAAGAGTCGGAGATGGCTTTAAATTTTGAGCACGGAGTGAGAGCTTCATAGTTTTCCCTGGTTTTTCTTTTCTGCGAGTTTTTCAATAATAGCCGGAGGAACGAGACTTTTAAGATCTCCGCCATAGGATGCGACTTCCTTGACCATTCGTGAGGCAATGAAACTATATTCCGGGCGGGTAAAGATAATCATCGTTTCAACTTCAGGAGCTAGAGTTCGATTGATATTGGCCATAGCAATTTCATATTCAAAATCCGATATGGCTCGAAGACCACGGACAATCGTTTTGATGCCATTTGCTTTTGCATAATCAACAAGAAGTCCGTCTGTCGACTCCACTTTGACCAATCCATTTGTTAAATCGCGAATCATCTCGACCCTTTCACCAACAGTGAAAAGATAAGACTTCGAAATGGAATCCGCTACAAGCACAGTGATCTCATCGAATTGAGATCGAATGCGATCAATAATATCTAAGTGACCATAGGTCACGGGATCAAAACTTCCGGAATAAAGCGCCCTTCTCAATCAGGACTCCTCTCATAAAGGCTTAAGGTCTTATCACCAAATTCTTTACGATCATAGAGACGAAGCGATGAATAATCATCCTCAATTCGCTCTTTGGTGCCCGATTCGATGGCCACAAGCCCCCCTTGAACGAGAACTGAACTCTTTGAGAGTGCGGTCAGGACATCATGAGCCATAGATTTCGTAAAAGGTGGATCAATTAAGATCAGGCCGAATTGCAGAGTCGATGTCTCTAAAAATCGAATCGCATCTTGTTTGGTGATATGGAAGCCCTCTTTAAGACCTATCTTTTTTACATTTTCACGCAGAATTCTTAAGCTCTTCTCATTGGAGTCCACAAACTCAACAAATTCCGCTCCTCTGGATAAAGCTTCAACACCAAGACTTCCAGTTCCACAAAAGAGATCCAATACCGTTGCGTCCTCAATGTAGCGACTCCATTTATTAAAAAGGCTCTCCTTCACTCGATCCGTTGTGGGACGTATATGACCGGCATCGAACGAAACCAGCTTATGCCCTTTAAACTTTCCCGCAATAACCCTCATGAAGCGACCTGTTTGATGGCCACCAAAAATTTATGAATAGAGCGAATCTCTTCATTTGTGATCTTTGGGAATTGAATTTCAATCAACCGCTCAACTCGCTTTTCATTCAAAACAGCGCGGTCGTAAGTTTTTATCACCTTGGCCATCAAATTCATTTCCACTTTGTGAACCGGAATTTCAAAACTCACTTGAAACTCGCTTCCAGCTGTAAAAACTAGGCCACCCACACTCAAAATCGCACCCTTTTGCGCAAGCCTCAAGACCTGAGCCACATCGGTCTTCCCCTCTCTCAAAATCGCGATTGAAAAAGGATAGGGTTGGACTTTAACTTTGATTTCATTTTTTGGATTCGACATGGCTTAACTTCTCCGCTTTTGCAATCACCGCCATTATATCTTCAAATGGCTTAGCAAGAAAGACATCAGCGCCCAGCTTCATAGCCGTCTCGCTATCGTACTCCCCCGTAAAAGCACTCATCATTATGATACGGGCATTTGAGTTTTTCGGCTTTTGCTGAAGCAGTGTAGGTCCGTCCATAATCGGCATTAAAACGTCGACAAAAACCACATCCGGATTGAATTTTTCCCAGATGGCTTTGCCTTCGAGGCCATTTTCCGCCACCTGCACCTCATGGCCGGAAAACTCTGCGGCGCGCTTGAGCGACCGCCGGACCAGCGGCTCATCATCCACTATAAGTATTTTCACCATTTAAACCCTTGGTAGGAAAATCTCAAATGCTGCACCATTTTTATAGTCGTTATCGAGTCGCAAGTCTCCCCCAAATCCACGAATCACATTGAGACTCAAACTTAAGCCAAGGCCGGTGCCCTCTCCGACAGGCTTTGTTGTAAAAAACGGTTCAAAGATTTCAGCTTTTAAATCCTCTGGAACTCCTGGACCAGTGTCCTGAATTCGCACCACAATATGACTGTCCTTTTGCGAAACTCCGACACTCACTATGCCTTTTTCCGCCATCGCCTGGCATGCATTCGCCACCAGGTTAAAAACCACCTGCTGAAGCATATGTGGATCCACTAAAGCTTTGAGCGGTTCTTGATGGAGTGAAATTTCACTGCGGTGTTTTCCCATCAACGATTTTAATAATGGCAGAGTATTAGCAACGATTTCATTGACATCCGCCGCGACTCTTAAGTCTTCACTGTGGGGCTTTGAGTATTCAAGAAGATTGCGAATGATACTTTGACAGCGCTCCGTGGCTGCTTCGACTTCATTCAAATCACTTTTCACATCTTCAGAAAGATCTTCATCTTTAATCAGAATCTGACAGAGGGATCGTATTCCAGTGAGTGGATTATTCAATTCGTGAGCAATATGTCCTGCCAGCTGTCCAAGCGCTGCAATTTTTTCGGTTTGAATCATATGTTGTTTCAGCTGGAATGTAGAGCTTTGATCACTTAAGTGAATCACTTTTGACCCTTCAGCAATTTCACGATCCATGCGAATGGGATAACTTTCTACATTATAAACCTGGGAACCAAAGCGGATAACCGATTCATCTAGTAGCGCCATGAGTTCCGAAGTGAATAGGTGATTGGCGCGAATGACCTGGTTTTCACTGTCGAAGATTCCGATCGGCTCACCCAAACCATCAAATGTCTTCTCCCAAAACAAAGCTGCCTCTGAAAGATCGCGAGACAATTGAAAGCGATCAATGACCAGCTCCAGGCCGACCATTCTCACCTTCCATTCCGACGTCAATTCTTCCAGATCCCGAGATAAGAGCTGATGTTCAATCAAAAGATGGTTTTCCGATTTGCTACCTTTGAGCTGAATCAATGGACCAACCGGCCGATTCATATGATCCGCTAAAATCTGACGTAGATTCTTCGGGTCCTCTAAAGAGGTTTTACTTATGACTTTCTCGACAACCTTTCGACCATTCATAAAAAAAAGACGAAACTGATCGCCCTTCTTTATCAATAAAATCGCATCCCCGAGGCCTTTGATTT
>CAZWVK010000161.1:0-5137 GCA_964636785.1 uncultured Pseudobdellovibrionaceae bacterium | reverse complement strand
AATCGGACCAGAGCCAAATGGCGACTTAAAATCAAACTGAATTCCATTTAGGGATTGGTTTAAGATTTCAAATCTAAAATCTCCATTTTTTCCGAAAAAATATCGCTTTGTTTTTGGGGATGTACGAATCCGTTTGAGTGCATCGACGTCCCCATTGATCAGAGCAAATCCACCCGGCTTGATATGATTTAAAAAGAGTTTTTCTTTGGCCAAAAAGTATTCTTCTTCGGATTTGTGATAATCAAGATGATCTCTCGTGAAGTTGGTCCAGATTCCAACATCGAGCTGAAGACCCTCCACTCTCTTCTGATCGAGTGCATGACTTGAGATTTCCATGGCCGCAAAATCGGCCCCGAGTTCACTGAATTCGTGAAGCCTGGAATAGAGACCAATCACATCGGGTGTTGTCAGTTCGCTTTTCCACACTTTTTCAGCGATATGATGGTCAATGGTTCCCATCACTCCTGCTTTTTTTCCCAGATTTTTAAATGCATGTTCAAACATGTAGACACTGGTTGTTTTTCCATTCGTCCCAGTGACCCCAATCAGCTTTAAGTGCTCAGTTGGAGTGTTATAGAATTTCTTGGCACACTCACCCATCAGAGAGCGAGTATCTGTCGCGGTAATGACTTCACCCTTAAATGAGGGCGGAACCCGATCGGGATCATTCACCACAAGAGCGATGGCTCCATTGGTGATGGCCTTTTCAAGATAGTCATGTCCATCTTGAGCACTCCCTTTAAGAGCAAAAAAAACAGAATCCTTGATGACCTTTCTGGAATCAAAATGAAGACCTTGGATTTCAGTCACATTTTTTATTTGGGGAAAGAGCTCGTTTAATTTCAAGATCGTATCCCCTAGTGATCTTCAGAAAGATAAAGTGTCACAGGTTTATCCTTTTGCCATGGCTCCCCGGATCGTGGTGATGTCCGAGAGATATAACCACTTCCTTTGATTTTAATATTTGAACTTTCAAGAGGAATCCTTTTAAGAGCTTCCCGAAGCGCTAAGCCTTTTAAATCAGGAAACACTGTTTTGTCGGATTGAACCACGCGCTGAATCGCCTTTTCCTGAATGGATGAGATATTTTGCAAACCATCGGAATCCACCACATTTTTCTCACTCAAGATGACTGGTGGTAAACCCAGCTTTCGCACAGCGTACTGAGCCATTTGCGCAAAGACGGGAGCTGCAACTTCAGATCCATAATAACGTTTTTTCGGATTCTCAACAGAGATGTAAATTACAAAGCGAGGATCGTGAGCGGGAGCGAAACCTGCAAAACTCGAAATATAGGCGCCTCGCTTATATCCTCCTTTTTCAAAATCCACCATCTGCGCAGTCCCTGTTTTTCCACCCACTAAGAACCCAGGGATACGCGCTTTTTTTCCGGTTCCTTGGTCCCCGGTCGCAACCGTCAGCATCATGCGAAGCTGAGCAGATAACTCTTCATCAAAAATTCTCTTTCCTTCGTGCACATTCAGCCCAATCACCTCTCGATTCTTTTGCGAGCGAATGGACTTCACTAGCCGTGGAGTTCGCCATACTCCACCATTTGCAATGGCTGCGTAAGCAGCTGCCATCTGAAGAGGCGTGGTTGTTATCCCATGGCCGAATGAGATATTGGCAAGAAGGTGCTGATTCCACGGCAAACCATGCACAATTCCGCTGGCTTCCCCTGGAAAATTAAGACCGGTTTGAGAGCCGAATCCAAATTCTCTAAGATGCTTTCGAAACTTTTCGGCGCCCAACTGAAAAGCGATTTTAGTGGTGCCGATATTCGAAGAGTAAGCAAGAATTTCAGTGGCGGTCAGCCACTCAAAAGCATGATTGGAATCCGCCTCACGAATGATTCGACGACCCACTTTCATCCGACCCTTTTCGCAATAGAACTTCGAATTGGGTTTGATCACTCCTTCTTTCAAAGCGGCTGCAATTAAAAAAGGTTTCAATGTGCTTCCAGGTTCGAACGCGTCTGAAATCACTTTGTTTCGTCGATCTTTGGACGAGCTTCTAAAGGGATTGTTTAAATCCACAAATGGAGTCATGCCCAATGCTAAAATATCGGAAGACTCAACATCCAAAATCACTCCGAGTGCTGAGCTGGCATCATACCGCTCCACGACTTCTCTGAGTCTTTTCTCCAGCTCAAATTGAAGATCCGTATCGATCGTCAATTGAAGATCCGATCCATCTGGAATTTCAGTAAAAACACTGGCGCTGGATAAAAGTGGTCGTCCCCTTGCGTCTCGAGCAACCATGACCTGACGAAGTTCACCAGAGAGATCCTTATTGAAAGATCGCTCAAGTCCTTCGAGTCCGCGCCCGTCCCGGCCCACAAAACCGAGAACTTGTGCCAGAAGAGTTCCATTGGGATATATGCGCTTAGGCTCCTCAACAAATCCCAAGCCTGGATTTCTTAGCGCTTTGATTTTTTCAGTCGTATCCTCATCCAACTGCCTTGCAATCCAAATAAAGCGATTCTTTTTTTTAGTGAGTTTTTTAAAGAGATTGCGTTGAGAAATTCTAAGAAACTTTGCTAGCTTTCTTGATGTGGTTCTGGGCTCTTTTAAAACTTGTGGATCCACAAACAAGGAGTAGGATGGCACGCTGGCAGCAAGTTCTCTGCCATTGCGATCCACGATGGCGCCTCGGCGCGTATGAATGGAAAGCGAAGCTTCAAATTGTCTGGCTTTGAGTTTCGCAAGTTTTGCGTTAGGAACAATCTGGATTTGAGCCGCCCGAAGAATTAAAAATCCCCAAGCCATCAACAAACAGGAAAATAAAATTAAAATTCTAAGCTTCATTGTGGAATTGCAATCTGCTCGCCATCAAGCTGAATAACCTGACCTTGTTTAGCTTCATTCAGTGGCAACCTCGAAAGCGCCATTTTCCGAACCCGATCTGGTCGCATCATTTTCGCAAGCTCCATGCGCTTCAGCCGATGAGTGTTTTGCAAGTTTTGATATCCCCGTGTGGTTTTCCAAACGGCATAGCTAAGCCGTCGCACTTCCATTTTAAGAAAAACCAAACTGAACAAGGTTACAACCAATATAAAAACACTTAAAAACGGCCTCACATCGGCCCACATGCGCTCACTCATTCGATGATGTCTCCTCCATCGATTTTCTTTCGAACACTCTTAGCTTAGCACTTCTTGAGCGAGGATTAAGTAGAATTTCAGATCTTTCTGGTGCAATCACTTTCTTGGTCATAATGGTCCCAAACTCCGTGCAAGACTTAAATAGGCGTTTTATGATTCGATCTTCTGATGAATGGAAAGTGATGATCAGCAACCGGCCCTTTGGCCTAAGTCCTTCCGTAAGAATTTTGTGGATGGCTTGATGGAGCTCACTGAGTTCTTGATTCACCTCCATCCGAAGTGCCAAAAAGAAGTTGGTGGCAGGATGTTTTCCTTTTTTACGCCAGCCAAAAGTCCGTTCAATTAACAATGACAGCTCCATCGTTGTTGTGAACTCTCGCTCTTTGCGACGCTCAAGAATCTCTCGCACAACGCGATGAGGCCTTGAAACTTCGCCCACCTCTTGGAAGAGCTGAATGAGATCTGCTTCACTCCAAGTGTTAATAATATCTGCTGCTTTAAAGTCCTGACGCTGATCCATTCGCATATCAAGTGGCCCATCCTGATAAAAACTGAATCCGCGCTCAGGCTCATCCAGCTGCGGGGATGAAACTCCAAGATCAATAAGAATGGAATCAAATCCCTCGGATTCACCCATTTCGCCCGGCGATTTGAACTCATGAAAATTAAAATGCTTCAGCTGAAGTCGACCTTGTAAGATTTCTTCCCTGAAGTTCTCTTCTCCAAATTGGATAGCCGCTTCATCGCGATCCGTGCCAATCACCACGGACTCTGGATATTTTTTTAAGAGCTCTCTCGTATGACCACCTCGACCAAAGGTGGCATCCCAGATTTTCTTTGGGCCTGATTGATCCTGTGAAAGAGCGAGATCAAGAACGGGAGTGAGGAGAACTGGAATGTGTTTCATTTCTCTTACCTTCTCGAATGAGCCTCGGCGCGTCAACGTGGGGTTCAAGAGGGCTAGACTTCACGAAGCACCGTGCTAGCCTAAAGTAGCTATGATGGAATGCCCGCGCTGCGGATTTAGCCAGCCGAAAGATAAATACTGCGCCAACTGTGGCGTGGATGTGGAAGCCTATGAAAAAAAGCCTTCTCATATTGCTCTGAGGATCCTGAATAATTCGACGCTTCACCTAACGGTTATTTTTGCGGTGATTTTTGCCACTTTGTTTTATCTGGTGGTGTCCCAGCGTGAACTGATTCAACAAGAAGTGGGTCGAATATTCGATGGAATTCCACTTCTTTCTCATAGTGCGGAAGATGATGAAGAGGTTGCGCTTGCAACACCAGAGGTTGAAGCATTAACGGCTGAAGCTCCACCACAAGAGGATGAAACACTTGAGAGCGAAGCTTCCATCATTGAGCCTGATCCTGCGAATCGAAACTCCCAAACCAATGCCATCAGCTCCACTCCCCGCGTTCAGATTCGTTACCTGGAAGTCTCTAAAGAAAATATTCAGGCGCTGATTGCATCGGGACGTGTGGTGCGTGAACTGGAAAACTGGAGAATCATTTATATCCCTTCAAGTCCATCGGTGCAGAGTTTGGCTCGTGCTGCACGACCACTTCCGGGATCAGTTCAGCAGGCACTGCCCCCACGCGGTGAGCTGGAATTGATTTCGGGTGATATTGATCCTGATCCCAATCGCAGCTTTTTAAACTTCTCAATGATCTGGCGCATACCCGATCAAGTCGAATGGTCTTTAATCACTCAGCTTCGAAGTCCGGACACGCAAGGGCCGGGGCAACTCATTTTGAGAGAACACGAAGGGCGGCTGCGCTGGAGTCCGGAAGGAGCTCTTGTTTTAATATTTGATCCTATTGGTCGGATTCCAACACTCAGAGATGCGGACTTCTCGCGAAGTCCTCTTCAGATTCTTCAGTCTGCCGATTTTCAAAGTGGACTCAGCGATCTCATCATCTGGGTGGAAGTCTCAAACCTACAAGTCTATTAAAGCGACTTCACAAACTCCAAAACCTCTTCCGCATGTCCTGGAACTTTGACTCCACGCCATTCCTTGATAAGGCGCCCCT
>CAZWVK010000160.1:0-5175 GCA_964636785.1 uncultured Pseudobdellovibrionaceae bacterium | reverse complement strand
GGCTTCCATAGCGGAACAAATCATAAGACTTCGATTGCCTTCTTTTTGCGCGCGCTCTTCCACTTTTTTGGAGTGTTCATTCCCACCTTTTGCATAGGAGTCTTCATCCACATTGCATACATAGAGAACTGGTTTAGAAGATAAAAGGTGTAGACCCTTAAAAAGTGAAAGTTCCTCGTCTGTGACTTCTACACTTCGTGCGGGCAAGCCCTCGTTCAAAGCGCCTTGAATTTTCTTAAGCAAAGCCACTTCGGCCTTCATCTTTGGATCCTTTGTACTTTGGGCCATTTTCTCTGTTTTCTTTAAGCGATTATCAACGGATTCAAGATCAGCAAGCATAAGTTCCGTGTTGATGACTTCCATATCTCTTAAAGGATCTACACTTCCACTCACATGAACCACATTTGGATTTTCAAAACATCGCACCACATGCAAGATGGCATCTGTTTGACGGATGTTTCCCAAAAATTTATTTCCTAATCCTTCACCTTTGCTCGCACCTGCCACGAGTCCGGCAATATCAACAAATTCAATGATTGTTGGAATCAAACTTTTCGGTTTGATAAAGGAAGATATCTTTTCCAGTCTTTCATCAGGAACGTTTACAACGCCCACATTGGGATCGATGGTACAAAACGGATAGTTCGCGCTTTCAGCTTTCGCTGCTGTGATCGCGTTGAAGAGTGTGCTCTTTCCCACATTCGGAAGACCGACGATTCCCACTTGAAGACCCATTTCGTACTCCTTTAATTTTCCTCAATCAGGCTTCGATTATTGAAGGCCGTAGCTGATTTCTCAAATCCTTTTAAGATGAAAGACTCGACTCCATCACCGATGAGATCCAGATACTCGCCCATTCGATCCATTTCTTCTTGAGAGAAATTCTGTAAAACCCAATCCGCAACACTCATTTTCGGATGAGGCGGACGGCCAACACCAATTCTCATTCTTACGTAATCGTCCGTTCCCAGCAGGTGATGAATGCTTTTTATCCCGTTGTTTCCACCAGCACTTCTACGCCTTTGAAATTTGATTTTGCCAAACGGAAGATCCACCTCATCATGAATGACAAGCAAATCATCCAAATGAATATCGTAATACTTCATCAATGGCGCAACGGACTCGCCCGATAAATTCATATAGGTTTGAGGTTTCACAAAAAGAAAAGCTTCGCCCTCAATTCTTAGCTTCAATGTGAGAGCTTTGTGTTCGGACTTCCACTGATTTTCAGGAGCCCCAGCTCCTCGTGCAAAAGCATCGAGGGCCATAAATCCAATATTATGTCGATTGAGTGCATACTTGGGCCCAGGATTTCCAAGCCCAACCACTACCTTCATAAAATCTATTTCTTCTCTGGGGCTGCAGCAGCGGCATTCTGCTCTCCAACAGTTGGAACAGCAGCAGCATCGGCTGCCTCAGGAGCTGGAGTCGTAGCAGTCTCTTCAACTATTGCACATGATGCAATGGTGTCGTCTTCACTTGAAATCAGCTTTACACCTGTTGGGAATTTAATATCTGATACGTGAACCGATTCATCCAACTGAAGGTGAGAGATATCCAATTCAAAGAACTCAGGAATTTCAAGCGGTAGACACTCAATTTCAACTTCTCGCTTCACTTGGCTAACAAGTCCGCCTTCGGCAACACCTGCAGCTTTACCCACCAAGCGAACTTCGACTTCCACACGAACAACTTGAGTCATATCGGGTGCGAAGAAGTCCATATGAATAGGGCGTCTTGAAACAGGGTGTACGTCAATGGCTTTGGTTAGAACCTTTAGGCCATTGAGTTTTGAATCATCAGACTTCAATGTGAAAATCGTGTTTTCAAAGCCATGACGAGAGTAGCGAGTTGCATCCAGCTCTGGAATTGCAAAAGAAAAATTCTCATTTTTTGGTCCGTAAACAACAGCAGGAACCATTCTTTGATTGCGAAGACCACGAGAAGTGCCTTTACCAGGAACTCTAGGGTGAGCGGTAATCGTTAGGTTTTGGGTGTTAGACATTTTATCTCCTCATTCTTCTATCTAAATTAACTATCAAACAATGCACTTACTGAATCATAGCTGTAGATTCGTTGAATCGCTTCAGCCACCACCGGTGCCACCGAAACCACTTCGAATTTTCCACACTCTATTGCTGCAGGCTTTAGAGGGATGGAATCTGTGACCCATAATTTCTCAATTTGACTTTCCGAGATGCGGGTGATGGCCGGACCGGAAAGCACAGGATGGGTTGCAACAGCGAACACCCTTTTTGCCCCATTTTTAAGGAGACTGTCAACTCCCTGAGTCAGGGTTCCTGCGGTATCGATCATATCGTCCAAAATGATAGCCGTTTTGTCGTTGACGTCCCCAATCAAGTGATAGGCTCGAGCCTCATTAGGCCCTGAGCGCCTTTTATCGATGATGGCGATGGAGCACTCAATGCGCTTTGCAAATGCCCGGGCTCTTTCCACTCCGCCCGCATCGGGACTAACGACGACATATTCGTCGCCATGACCTTGTCTCTCTCGAAACGCTCTGGCCAAGGTGGGAATCCCAAATAAGTGATCAACCGGTCCGTCAAAAAAGCCTTGGATCTGAGAGGAGTGTAAATCGACGACGACCAGGCGGTCCGCTCCGGCTGTTTTGATCAGTTCAGCCACACATTTCGCAGAGATAGGAGCTCTTGGGGCCACTTTGCGATCCTGTCTGGCGTATCCGTAATAAGGCATTACGAGGGTGATTTCGGCGGCTGAGGCGCGCTTTAAAGCATCGAGAATCATGAACAATTCCATGTAATTCTCATTCACAGGCGGTGACGTGCTTTGGATAAGAAAGACTTTACAGCCTCTGACACTCTCATGGATTTCGACCTGAACCTCGCCATCGGCAAAGCGCCCAATATCGCAATGGCCCAGCTCCAAGCCGGCATGCTCCGCCACTTTTTTTGCGAAATCCATGTTTGAATTGCCTGAAAATATTCGTAGTCCCGCCATATGGACTAAGGTCTTAACTTATTGAGGAATCAAAGTCCACCGGCCAGCTGATTTGACATATGATTCAGAGAAAAAAATAATTGGTTTTATGACTTCTGAAACCACAAAAACGAAGAATTTGAAAGTCTCCCTCCCAGTGAGGGTAGACACCTTTAATTTGAATCCCATTCTCGAAGAGATCGGTCAGGCTCTGATTCAGACACCTGCGGAGCTCGTTATTAACCTCTCTGAGACACGGTTTGTAAACCTTCCTTTCATCAAGAGGTTGGCTCAGCTGGCAATGGACGGGGAGAAAGACAGTAAAAAAGTCGTCCTTTTAAACGCCTCAGAGAAGATCAAAATGCAAATCGGAATTTTTTCTGACATTAAGATCTTTGAGATTCGAAGAGCTGTTTCAAAGCGCGAATGGCCTGAGCTCGATGAGAATACTGATTTTTAAAAGCCGCACCAAGTTCAGCTAAAGTCTTAGTCTGACCCTCAGGGATAAAAATCGGATCGTATCCAAATCCACTTTTTCCCTGCACCTTCTGAGCAATCTGACCTGTGAATTCCGCTTCAATCACATGCTCCTGACCATCCGGTGAATAAACCACAAATGCACATTGGAATTTCGCGGCTCTCTGTAATGGAGATCTTATGTGAACCATCTTTAAAAGTTTCGCCATATTTTCTGCATCGGAAGCTTTTTCTCCCGCATATCTTGCAGAATGAACTCCTGGCATTCCATTGAGGCCCTCAACCGAAAGCCCACTGTCATCCGCAACCACCCAGCCATCAACAACGGCTTTCAGTGACTTCGCTTTGATTCGTGCATTTTCAACATAGGTGCTGCCGGTTTCTTTCGGAGTTGAGTAAGCTGACAACTCAGAAGGTGAGTGAATTTCAGCCATATTCATCAAAATATTTTTGAACTCGCTGAGTTTGCCTTTGTTTGTTGTTGCGACCCAGAGTTTAACCATGAGTTATGCCCTCGGAAAAAAATCACCAATGATTTTTTCTTGCACTTGAAACAACTCCTGAATCCCTTTGAGTGCAAGATCCGTCATCTGATTCATTTGATCCTGAGTGAACGCCTGTCCTTCTGCGGTCCCTTGAATTTCAACAAATGCGCCGGATCCGGTTGCAACAAAATTCATGTCCGTATCACAGCTTGAATCTTCGTCGTAATTCAAATCCAAAAGAGCACCTTCGCGACTGAGTCCGACACTGACCGCAGCCACATACTGCCTCAAAGGAAGAGTTGGAATCTGACCTTGAGATTTTAGGAATTGAAGTGCCATTGCCAAAGCAACAAAGCCACCTGTGATGGCTGCCGTTCGAGTTCCACCATCGGCTTGAATCACATCACAATCCACTGAGATTTGACGCTCGCCGAGGGCCTTCAAATCCACAGCAGCTCTTAAGCTTCTGCCAATCAAACGAGAAATCTCCTGAGTCCGACCACTTGATGCCGCTCGCTCACGATTCATTCGCGTATGGGTGGATCTTGGAAGCATTCCATATTCGGCGGTGACCCATCCTGTCCCGGTCCCATAAAGCCATTTGGGTACCATCGGCTCCAGTGAGGCCGTGCAAATCACTTTGGTGTGCCCCATTGTAATCAAGGCAGATCCTTCGGCATAGCGGATGTATTCTGGTTCAATTTGAATAGGGCGAATTTGGTCGGAGGGTCGTTGATCTAAACGCATGGCCCGACTGTATTGGTCCGTTTTTGATTTGTCTAGAAGTCTTGGGATCGAATCCGGTATTCATTAAGACCATTTAGTAAAGATTCTACAATTTGATCCAAGTAGTTCTCATTTTTTAAATTCTTATAGTCGGTGGGATTTGTTAAAAAACCGACTTCAACCAGCGTTGAAGGAATATCTGTTCGACTGACCACCTGAAATGGCGCCTGCTTTAGACTGAGTGATTTTGGTTTTTTTTCGCCCTGCCATGTCTCGCGAAGGGACTTCGAAAGTAAAAAAGATTTTTTAATACGAGATTGATCGAGAAGGTCTATAAAGAGTGTTTTAAGTGAGGCTGGCCAATGTGGCGGAGTCACCGACCGATCTGTCGGCCCTTGAGTCTCAGAAATCAGTTGGTTTTCTTGGTGAGCTAAATAGGCGTTTGTTTCACTCAGCTCCATTTGGTTTTGAAAATAAAATTCCGCGCCTTTTGCTCTTGGGTCTGAGGAAGCATTGGCATGAATGCTTA
>CAZWVK010000159.1:0-5209 GCA_964636785.1 uncultured Pseudobdellovibrionaceae bacterium | reverse complement strand
GTCTTAAGTGGAAAAAAGATGGGTGCAGCAGTGGCATCGCTTGAGCAAATGGCACAGTCTATAAGGGTTCTTGGTGAAGCCTTTGCAGATGGAGAGCGCGCCAAAGAGTTGATTCGAATTGTCGACCAGCTTCAACCACTTGTTTTAAATTTAAATCAAATGTCAAAAGATGTGACCCGCTTAAGCAATGTCGCGCTTAAAGAAAAGCGCCTTGAAGTCATGATTGATAATTTAAATGTTCTGACCCAGGAATTTAAAAAGGTCACACCGGCACTTGCAGTTCTTGCTCCGGATCTGCCGCAAACAAGTCTTCGTGCGGTCGAAGCACTCAATGAAGCTGTAGTTCTTTTAAAAGCAATGCAAAAGTCTTTCTTTATTCGAGGCCATGTGGAAACGGTCAAAGAAGAAGAAAGTCACAGAAAGCCTGCAAGTGAGTGATGGTGCGCTGGATTTCGCCTGAAAAATTAGGCTCTTCCACTCAGAAAGTATCCACTGATTTCTTAAAGCAAAATGGCTTAGAGGTGGTGAATGAGTGGTATCACTCCCCATTTGGAGCGGACCTCTTTTTTTGGCTCGATGGTCATCAAAAGATAATAAAATTTCAGTGGAGTTTGCTTGGGCAGATTCTTGAGTGGTCTGAATCAACAGGCCTTAAAACAGGGATTCTGGTTGAGAGGGATCATGAAAATCCTCTAAATAAAGTCGATGCCTCAGATCTTATTCAGTTTGATTCCGACCCGCTCAAGCCCTCATTGGAATACGCCTTTCAGGTGCTCGACTTTATGACGGGTGTTCCAAAGGAGCGAAAAGATTTTATTCGCGAACTGATCTTAAAAAAGCCTGGGGTTATAGAGCGCATGAAGAAGTGGTTTCAGCGCTAGCTTTTTAACATAATATTTCGTAGTCTGGCTCTTAAGAAATGGCGAAATTTTCACTTCTTTTATTTTGGAATTATCTGTTCTCAAGGCGCTCTGGATCGCTTGTCAAAGTGATTGCTTGGATCAATTTAATTGGCGTTTCCATTTCAGTCGCAGCGCTTATTTTGGTCACTAGTGTGATGAATGGTTTCAATGAATCCATTGAAAAAAATCTTTTGGATGTTCAGCCTCATCTTATGGTTCAGGCCCCGGCTGAAAAAGTGGATCTTCAAAAACTCAAATCGGACATCGAAACCGAGTTCAGTGGCTTTGATCGTATCGCAAGTTTTGAAACGCAAGATCTTGTGATTCGAACCATTGATGGCAATTTCGGCGGAGTTCAAGCTAGAGGTCTTGAATCAAAATCCGTATCTTCATTTCTCTCAAAAATCTGGGGCGGAGAAGGGCTTGATCTCAACCAAGAAAGTCTTGAGCTTCATCAAAGCGAAGTGATTTTAGGAGTGGATTTGGCGCGAAGTCTTGGGATATTTGAAGGTGATCAAATCTCATTGATCACGCCCGACACTTTGCTTTTGCCCCAGGGACAAGCGCCACCGATTTTAAAAGTGACAGTCAAAGGGTTGGTCTCTCTTCAAAATGCTGAGATCGATGGAAGCCTATTGATCTATGATTTCTCAAGAAGTTTTCCTGATAGATTTCGATCCGCCAGTCAATGGCGGGGAGTTGAGATTTTTCTTAAAGACCCTTATGCCTTTGAGCCACTGAAAGAAAAACTAACAGCTCGCTTTTCGCAATTCAAAGTGGAATCCTGGAGAGATCTCAATAGCGCTTTGTTTTTTGCTCTAAGGCTTGAGCGTACAGTGATGACTTCATTTCTAGCGTTAGCCGTTTTGATTGTGAGTTTTACTCTTGTGACTGTCCTTGCTCTTTTGGTTGCGCAGAAAAGAAAAGACATTGGCATGATGATGACAATGGGGTTTACCAGATCTCAAACCCAAAAGCTCTTTTGTGCCATTGGACTTTGGCTCGCATTGAGTGGAACACTCATTGGAGTATTTGTAGGATCCACTTTGGCTCTTATGGTCGAGCTCTTTCCAGTGAATGTTCTTCCAGCGATTTATTATGATTCGCGAATTCCAGCCGTGTGGAGTTTGAACCAAACGGGATTCATTTTTGCCTTCAGTCTTTTTCTAGCGTTTCTTGGTTCTTATTTTCCACTTAAAGTTTGGCTTCGGATGACACCCACCGAAGCCTTGAGAAAAGCTTAAACTGAAATTTCAAAATCCCTTAGAACTTGATTGAGTGAAGTTTTTTGATCGGTCGTTTCAGATCTTTTTCCAATGATCAAAGCGCAAGGGACAAAAGCTTCACCAGCCGGAAAATCTTTCTTTAAACTTCCTGGAATCACAACAGAGCGAGCTGGAACTTCACCTTTGATTGTTTTTGGAGAAGAACCCGTCATATCGATGATCTTTGTGCTTTTAGTCAGTGTGACACCGGCACCAAGAACAGCGCCTTCACCAACGCGAACACCTTCAACCACAATGCAGCGGCTGCCAATAAAGGCATTGTCTTCAATGATGACGGGTTGAGCCTGCGCGGGCTCAAGCACTCCACCAAGTCCAACACCACCAGAGATATGAACATTCTTTCCAACTTGTGCACAGGATCCAACGGTGGCCCAGGTGTCAATCATAGAGCCTTCATCTACATAGGCTCCAATGTTGACATACGAGGGCATAAGAACAGCACCTGGCGCCACATAAGCACCTTGTCTTACAAATGCGGGCGGAACGCTTCTTACGCCTTGAGCGTCTGTGAATGGCTTGACTGGAATTTTATCCCACCAGGAAAAGGGTCCAGCTTCAAAGGTCGTCATCTTCTGAGTTCTAAAATAAAGAAGAATGGCTTGCTTCACCCAAGCATTGACGATCCATTCACCTTCCGTCTTTTCGCAAACACGAATTTCACCGCGGTCCAAATAAGTGATCGTTTTGGATATAGTTTGAATATCATCTTCAGTGATATTTGATTTGTCTGCGATTTCTAAAATTTTTTCTTTTAAACTTTGAATACTCATAACGATTTTTGCCTGATTTGTTCGCTGACTTTTAAACCTTCCTCAATCGCGCGGACGTGGGTTTTTAAAACGGATTTGATATCCAATCCTCTTTCAATTTCATAAGTCAAAGTGGGCATATCCCGCTCAAGTCCGCAGTAAGTCCCAAGACATCCCGGAGTCGGGTAGCCAATGGATTCTTTAATTTCATATCCAGTCCATTGTGAGATGGCCTGAGCCTCTCTTTGACAATCTCCATTCACATTGAGCATAGGCTTCCATGAATGAAGACTTAAAACAAAGGACGGCTTTTCAAGAGATAAGAGCTGGATAAGAGCTTTGGTTTCTGGCTCACTACCAGCTTCAGGGCCTGGATGATATCTTGGACTTGCGACCAGTGAAGACCAATCGTTGGTTGGCATATTGCGATTCAAGTCCACACCATTGGTATTTGAGCGCTCACACTTTAGTACGCCATCCACATTGAATTGTGGAATCACTGTGACGCGAAGTCGAAATGGAAAGTGATCTCGCCAGGAATTAAGAAGTCCCATCGCGGCCCAAACGCCTTCGTGCTCATCCCCATGGACCCCACCCAAAATAAGGACTTTCGCACCTTGTCTTCCAAACTGATGGGAGAGAATAGGCAGACCGGAAGCAGAATGACCAATGACTGATGTTTTCATCTCGGCTATGAGACTAGGTTGTGCTAAGAACGTCAAGACGAAATCGAGGAAAATTGGGAGAGCTATGAAGCATATAATGAAGACGTTTTTGAGAGGGCTTTTAACCTTATTGCCATTGGTATTGTCCATTTATGTTATTTTTTGGCTCTTAAGATGGGTGGAGCTTTTTGCGATGTCCACACTGCTCGCGTTCTGGCCGGATTTTCTATATGTGCCAGGGATGGGAATTGTTGTTGTTTTTATCATTGTTTATTTTTTTGGCACGGTCGTGGATCAGCCATTCACGAAGTGGATTGTTGCGCGAATGGAAGATGCGCTTGGAAGCGTTCCCTTGGTCAAATCTGTTTATGTTTCCATCAAAGACTTCACAGGCTTTTTAACTCCAGGAGAAAAAGACAAAGCTGATCGCGTGGTTTCGGTTCGCTTTCCAAACTCCGAAGCCGAGATCATTGGTTTTGTCACAAGAGATACGCTTGAGGGGCTTGCATCAGGGATTGAAGTGGATGGCAAGGTCGCCGTTTATCTTCCCTTAAGTTATCAAATCGGTGGCTACACTCTTTTTATTCCACGCTCCTGGCTAAAGCCTGTGAATATGGGTGTTGAAGAAGCGATGAGAAATGTTTTAACAGCATGGCTTCCAGGTGCAGCCGAGCGCGTGCAGCGCGAAGTGGAGCGTCAATGACGAAGTCCATTCATCCATTTACAGAAGAGACTCTTTGGGAATTTCCACTATTGAGTGATGCTGAAATCGATCAAAGAATTGAATTGTCTTTTGAGGTTCAAAAACTCTGGAGTCGTCTTTCATGGGATGATCGATCGGAATTGTTTTTAAATCTTGAAAGAGTTTTGGAATCTAAAAAGGAAGAACTAGCAAAGACCATTTCTCTTGAAATGGGTAAAACTTTAAAGTCAGCAAAAGCTGAGATCGAGAAGTCCGCATTCACGGTTGGATTTTTAGCAAAGAATTTTTCCAAATGGAGCGAAGCAGAGATTTCAAACTTTTCCAATGGAAAACATGCCGTGAGCTTTGAGCCACTCGGTGTGACATTGGGAATTATGCCGTGGAATTTTCCAGTGTGGCAAGCCATTCGCTTTTTGGCGCCAAGTCTTCTGCTTGGAAATTCCGTTTTATTGAAACCAGCAAGCAACGTTTTTAAATCCTCGATCTTACTTGAAGAAGCTCTTCTTGAAGCGGGTTTTCCGGAAGGGGTTTATCAACATTTGAGTCTTGATTCCAAATCCGTGTCAAAAGTCATCGCTTCCCCATTGGTGAGGGGAGTGTCATTGACGGGAAGTGCTGACGCCGGAAAAAGTGTAGCGAGTCTTGCTGGCCAATATATGAAAAAAACAGTTTTTGAGTTGGGGGGAAGTGATCCCTATATTGTGATGGAGGATGCGGATTTAGAATTAGCGGCCCAAAAGTGTGCGCAATCCAGACTCTTAAATTCAGGTCAAAGCTGTATTTGTGCCAAGCGATTTATTGTGGATCAAAAGGTATCAAAGGAATTTACAGAGATTTTTATTCAGGAAATGAGTCGTCAGAAAATGGGAGATCCCTTGTTAGATTCGACCGACTTTGGCCCGCT
>CAZWVK010000158.1:0-5240 GCA_964636785.1 uncultured Pseudobdellovibrionaceae bacterium | reverse complement strand
CATCCAATTGCGAAGCTCATTGAAACAAGCATCAACATGAAACGTGCACCAAAATTTTCCATACGGCCCCCTTTTACCCCTTCATGAGGTATAAAGCTTAAGAAACTATCGTAAGGCCCTCGACTGGTCTTAAGTAAAGGTGGCTGAGTGGCTTTAAAATGCGGGGATTGCTGAATTTTTTAGAATAATGTCTAACTTTTTGGTACACTGAAATCTAGGTTCTATTGGGCCTAGAGAGGAGGTGGTGCGTATGGTAAACAGTGACATGTGTACGCAACAGGGGGTGGCTTCCGTTTAAGGAAGACCTTTTGTTGCTAATAATCTCTAGGCCAGAATCCTAAAAGGTTCTGGCCTTTTTTTATTCCGATTTCTTACCTGCTTTTCTTAACGTTATCTTTGAGGCGAGCTGGACCATCGTCCGAGACTTTCGCTTCCGATCAAATTGACTTGTCTCGGGTTGAGACATCTTTTTTAATTTGAACTGTGGGGGGGCGATGGAAGGCAGGATACCTCACGTGGAAGCAAGGATGCTTCCCATCGCCTTTTTTAAATTTAAAAAATTATCTTTGATTGCGGTTTTGTTTTCCCGCCGCAAAAACCTGGCCCCAATAATAATTCTTAAAACCAAGACCAAGACTGCGATAACTCGGACCGAGTAGGTTTCTTCTGTGACCTGGAGAATTCATCCATGCTCTTAGAACATCTTTGGGCGTTCTTTGTCCGCGTGCCACATTCTCAGCTGCTTTTTTGTATGTGATTCCAGCGTTGCGTAGTCGGTCAAACGGGTTTTCGCCGCGACGATTGTTGTGACTGAGGTATTTAAATGTCGCCATCTCATTGGTGTGTTTTTGAATCACTTGGTCGAGGTCATTTTCAAGTGTCAGTGGCGCAAGCTTTCGCTTCTTTCTTTCCTGATTCACCAATAGGCAAAGCTCATAGATAGTTTGTGTCTTCGCGGCTTTACAGTACGTGTCCTTACGAGAAGAGGTTTTAGATTGTGCTCCCGCCGTGAGTGGGAGTGTTGCGAATAAAACTAAAATTTGTGTCAATAACTTCATAAATCTAAACCTGGAGAAAGCCGTTTTTTTTGTCAAGAATCCAGCGGATTAAAAAATCCTAATCTTTTCATCAAGTTGAATGACAAATATCGTCCTAAAAGTGACGTATTTCGCACTCAGAATGAAGCTATCTCGCTCTCGCGTCTCCTATTGACTCGGTTCAGCGGAACAGAATTGGCAATTAAAAAATTCAGAAAACCGGGCGGAACTGGCCTAAAGGACGGATTTTTGACAAAGAGAAAGCGGCTTCCAAAAACAATTCTTTTTTTCGCTCAAGCGGTGCTCCTCAGCTTACTCATTTTAGGGTGTGGAGAGCGTGGATTTGTTTCATCCGCATCCGATGATTCCAGTGTCAATTCTAAGCCGTTTTTCGAAGGCGAAAAAACAGTTCCACTTAAACCCTATGAGCTTCCAGAGTTTTTAGAAAAACGAATTAAGATCGATGTGGACACGGCAGAAGAAAGCCCTGTGAGCCGCTCGGCCAAAGAAGCTGCAGAGCTTTCCAAAGCAGCAAAACGCTTTGAGCTGGAAGGTTTAGATTTTACTGTGGATCTTGATCGTAAAAAGATGAAGTTCAAAGGGAAATTGAGCTCCGATGGAAAGTTTATGGAAATCGTCGAGCTGGAAGGAAATTTCAACCCTTCGGCTTCGCTTTGGACGTCCGATGATTTATTCGCGGTGGATCCAAAGGTTCGCGCCGAGCGAAGAATGCAAGCCACTGCAGTTTGTCTGGACACGAATGTTTGTGATCGTGTGGCGGTGAGATTCTATATCCTAGTGGATGGTGAGGTTCTTTCTCTGCATTTTGAAAAGGATGCCGTCTCCATTGGCGAGGCTAGCTCTGGACACGAAAGCGACTCGGCTGAAAATCTTGAAGATCTTGCTCAGAATCAATCCCAATCGGAATCTCCGTCAGAAGTGGCAGAAGACGAAGACACTTCCCATCAGGATCTTGGAGATCAGAGTTATTTCGAAGGTGATCGGCGATACAAAATAAAATCCGAAGACGAAAGTTTAGCTCGCAAAAATGAAAATGAGAATGAGGAAGAGTCCAAGGTGATCGAGTACAATGGCCCCACTTCAACACCCACACCACAGGTTTCTAAGGATTCCATTCAAGGGATTGAGAAATTTTCAGCCCCATCTTCAGGCACTCAGCGCGCACAAGCCATTGGAAGACACAATAAAGGCCGTCTTGAGTATGCTACGACTTTGCCACTGGATGGGCCGGGGTTTACCCGTCGCGATCGCTCTTCTTCCCATCCCGCCTATGGGACAGATCTTATGGTTTCATTGATCAAAGAGGCCGCCAAAGTCACTGAAGCCACCTATCCAGGACGTCCTCCGATTTCAGTAGGCCACCTCTCAGCGAAGACGGGAAGAAAGCTTGGGGGACATGCGAGCCATCAAAACGGTTTAGATGCAGACATTGCTTTTCCTAAAAAGACCTCTAAAGATCGCTCATTTTGGGTTCCCATCAATCGTGATTCCACTCTCAGTTCAGAGATGGACAAAGAGCGCTTTTGGAAGTTTGCCAAAGGCCTTGTTTGTTCGAAGTCAGGTCGTGATTCCCATGTGATGGTGATTTTTGTGGATCAAAGAATCAAACGCCAAATGTGCTCCTATGTCCGCGGCCTTGGAGAGGATCTTTCATCGAAAAACTCATGCGCCTACCAAACGTTAAGGAGCATGAAGCATTGGAAAAACCACCATCACCATATTCACGTTCGCGCCTATTGCCCGGGAACCGTGGGATGCTCGAACACCAACGTCTCTTTGCCTGCCTCCACCGGTTGTTAATTCGGTTGACTTGAACACGTAAAATCCCTTAAAACTTGGAGTTCTTAAAGCTAAAGGGAGTTTCATGGCAAAGTTGAGCATGATTAAGAAGAATGAACAGCGTAAAAAGATCTCTGATAAATGGGGACCTATTCGAGCGGAACTGAGAAAAAAGGCCGTGGATATGAAGTTGTCTGATGAAGAAAGAGATGCGGCGCGTCTTAAACTTCAGAAACTTCCTCGCGATACCTCTCCAACCCGTGTTGTGACTCGCTGTCATCTTACAGGGCGCCCTCGCGCGGTTTATAGAAAATTCATGCTTTCCCGTATGGCATTTAGAGATTTGGCTCACAAGGGACTTCTTCCTGGTGTCACCAAAGCCAGCTGGTAATGGCTTTTTCAATATAAATTTGTTTTCAAAGGCCTCTAAAGAGGCCTTTTTTATTTGGAGGATGGGATGAGGTCGTTTCTTTGGATATGTATTGTTTTCGTTACGATCAGCTGCGCTCAGCGGGGTGTTTTGCCCTCTGAATCCTGGCAGGCGATTGAAAAGAGCATCGCAAACGAGAAATTAGATGAAGATCTCTTTGGGGGGTTGCCGATTCTTCAAGGACCCGCTTCAGAATCAGAAACTCAATTGGTTGTTCTTAGGCCTTATCGGGAATCGTTTAGGTATTACATTAAGTCCGGTGACCAAGTTTCAAGAGTTCACCCCCAATCCGAAGTGATTAAAGGGAGAGAATATGCTCTTGATCATTTGAGTGTTGAGAAAGGCGAGAGTGCAGTCCCCACATTTTTTGTTTTCAATGAGCAAGGGGAGCTTAGAGATCAAAGAGAGTTTGGTTTTTTAAACCCTTCAAAATCGGAGCTCAAAATTCTCATTGCGTCCTGCATGAGCGATGCGGCTGAAGCGAGTGCGCAAAAAGAAATTTGGAATCGGGCCTTTCAGGAGAATCCTGACTTTATGCTGCTCATTGGGGACAATGTCTATGCAGACTGGAGTCCTGAGGGAAAAGTGGAAGTGACTCCAAAGCTTCTTTCAAAACGTTACACTGAAACTCGCCTTGCGCTTCAAGCCTTTCGTCAGAAAAAACTAATTCCCACCTTTTCAGTTTGGGATGATCATGATTACGGCCAAAACAATGGGACTAAGGATTTCAAATATAAGCGACAGGTGTCGCAACTCTTTTCTCAGTTTTTTCCAATCCGACCGCTCGGATCTTCTTACATTACAGGTCCTGGCATTTCCTCAAAAATTCATCTTCCAAACTTGGATCTGATTCTTTTGGACAATCGAAGTTTTCGTACAGAGAAATCCACTCAAGGAGGCACTCATTTTGGAGAGGATCAAGAAGCATGGCTTTTTGATGGCATGGACTCAAAAAAGCTAAATATTCTTATCAGTGGAGATCAATGGTTTGGAGGCTATCATCCATTTGAATCATTTGAAGGAGATCATCCTGAAAATTTTAAAACTTTTCTTGGGAAACTAAAAAGCAAATCTTCGCCGGTACTTTTCATTAGTGGTGATCGGCATTTAAGTGAAATCATAAAAGTTCCGGATCAAGCTCTTGGTCGCAAATCCTATGAAATCACCAGTAGTGCCATACATGCTAATGTTTATCCAGATGCATTTAAGAAAAACCCAAGTCCAAATCAAATAGCTGGTGTCGCTGGAAAAATAAATTATGTCACATTGGAGATTCCAAATAAAAATCCAGTGAAGTGGATGAGGGTTCGCTCTAAAGGCCAGAATGGTAAGATGCTCTTTGAAAAGCGTTTGAGCATCGAATAGGATTGAGGGCATGTCAAAAGAGCTCAATGAGTTTGAGTTATTCCTTCAAAAATGGACTGAAACATCTTTAGGCCGAAGAGAATTTCTCGCAGTCAGTGCGCTTTTACTCAGTGCCTGTGCGTCCGGTTCCAATCATCGTTATCGTGAAGGTGATAACTCCGGTCAAAAAGCCAGCCTCACCCCTGATCAAGAACGACAGATGACGGCCGAAGTTCTTCCGAAAATGAAAACCGAGTATCCACCAGTTCAAGATACTTGGCTGCAAAGTTATGTCACGCAAGTTGGGCAAAAGATCGTTCGTGCGAATGGACTTCATAATAACCCTTATTCTTATAATTTTGCTGTTGTGGATGTTCCATACGTCAATGCCTTTGCTCTTCCTGCAGGAACTGTTTTTGTAACCGCGCCGCTTATGGAGATGGCTGATACGGAAGCTGAGCTCGCTGGAGTGATTGGTCATGAGATTGGTCATATCCAAGCGAGACATACGGCTGAGCGGATGTATGCGGCTGAAAAGGCCCAAAGTAAGAGCTGGATTTATGCCGTTGGGGGTGGAGTTCTTGGGGCCGCAGCTGGTTTTGGGCTCGGACGACTGGCGTGTAAACCAA
>CAZWVK010000157.1:0-5244 GCA_964636785.1 uncultured Pseudobdellovibrionaceae bacterium | reverse complement strand
AAGATTGATAATTAGAAGTCCTTTATTTCTCAAGCATCTGCTCCAATTTCAAATTCTGATAAATCCGTTCTGCCAATTCTTTATTTCGACCGACGATTTGGCTCAGGCCAATTCGCCCTAAATAATTGCCAGTTAAGAACACTCCTTCTGGAAGAGTGAGGTTCTCGAGTTGCTTCTCAAGGTCCACACTCAAATGCGGAAGTGCTTTCTCCCAGCGAGTGATTTGAAAATGCTTAAGCAAAGCATGATCTTTTAAACCATAAAGTCTTAATCGATCTTCTTTGATCTGTCTTAAAATCTCTTCATCAGAGAAACGGCACACGTCCTTATGAAAAGCGCCTCCAAGAATCCAGGTCTCTGATCTTAGTTCCGATCGATCTTCAAAAACGGAAGTGTTGAATAAAACCCCTAAAGAGTAAAAACCCTCTTTGCGTGGAAAAAGACATCCAAATCCTTCGATATCCGTGGAAGCAGGATCATAAAACAAAGTGGCACTGACTAAAGGAAGACTTTCAACCTTTAAGCTCGGAAATTCGACATCAGATGGAATTTTAAGTGTATTTAAATCGAAAGAGGAAGTTGCAATCACCACATTGGAGTATCGATCCAGATCGAAGTCTTCCGTTTGCTTTCGAATCACAACTCCATCTTGCTCAAGCCAGCGATCCAATTTTTCAATCAACTCACCCATCCCGTTCTTCGGTGCGAGAGTTCCTTTAAGCTTTGAGCGCTTGGACTTTCTCTTTCTAAAACCACCAAGAATAAGACGAGCACTCATGCGATCTGCATTTCCAGCATACACACCTTGAAGAGCAGGTGCGATCAGCCAATCTAAAATGGGTTTACCGAGCCTTTTTTCCACCCATTGAGCAACTGTTTCATATTCGCCAATTTCAAAAAAGCCCTTCCCGGAGAACAAAAGCTTAAAGAAATGGGTAATAAGCTGCCAAGTTTCTTTGAATGTCAGAGGCCAACGCCTAGGACGTTTTCTAAAGATATAACGCTTTTTTCGAGATCTTTTTCGTCGAGCAAGCTCGACCCCTACTTCATTGCAAATTTCTAAAATATCATCTGCTGCAAGAAATCCATTGGCAGCCGTTTCTATAAGTCCAAATGAAGTTCGTTCCGATGAAATCAGTCCGCCGACACGATCGGATTTTTCAATCACTTCAACTGGAATAGATTTCTTTCTCAGCCAAAACGCCGTGGATAACCCTGAAATTCCTGCGCCAATGATTAAAACAGGCTTCATAATGATTGGGAAAAAACCTTAGTTTCCGGTTTGTTTCTTCTCAAGCGGAGATCCAGCGCCACACAGGCATTTCTTAAGAATGGCTTTCCCTTAGTGGAAATCTTTAATTTTTCACCATCCAACTCCACAAGCTGATCATTAATCATTTCACGAAGAAATTCAGACACATCGTTTCTTAGAGGAGCATCTTTGATCTCCACTTCTCCTTGAGTCATAAACCTTAAAATCATCTCTCTCTGAGATTGGTCTTCGCTACTTAGTTTATGTCCACGAAGAGTTGGAATGACCCGACCTTCAACCACTTTCTTTTGGTAATTAGAGAGAACTTTTTCATTCTGATGAAAACAGGTCGGCGTCTCGGAAATAGCACTGACACCAAGACCAAGCAAAATATCAGTGCGAAGTTCCGCATATCCCATGAAATTACGATGAAGGCTCTTATTTTTTAGCGCAGTGGCCAATTCATCATCGGGAAGTGCAAAGTGATCCATCCCTATTTCAATGTATCCCGCTTCCGTGAGCATTTCATAAGAAACTTCATAAAGTTCTCGCTTTTCAGCTCCAATCGGAAGATCCGAGTCTTTAAATAAGCGCTGCTGCGGCTTGATCCAAGGAACTAGAGCGAAGGAATAAAGCGCAATACGATCTGGCCTAAGCTCGATGGTTTTTCGAACAGTCTCCTTCATCAACTCCAGATTCTGTTTCGGCAAACCATAGATCAGATCAAAGTTCACTGATGTGTAACCCATTTCTCGAGCCGAGTCCGTTAAGTCCTTAGTGACCGAAAAGGGTTGAATTCGATTGATCAGACGCTGAACCTCTTCGTTGAAATCTTGAACGCCCATACTAACGCGGCGAAAACCCAAATCAAATAACGCTTTAAGCTGATCAGCCGTTGTTCGTCTCGGATCGACCTCCAGTGAACCATCGAACTGATCGAGATCTACATTGGTATTTTCTAATAATCCAGAGACCAACACCTTCAGATTCTCAGTGGAAAGAAAAGTCGGAGTTCCGCCACCGAGATGAAGCTGCCTCAATCTTTTTTGAAATAGCTCCGGAGCTAGTTTTCTATAGAGGTCTTGCTCCTTAAGAACCATCGACACATAGGAGTCTTCTTTATCATGGTTTCTGGTGATGATATTATTGCATCCACAAAACGTACATAAGGTTTCACAAAAAGGAACATGAACATACATCGACCACGTGGAGGATTCGTCCTGAGCCGCGGTACGAAGAGCCCCAACCCACTCCTCTGTGGTTGGTGAATCATTCCAGTACGGCACTGTCGGATAACTGGTGTACCTCGGAACAGGTGTATCATATTTTTTTAAAAGATCTTTCGAAATCACAAAAATTCCCTTCTTACAGTATCAATAAATACTCGTACATTGTTGGTTGGGGTCTTCGTAAGAACTCCATGACCGAGTCCGCACACCCACCCTTTTCGCTCATCTTCGCTCAATCGTTTGAAAGATTCCAAATACTGAGCGAGGAGTTTTTTAAACTGATCATCATCACAAAAGAGTAGAGCCTGATCAAAGTTCCCTTGCAGAAAACCATTCTTTTGAGTGCGTAAAAGATTCGGAATGGAGAAACGATGATCAACTCCTACTCCCGCCCAGTTCAGTTCCGACAGGTGAACATCCACATGATCCATGGTCGTTCCTTTGGAGTAATATCCAAGACGATTTGGAAAAACTTCACTTAGCGTTTTAAGATGAGGAAGAATAAATTCTTTATAAATCAACGGAGATACTTCTCCAGCCGCAGTATCAAAAATCATGACGATCTCCGCACCACCATCAAACTGAAGCTGAATGTTCTTTTTAAGGAGTGGTACAAGGAGCTCACAGAAATTCTGATAAAGCGAAAGACTGTTTTTGGCATCTTGAAGATGACCCTTATGCCCACCCTCACATGCGTATGTAAACAGCGTCCATGGCCCCCCAACAAAACCAATCAGGCTTTTGTCCTTCGGAAGACGCGCGCGCGTCGCAATCATAGCCTCTTTTTGAAACTGAAGCTTTGGCAGTGCCTCATCCACAGAGACCAAGCGAGAAAAGGTCTCTTGATTTAAACGAAACTCCAGTTCTGGAGCCGGATCATATTTAAGACCCATTCCCAAAGCTTCTAGCGGAAATAGAAGATCGCTAAAAAGAATCGACACATCGAAATCAAAATCATCGACTGGACCAAATGCGACTTCAGCCGCTAGTTCTGGAACTTTACAAAGATCCATAAATGAGTGCTTAGCACGAAGTTTTTGATAGTGATCATGATAACGGCCTGCTTGGCGCATAAACCAGATTGGCGGCACTGCTTGGGCTTTTCTTTGAAGCGCATTCTTGAATCGTTCATTTCTGATTTCGTTTATGAAACTTTCGTTCATTATCGACTCCTACCTTGAGAATGAATTATAGCCACTTGTAACCTACTCCGCGTACGGTTTGGATTCTTTTACCAAAGCGATCACCAAGAGCTGATCGCAAACGTAAAATCACATTGTCTACGGTTCTTTGAGTTGGAAAAGCCTCTTCTCCCCAGATGCTGTTTAATAAGTGATCCCGTGAAACGACTTTTGGTGATGCTTCAATCAGCGCTTTTAAAACTTGGATTTCTTTCTGGTTCAGATTTTCTTTTTTGCCGTTTAATGAAATCAAAAAAGAATCGAAATCAATTTCGGCATTGGAATCCAAAGAATAGACCTGAGTTCGGGAATGATTCTCAATCACGTGACGAACACGAATCATAAATTCCTTAAGGTGAAACGGTTTGGGAATAAATTCCTCAGCACCTAGCTCATAACCTTTCAATCGCGATTCCGCATCGCTTTGTGCCGTTACAAAAAGAAAAGGAGAGCTCTGCGCCAGCTTTACTTTCTTTGCGAACTCAAGACCGGATCCATCTGGAAGTCCGATATCCAGAATCACAAGATCAAAACGCGTCTTGAGTGCAGATTCAGCCTGTGAAATATTCTGGGCCAAGATGACTTCAAAGCCCTCTTTCAGCAATCTTTCCTCAAGGGTTAGTCCGAGGCTTTGATCATCTTCAACAAGAAGAATCCTCTTCATATCACTTGCCCTTTAAGACTAAAAACCGCTGAAAAGCCCTTACCTTCTTTGGCGGTCACTAAGAACCGTCCATTCATTCTTTTTACAAGTTCATGACAAATGTAAAGTCCCATCCCGGTTCCGCTTTTTGAGGTGGGCCGGTAAAAGAGCCTTCCTAGTTGATCCAAAGGTCCTGGATAGCCTGTGCCATTGTCATAAAAGAAAATTTCCACATCACTCTGGCCCTGCTCTTTCACTTCAAAATGAATCTCACTGGCGCCTCCGTGAACAATGGAGTTTTGAATCAGGTTATTTATAACTGTGACGAATGCCCTCTCATCCACTTCGATAAGAGCATCACCTCGCAAATGAATTTTTAACTGCGGCCACCTGAAGCGAGCCGACGCAATAAACCGCTCAAGCTCTCTTGTTTCCAGTAGAAGCTGTTGGGAGTCACGCGTACTCATATAAAGTGAGTTTTCAAGCTGAATCTGAAGTCTCATTGTATCTGAAATAAGACGATCGAGAATCTTTGGACTCAAAGAGGTGTTTTCTAAATCTTCTTTCAATGCTTCCGCCTGTAAACGAAGGGAAGCAAGAGAGGTTTTCACATCGTGGTTAAAAGATGCAAAGAAGGATTTTAAATTCTCGGTGTGCATTTTCTCTTTCAGCATAAAGTAAACTGAAGTGAAACCACCAATCAGTAAAAGCGCAATCCAGGAAAAACCTTCCCAAAAGAGCATTCGCTTTTGAGCCTGCCAGTGCGTGGATTGTTCCGGTCGCAACTCTTCAAGCAAGGACACATGATTCAAACCAAGAATCATCCACCAAACAGCAAAAAGTGTCGTGAATGCAAGCCAGAATAAAATGAGATAAAATTTCTTATCTCTAAGCAGTTTTACTTTCATTGAAACGCTCTTTGCGCCGCCTTCTTCATTT
>CAZWVK010000156.1:3570-5245 GCA_964636785.1 uncultured Pseudobdellovibrionaceae bacterium | reverse complement strand
CGTCGCAAATCCAACTCTTCCCGCATAACCACTTGTTGGTCCAATTTTAATTTCTGGATTTGTCGGTCTGATAATATGTAGAGCAGTGTTTGTGAATGGTACCCCTCCAATTCCAACTTCGCCATTAGTCCCAATTCTTAACCGCTCCATACCACCCGTTGAAATTGCCAAAATATCATTCGCCGATGAAAATATCCCACTGTCGGTATCAGCACTAAAAGAATAGGATGGACTTACAGCACTTCCATTTAAGGCCTGAACAGAAGTCGGCGGAGGTGCAGTTACGGGAGTTGTTGAAGCTGCGATAACTCGTCCAGCAGCATCCACTTCAATCACCGGGATATCAATCGATGAGCCGTACTCGCCTGCGGTTACGGGCGTCGGATTCAACGTAAATAGTCCCGTGTTTGACATCGAGAGATCACCACTTGGAGCCACGGCAGTCGAAGTGCCACCGTTTCCAACAATAATCATTCCATCTGAAAGATTCACTCCTGTTACCGAAGATATTTTATTTTGAAATGCGAGATATTCCGAATTCGAGATCAAACCGGCTGTCACGCTTGCAGTGCTCGCCATGGGGATATTTAGTGTATGCATACTCGAACTGGATTGCCAATTCGGCGAAGTTCCTGTTGCCCCAGTTGAAAAGGTCTGAGTGGAAGCCGTTAGGCCATTTAGACTTGTGATTCCAGACGCGCCACCACCAACAGTTTGCCAAGAACTTCCATCACAAACATATAGACCAGCATTGTAGGAAAGTGCTCCCACATAGCTTCCATCACAAGATGTTCCGGTATTGCCGATTTTTAAATCTCCACCCACCTGAAGAGTTCCCGTTACTGACTGAGTCGCAGGATCGCTTGATGAAACAAAATCACTTGGAGATTTACCTTGTAGAGTACCCGCAACGAGAGCTTGAGGAATCGGTGATAAATCGTATGAAGGCGAAAGTGCAATTCCATCAACTGTGATTTTCAGTTTTCTTCCATCAAGTGCAGTTGGTGTATAAAGCGATGGGCAATAAGTTCCATCAACACCTCGGATACTTCCGGAGTTTTGAAAAATAGTGCTGAAAAGTGTGCCGCCATCAGCTGCAGAGTTTCTCGTTCCAGATCCGACTTTTAGTGAAAATGCACCAACCGTATCTAAAATCACACTCGAGTGAGTCTCTTCAAAGAGAAGGCAATTCTCTGCCGGGTTAAAGATCTGAAACTTAATAGATGAAACCGGTGAGGGGAGTGGGTTTCCACTATTGTCCACCAAAACTCCATCAAAATTAAATTGTTGAGGAAGTGACTGAGCAAAAGCTGAGGCACTTATAGCAAAATAAAACAGAAAAAACGTCCCACATATTTTCATACTCTATCTACCTCTCGCAAAATGAAGCGTTTGGATCTTTTTCGCATAAATAGTTTTTAAGCATTTCGTTTTCAGCTTTAAGGCTTGCAATCTCCTCATCATGAGACTCAAGCCAATGACTTATTTCTTTTACGGCCTCAACAATCGGTGCGATTAACATGGAATAGGCAACAGATTTAAAACCATCTTTGTCTGTAGACACCGCTTCTGGAAAAACTTTTTCAACGTCTTGAGCGATTAACCCTAAGTCACGAGATGATCCAAAGTTTTTTTCAGGAAACTCTTCGCGTTTCCAGTTGTAACTAACACCTTC
>CAZWVK010000156.1:0-3470 GCA_964636785.1 uncultured Pseudobdellovibrionaceae bacterium | reverse complement strand
ATCCAAAGTTTTTTTCAGGAAACTCTTCGCGTTTCCAGTTGTAACTAACACCTTCAAGCTGCTGAATTTTATCCAGTGAAGAAGTAAGTGCTGCAATATCTCTTTTGAACCTAATATCGGAAGAATTCATATAGGCAGAAGTTCCCGCGACAGATCCATTCACGTCTAAATTATAAGCAGGTGCAGTTTTATTTATTCCAATAAAGGCATCCGTAGAACTGGTGGTGGCGTAAAGCGCTGGAACCGGACTCCCGGTTGAATCAGTCAAAATCATTTCAATTCGGCCTTGGACATGAGTACTACCAGCATTGGCATCTGCTGTGACTTTGATTCGACCAGCTGGATATGAAGTTCCACCTGTTGCTCTTCCGCTTCCGTTGATTTCTAGCAGAACATCGTTTTGCTGTACGGCTGCCGGGCTGAATGAAGTTCCTCTTGCACGTGATCCAATTATTCTCGGGATGTCGTTAAGTCCGACGTCTCCATAGGATCTGATTCTAACATCAACGGCCTGATCGCCCTGAATATCTAGTGTTTCAGGATAGAGCCCTTTTTTAATAAGCACTCTTGCCGAGCCGGCAGGTGCACCGATTCCAAAATTGCCGTCACTGTCTATTTGCATTCTCTCTACACTAGCTGTGGAAAACGCAAGGACATCGGTAGATGGGCTAAAAAGTCCCGTCCCTCCAGACAAACCATTCTTAAGTCCATAGGTTGGAGTGCTCGCGCTTCCCGGTGCATTGGCCTTAAAAGAATCAGAAAGAGTTTGGCCCCACACATCCAGTTTTGCCACTGGTGAGTTCGTTCCAATTCCTACATTTCCACCTTGCAGAATCAAATTATCTGAGCCAACAGCGAGACCGTCTGCGGGAAGATTTAAGGTGCCGGTCATAGTGTCACCAGATTTTTGAACCAACGTACTTAGCACAGTGCCCAGATCTGAAACTTGAGAGCCCAAAATTGAAATATTGGTACAGCTAAAGACATCTGTGATCGCGGACCAAGTCATGGTCTGTGAGCTTGAACAAGAAGTCGGAAACTGTTGTGCTCCGCCCACGGCTCCTCTTAAATCCGCAACTCCGAAGAATCTGGCTTGAGCTTGGTTGGTAGGGTCTCCCATCCACACCTGGTTTTCAGTCAGCGCAGCGCCGACCGGAGACACACCTGAAATGGTGGTGTTGGTCACATTCGTGACGCGACCTTTTGCATCTGTGGTGAAAACAGGGACCTGAGTGGCTGAGCCATAAGTGTTCGCCGTTCCAGTGTCTGGAAGCGAAATCACACCAGAAGTTACACTTAGGCCCGCTCCAACTTGAACGGCTCCTTTTGCTGCCAATGAGGCATCAGCGATACTGATCACAGGAGTTGTTGTTCCAGTTGCAACATTGATTGGTGAAGTTCCTGAAACACTGGAAACTGTTCCGCCAGATCCCGTGGCTTCAATCTCGATCCCTCCGGCAATGTGATTAATTGTTACACCAGCTCCTGCTGAAATGGTTTTATTCTCTAAAGCTGTCCCGGTGCTGTTCATTCCCAAAACTTGGTTTGCACTTCCTAAAACCGAAGGAAAAGTAAGGTTGTAATTTACGGTGAGATCACCAGTCGCAGGCGTTAGAAAACGAATGTAATTTGTGTTGTCTGAATCATAGAGATTGAATTGTCGGGATGAAAGACTCCCAGTCGTTGCACTTCCTGCTACAGACAGATCTCCAGACGTTGTGAGATTTCCAGAGGTGCTGATTGCCGTTGAACCACTAATCGTTCCCGAAGTGATGTCATCGCCATTCAAATTATCAACACTTGTGATTCTTCCTTTTTGATCGACTGTGACTTTTGAATATTCACCAGGAGTAATGGGTTGATCAGGGAGAGAAATCGCTCCACTTGTAATTTGAAGTCCACCGGCGGTTGGTACACTCAGAATCCCTTTTACGGAATCCGTGGCATCCACTGCTGTCCAGCCACCTCCGCCACTGGCATCAGTGACACAAGTAAAAGCAGTTCCATCGGACTTTAAGACTTCACCAACCGTACAAGTTGGAAGTGAACTCTTCGCGAATGCCTGAACTGTGGGGTCGGTTTCTCCACCTGAAACGAGCGGAGTAAATGATTCCCACGCTGATCCATTCCATCTTACACTCTCGCCACTGCCTATAGCAGGAAGCGTAGACCCATTGAACTGATTTGGTTTTGAATAAAGCGCGGATGTGCCGGCAACCAGTGATAGAATCTCGCTGTATTGACTAGACGTTAATGGGCTCGTCGATCCAAGTGTCCCTGCGTCTTCAACTCGAAGAATAGATTGTGAATCAAAACCACCCACAGTTTCTGCATGCATGGCCGTAGGTGCATGGGCCAAAGTATATCGTGGTGAAAGCGTGACCCATCCTCCTCCATCATTCACTTGAATTTGAAGTAGGCGAGTGTCAGTAAGTGCGGGGTTGTAAACAGTTCCTGAAACACAAGAGGCTACGCCAGTAAATGCTACTCGATTGGAAAACGCATTCGATAAAGTCCATGGATTCGCATCTACTCTTGCTCCACTTCCAATTTTTATTGAAAAACGCCCTTCAGATCCGGTCATATTAAGTGTGTGGTTCTCTTCAAAAAGCTTACAATCCTCTGCGCCGGGGCTGCGGAGTTGAACATTGATCTGCACTGACGCACCTTCAATCGGATTGTCAGAGCTGTCAGTGAGTACGCCATCGAAATTAAAATTATTGGCGAAGACGGACGTCGATGAAAAAAGCACTATTAGTGCGAAGATTTTATTCGCGAACATAGAGTTTGACTCCTCCGCCACTTAAAACGGGCGCGTTTTTGGTCGCGCCTACGCGACCATAAAGCTGAACCCCAGTGCCACTGGCGAAACCACGAGCAGCGGTTACGCCAAATCCTGGGGGGTTTGCAGGCGAGGCGTTTGCGATGCATGCCGCAGGCATTGCTAATTCTTGAGCAAGATGCTGACTTAGGCCTGGAAAACTCATTGTCATGGTGACTGCGACTTCGCTTGCGGTCAGATCAACTCCATCTTGGCTTGCAACTCGATAGGTATTTAAAAGCTGAGAAGGAGTGAAACTTGCATTTAATTTGGGGCAGGGAAGATCCTGACCAACGGCTTGTAGATAAACCAAGAGTTCAATTTTTCTCGCAAGACCTTTTGGAACAGATGCCTCAATGACCTGGCCTGATTCAACAAAGCCAGCAGTCACTCCCGTAGAAGGGCTACAGGAGTTTGCTTGTTGACTTGGGATTCCAGGACCTGTGACGTTGATGCCGAAACAAGCTTTCCTTCCAGCAGGAAGAGCAGTGAGGCTTCCGACACTCTCTAGTTTTTTAGGAACTTCGATTGTGATTTTCGATACATCGTCTGAGATGGGGCGTTGGCAACCCATCAAAATTAAAGTCATTAAACAAATAGCAATCCAGAAACGTCCCATTTCCCATTCACCTTTATTGTATATAAAGAT
>CAZWVK010000155.1:0-5309 GCA_964636785.1 uncultured Pseudobdellovibrionaceae bacterium | reverse complement strand
AGTGAGGAGACTTTGTTTTTTAGGGACCTTGGCGACAGGCTAAGTTTGCAAAATCGAAATTCTGCTCAGAATCGCCTGGTTGATTGATTTCACTTCCAAACATCCGAAATTCGAATTGTTGCAGTGTAGCTCAAAAAAGACGGAGCCTCAGTTCACCAGTTTGTTTGGCGGAGAGTTTCGATCACACCTTTGGATTTGAGAAGCTCATAGGTTTTGGGGCTGACATAGACCCTTGGAATAAAATTTCGGTACTGACTCAAAATTTTCATCAAAGAATTCGAAGACTCTACCAGCAATCGAATATCACCATGCCTGGTGATGACTTTCACGGAATCACGGGATTTTAGTGGTGTTGTGTGATTGTCCTTTTTTAAACTCTCTGTGCTTTTGGTGAACATCACATCTCTGGATGGAATATCAGAAATCATCCAGGCATTGGGATCTAATTTTTTAAGCTCACTCTCAAGCCACTGAACGGCCTTTTCGCACTGATTGACCAGGGCTTGTCTATGATCTTCACTCTCAACCACGCTTGAAACAAAAGGCTGAACACGAATCTGTGAAGGCGGCTGACGGCGCGCGAGCATCTCGGTTAGTTCTTTGATCATGGGGTGAACATTTCCACCGTCCAGATAAGCATGAAGCTTTGAGACGAAGTAAGCATCATCAAAAGTAAAGTACTTATAAGGATTTGGAGCCAATTGTTCCATCAACTCATCAAAAGAAAAAATCAGACCGTTTTCTAAGAAGTACTCACAAATCTTTGCAGCTAAAAGATCAAATTTATACCCAGTTCCTTCATGAATGATCTGTGAGTACCAAAAATACCGACTCACCAAAAAAGAATCCACAACGTTTAGGCCATCTTCATGAACACAGAGCATCTGTTTGCCGTCTTTTTCTGTAAAAACGCGAAGATTTCTGATTAAAAAATCCAGATCAAAAAGACCAATATTGACGCCGGTGTGTTTTGCATCCCGAATCAAATAATCCATGCGATCGGCGTCCACATCGGCATGCATAAGCTGATTGGCCAAAGTGTTTTTTGATTCACCGGAAATAATATCGGATAAAAGAACGGGATCGATTCCTTCTTCTTTTAAGATTCTAGTGATCCCACCTTCAAAATCGGTGTTTTGAATCAAATGGCGCCCAAGAGTCTCGTGATTGGCCTTATACTTTGGCTTTTGGCCATGCCTTTTTTGCTTTTTATAATGATTGATATAGCCCATCTCAACTGAGTGCGAAAAAGGAAAGGTTCCAATGTCATGAAGCATAGCTGCCAGTCGCATGGTGCGGTGAAACCTTGTGGTTTCGTCTTGAGCTTTTGGGTTAAAAAGTCTCTCGTCCGTTGTCGCAAGGCCTATACTTTTTAAAATCCGATCCATGATGTGCGAAACGCCAAGGGCGTGGGCATGACGGGTGTGAGTCGCTCCAGGAAAGATATAAAAGCTAAATCCAAGCTGCCTGATCCATCTGAGGCGCTGATAATAAAGTGTTTCTAGAATTCGGTTTTCAACGCGGTTGAGAGTGATATAGCCGTGGATATTATCAAAGATGACTTTTTTATCTGTTTTATCTGTTTTATCTGCTTTGTCAGATGACATTTTTTAATTGTAAGGCGGATGTTAAGAGTTTGGCAGCCTGGACCAGGGTGAATGGCCTCTTTGGTCTAGGCTCTGGGAGTTCTTTTGGAATTAAATCATTAGTTTTATGAATGCGAGCATGACACTTATGGATGCAATCTGCATAACGCCCATTTTTATAAGGATTCTTTGCTCCATGGCCTTCATCATAAATCCAGATTCCTGTTCGAGCGCAGAAATCTTTCCGTCTAGAGCCTGGATTGAAATCTGAATCCGAGATTCCAGGCTAGAGATCGCATTTAAGGTCTCTAATTTTAGGTTTTGAAGATCCGCTTTCGTGGCCATCTCGTCCTCAACAATTTCCTCTAAAATTCCTATGTGAACCTCGGCCTGCTCTTGGCTTAGTCCTACATCTTTCAGTCTTCTACTATACATCAAAGCCTTTTTCATAGCCATTTCCTTTCCTTTGAACTGGCTCTAATGCAATCAAGTGACACGCTTTCAATCAGCTCTAAGTCCCTGTTTCGCTTGAGTGAGTCCGATTTACGGAAATCCGTTTCCTCACTAGGAATTTTTTCGATTTTTAAGTAAAGTGGCGGAATATGTCGGAATTAAATCTTGTTGAAATCGGTTATAAGCTTGGAATTTACTTTGTGCCCTTTCTTTTTGCGCTCTGTTTTCATGAGTACGCTCACGGCTGGGTGGCAAAGCGCCTGGGCGACAATACGGCGGAAAGTCTAGGGCGATTGACTCTGAATCCGACTTCCCATGCGGATATTATTGGAACTTATGCGCTTCCCATTATGGCGATTCTTTTTGCCACTCCGTTTTTTGGGTGGGCGAAGCCTGTTCCCGTGGATGGACGAAATCTTAAAAACCCAAGAAAAGATATGTTTTGGATCGCTCTTGCTGGGCCACTTTCAAATCTGCTTTTAGCTGCGGTTGCGACTTTTGTTCTTGCGATTTTATTCGCAGGGTATGCAGGGGGGTCGACTTCCGCACTCGTTGAAATGATGAAGATGTTCATCTTGATCAATCTGTTCTTAGCCTTCTTTAATCTGATCCCTCTTCACCCGCTGGATGGCGGAAAAGTTCTGGCGCGCTTTTTACCCTATAGCGCCAATCGCTGGTTGGAGATGAATCAGGCCACTTTATCCATGGTTTTGATTGCTGCTTTTTTACTCGGGGGATTTCGCTTTTTAGCCTATCCCGTGTATATTGTTGCCCAGGTAATGATCAATATTTCCGTGAACTTAAGCGCACTTATCTAAAGTTAAAAATTCGCCTAAAAAGAGGTTGATCTCTAGGCCATTGTCTTGTTCCAATGGTCTTTTGGCTTTATAGGAGTCGAATTTTGGCATTAACAGTCCACTTAGAGAGATTTGAAGGTCCTTTGGCTCTGCTGCTGTATCTCATACGCGAGCAGGAGATGGATATCTTTGACATCAATATCAATCAAATCACCAAGCAATACCTGGAATACATCAAGGCCATGAAGAAGCTCGATCTTGAAGTGGCGGGTGATTTTGTGGCCATGGCTGCGACCTTGATTCAAATCAAATCCAAAATGCTTCTTCCCTCTCATGAAGGTGAGCAAAGTGAAGACGGCGAAATCCAAGATCCTAGAAAAGAATTGGTGCAAAGACTGGTTGAGTATCAAAGATTTCAAAAGCTCTCAAAAGAGCTTTATGAAAGACCACTTCTTGGCCGCGATGTTTATGCCAGAGGCGAAAGAACAGCTCTTGATCCTGTGACTGAGGGTGAGATTTTAGTTGAAGAAAATCCTTTATTCGCGCTGATTAAATCTTATCGTCTGGTTTTAAAGGCGATGAAAAAAACAGTTCACCGCGTGGCAGGGGAACTTAAAAGTATTTCTGAGCGCATTTTAGAAATCAAAGAAGCGCTTGTTGTTGGTCAAAGAAAGCGTTTTCAGGAGTTGATGCCAGAGGCGGATAAAAAAGATCCAAATCTTGTGCTAGTGACATTTCTTTCGCTTCTAGAGCTTGCAAAGATTGGGTTTGTTTCGCTTTTTCAAAGTGAGGTCTTTGAAGACATTCACGTGGAAACCAAAAAAGCCATTGAAAAAGATGTGGTCTCGCAAGTGGAAGGCTATGAGAATGTGAACTCTCAAGAAAAGGCCGATGAGATCATCGCAAAAAGTATGAGCCTTGATGAATCGGAAATGCCGCAAGGGGATTCCGAAGAGGCGCAGTTGAATTTGAGTGAGCAGGTTGATTTTATTGAAGCTGAAGGGGCGTCGGATGAAGAAATTCTTGAAGAAGAGCGCCGCCTTGAAGCTATGGATTCCGGGGCTGTAGATACAGAAGTTGCGGATTCGCAAAAAGGAGAGGATGGAGTCGATGGGCAAGAACTCGTCTGATGATTTAGATTTTTTAGATGAAAACGAAGGTTTAGAAGAAGTGGCTGAAGAGGCTTCTGAAGAAATCCCAGAGGAATTTTCTGAAGAGGAGTTAAAGGCCATCGCCAATCAGATGGGCGATGAAGAAGCCTTGGAAGAAGTTCCAAGTGAAGAAGAAATCCTAGCTCAAGAAGAAATCGAAGCCGCTCCGGAAGTGGAAGTTTCTGGATCTGAGCTTGAGTCTTTTGAATCGGCTGAAATTGAAGACGTTGTATTTATTGATGATGATCAATTGGTCTCTATTTTAGAGAGCTTTTTATTTGCAACTGATCGTCCAGTCAGTTTTGCAGCGATGAAGCAAAACTTCAAAGGAACGAATGTTCGCTCTAAAAACATCAAAGCCGCTCTTGAAACACTGGCCTCGGATTACGCCAATCCAAGACGGGGATTCACTTTGGAAGAAGTGAGTGGCGGATATCAGCTACGAACAAAAAGCGACAACGTGAAGTTCTTAAGGCAATCCGTTAAGGCAAGACCTTTTAAACTTTCAGGGCCGGCTTTGGAAGTGATGTCGATTGTGGCTTATAAACAGCCTATTACAAAGGCAGAGATCGATCAGATCCGTGGAGTGGAAAGTGGGCACTTGCTTCGCGCTCTTATGGAAAAAGGGCTTGTTGCGTTTGGTGAGAAAAGTGATCTTCCTGGAAAGCCCATGTTTTATCAAAGCACAAAGAAATTCCTTGAGATCTTTGGTTTAAGAAATATCAAAGAACTTCCATCACTTAGCGAGATTGATCAGCTGATTCCGGAAGGCATAGGCGAAGAGGAAGAAAAAGAAACGCTTGGTGATTTGACCGAAGGGCTTTCTCAAGAAGTGGGAATGACTTATTCCGAAGGGGAAGATGAGTTGATGAAGATCACTGATCAACTCGAAAAGATCACCACGACTTCGGACTTCTTTGAGCAAGAGAAGCAGCGTGAAAAACTAGCACGCGATAAAGAGCGTGCTCGAGATATTCGTGATGCCATCGCACTTGGGGAAGAGGTTCAGCAAAAAGACCTGAATTGGCTTGAAAAGTTTGACGAAAGCTTAAGACAGGCAGAATCTCAAGAGACGGAAGTGAATGAAGTATTGGAAGCGGCAGAAGTGGAAGTGGCCCCTATAGAAGAGGCTGTTCTTGAAGAAGGCGTTATTGAAGATGCTTTGAGCCCAGCGCCAGATTTTTCGCCTGATGCTTAATGGTTTAACTTAAAGGAGTATATGAAGCTCGTTCTAATCGTTGATGATGAACAAGACCTAACAGAGCTTATATCCTTCCAACTTAAAAACTTAAACTTAAAAACTTTAGAATCCCATTCGGGCC
>CAZWVK010000154.1:0-5320 GCA_964636785.1 uncultured Pseudobdellovibrionaceae bacterium | reverse complement strand
GAAACATTATTGTTCTTAACGAAAGTTCGACTGCCCCCGTTAATCGGGTAGATCCTGTAAGGATTCGCCACTAAAAGGTGTTTTTTCTGACGTAAAGACTGCCATACCGCATTATCATAGCTGAGTGCTCCTAAATAGGAACAGTTCAAACCGAAGTGGCGTTGACACACACTGCGAATGCCTTTTCCAAGCTGGCGATCTTGTGCTGTGCGAATTTGATTAAGAACAATTTGAAAATGAAGCCGTTCCATCACTTCGTGTAAGAGTGGAACCATTTCAGGATATTTTTGCTCAAAAGAATATAAAAGATCCGCTGGCGATTTAATGCTGACTTTTTCCTTTGCGAGCTCACTGATGAATCTGTCTAAATCTAGACGATGGTCGTAACGTTTTAATTTCCTATAAAAGGCAGCCTTTATAAAACGATAGGCATTTTCAATACTTGAAGGTTCTGGAGTAAACACAACCAAGTGGTGCTGCGCCATCAAGAAGAAATCCAAAGTTGCGGTATGAGTGCCTGCGCCGAGGTCCAATATAATAAAATCGGTTGGAAAATTAAATATCGCGGACATCAGCCGTGACTTTTGCGGATCGTTGAGGTCGCCAGTGAATATGGAGTCCGATGATCCAGTGATCAGGCTTAAATTGCTTTTTTGTGTGTGATGGATAACATCTGATAAGGACAAAGATGTGTCGTTGATAAATTCATTGATTCCTTTTTGCGGTAATCCTTCGCCGAGCCAGGTGTGAAGGTTTGCAGCTCCAATATCCAGATCAATAAGTAGAGTTTTATGACCCATTTGAGCTAAGAAGTAAGCAAGGCTTGAGCTAAGGAAAGACTTTCCAACGCCGCCTTTTCCTGCGCCAACAGCAATAATAGTCGATGCAGGAGAAACTTTTCCCCTGAGATCAATCACATTATTTCGGCTTTTTTCGCTCAATTTCCTGCTCACTTTCCGCATACATTGGCTTAAGCAAACCAATCCTTAGCTTTTCTTCGGCTTCTGAGCGTCTCAAATAAAGAGGTTTAACGAATTTCCATGAAAGTTCTTTGAGCGAATAGGGTGGATTTTGAAAAAACTGGACCAAATCCGAGGCCGTGAGGCGGTTTTCGGAGCTCGACCCATCGATAAACACGTCAAATTTAGTCCTCAATTCCTCAATTTCTGATTCCGACTTGGATTGCGGCTCAAAAATAGGTTTCATCCCATTTTGTGACACTTCGAAACCAGCCGAGTAAAAATGCCCTTTGATCGCAGGAATTGTGACTAGGATTTGGCCCCTTTTATTTGCTTTTCGTGCCATCACCTCTAAAGAATTGAGAGCGTAAATCGGCAGATCATTCAAATAAGCCAAAGTCGTCGCAAAACCTAAACCCACGCGCACACCCGTAAAACTTCCGGGTCCTACATTCACAACGACTTTGCTAATCTTTGAACTTGAGCCCTGAATAAGCTCCTCAAACTTCATTGTAATGACTTCGGAGTGGGAAGATTGCTTTTGCCAAGAAAGTTCGTTGATCGCTCCTGCTAAATCAGCAAGAGCTAAACTTCCTTTTTCCCAGCTTGTTTCGACAAACAAGACCACATTCTACCAACGGCTAGAAAAGAGATTCGTCACATCATTGAAAAGTGCAAAAGCCATCAGCATGAGCAGCAACATCAGTCCCACTTGCTGTGCAATTTCGAGCTTTCTTAAAGACACGGGTGAGCCTTTAATCGCCTCAAGCCCAAAAAAGACCAAGTGGCCGCCGTCCAAAACAGGCACCGGAAGTAAGTTAAGAAGAAAGAGATTGATTGAAATGATCGCCATTGTTTTCAGAAAAACAGAAATTCCGGACTCATACGAATGATTTGCCACTCGACCTATTGTAATGACACCGCCGATATTTTTTGGCGAGACCATTCCTTGAAATAATCTCACAATACTCATTACGGTGAACTCGGTCCACATCCAAGTTTGCTCAACACCATAGGCGAGTTTATTGAGCGCGCCATCTGGTCGAAAGAAAATAGTTTCCGGGCCCACTTTCAAATTGGAAGATATAATGCCAATGGTAAAGCGATTTTCTTCCTGTCCTTTTTCAGTCATCAACTGAGTCATCTCAGGGATGAGTTCGAATTGAACATCTTCAGAGTTTCGATGTGCCGTGACCTGAATACTTTTATTGGATTCAGGATCAAAGGTCTTAATAGCATTTAGAATATCCGACCAGCTTGATGCGGCCTCACCTTTCACGGAGGTGATTTTATCTCCAGGCTGAAGACCCGCTCGTCCAGCCGGTGAATCGTCTTTCACTTTCAAAACATACGTTTCCGCGAACTCCAAACCAAGTTCCTTTGCTGAAGCTCCTGGCTCTAAGGTGATTTCACGAATCTCTCCTCTTTCTGCATTGAGGAAACTTTGTACCTTAAGATGCAAAGGCTCCGAGGCTTGAGAAATTTTCAGATCCAAGTCTCTAAAGGTTGCAATGGGTTCATCATTAACATGAGTCACAAGATCGAGACTTCTTAATCCCGCTTGATAGGCCTTTGAGTTGGGATCTGGTACTCCAACCAGCGAAGAGTCCGCCTCAAAAGTCAGGCCCTCGATCTGTCCGACTTCACTTGAACGACTGAAAATATTGTCGTTAGTTCCAACTTTCGGAGTGGCTTCAATCGTTAAATTTTCTTCGCCGCGGCTCACGAGGAAGGTGAGCTTCTGGTCAGTGGAAGCAGACACTTTTTCACTCACCTCGGTCCAGCCTTGTACGGACTTACCATTGATCTCGAGAATCCGATCTCCGCTGCGAAATCCAGCTTCATAGGCGACGGAAGTCTCAGTGATATCACCAACGACGGCCGCGGGCTGGCGGTCACCAATAAAGCCAATACATACAAAAAGAACGAACGCGAAGAAAAGATTCATCAAAGGCCCGGCAAGAACTATTGCGATTCTTTGTCCGACAGGCTTATGAATAAACGATCTGCTACGTTCTTCCGGAGTGACCTCAGCCTGCAAGCTCTCGCCATACATCTTAACGTAGCCGCCAAGTGGGATCATAGAAACACAATAGTTGGTGTCCCCATATTTATACTGCAAAAGTTTCTTACCAAAACCGAGACTGAAAACTTCAACTTTAACTCCACACCATTTTGCGACTAGGAAGTGCCCAAGTTCATGGACAAATACGAGTAAGCCGAGAAGAAGTATGAAGGGTCCGATTGATGAGAATATTTGATAGATGCTGCTGATGATTGAATCCATACCACTATCGTAGTTTCAAACAGGAAATAGAGCCAGTCCTAATGCACCAACGTGGCCAAGGTGTAGATCAGCGGACATACAAGTAAAACCCCATCGACTCGATCAAGAGCTCCGCCATGGCCAGGAAGTAGGCGTCCGGAATCTTTGACATGTGAAACTCGCTTTACAAGAGACATAAGCAGGTCACCAGTTTGTCCCAATGCTCCACTCAATAAACCAAACGGCAGAATAAGCTCTAGCGAAAGGTCGGGACGAGCCATCCAGTAAAAGGCGAGGCTCACAACCAAAGAACCTAGAACCCCAGAGAGAGCGCCCTCAATGGTTTTCTTTGGTGAAATTGAAGGGTTGAGTGGACGTCTGCCAAAAAACCGTCCGCCGAAATATGCAAAAGTATCGCTCGCAAAAACTACAAGAAGGAGAAATAAAAACCAAAGGTCTCCGTTTTTCATTTGAACCATTTCGAAAGCGAACCAGGGACATAAAATGCAGTAGTAAAAACTAAATAATCCGAGCCCTAAGACAAAAAGCAGCCTCTCATTGGTGATCTTCTCGCGAGCCAAAACAATCATGCCGCCCAAAAATAAAGCGCCCGTTACGCCAAAACAAAGAGTGGCCGGCCAATGAAAGACGAATAAGGCCAGAATTAAGAATAAACAAAGAAGAGAGTGGTATATGGCAAAAGAGAGGGGCTCTGAGGGATGAAACATCAATCGTTTGAATTCACGCACAGAGAGAAGGGCGATCATCAAACAGATTAATGTTAGTCCCTGGATTCTGAGAAACCAATAAATAGCAATTAGAAAGGACGCGGCCAAGACTGCAGAAACAACCCTAACGGCAAGAGAGTTATCCTTGAACATCTTTTAAACGAATCACTTGGGCTGAGGTTTGGCCAAATCGTCTTTCTTTCTTTCCGAAAATCTCGAATGAATTCTGCAAGTCCGCAATACGAAATTCAGGCCAGGTGCAATCGTAGAAATGCAGCTCGCTGTATGCACATTGCCATAACATAAAGTTCGAAAGTCTCGACTCACCACTTGTGCGAATGATGAGATCTGGATCTGGAAGAAATGCACTATCCAATTCAGCGGCGAACATCTCTTCAGAAATGTCTTCTGCTTTAAACTCACCATCGGTCGCCTTTTTTGCAAGTGAGCGCACAGCAGAAACAATCTCTTGGCGCCCGCCATAAGAGAGCGCCAAGGTAAAAGTCATCCCAAAGCAATCTTTGGTTTCTTCAAGAGCTTTTTGCACTTCGTCTCTTGCGAATTTTGGGAGTCGATTCACATCGCCTATGATTTGAAAACGAATATTCTGATCTTTTAAATTACGACGCTCTTTCGCAAGCCACTTTGCGAGCAGCTTCATTAAAAAAGAAATCTCATCTTTAGGGCGTCGCCAGTTTTCAGTACTAAATGCAAAAAGAGTTAGATGAGAAAGGCCAAGCTGCGCACATTCTTCGACGACCATTTTGGCGACGCGTGCGCCTCTTGAGTGACCAAAGAAGCGGTTGTGACCTCGTTTCTGTGCCCACCGGCCATTCCCATCCATGATGATTGCGAGGTGATTAAGTGGGTTCAAGCGAAAATCCTTTTAGAGAGTAAGTAATTCTTTTTCTTTTTCTTCTGCCAATTCATCGATCTTTTTGATGTATTCATCTGTAATTTTTTGAACTTCTTCGGTTAAACGCTTTTGCTCATCCTCACTGATCTTTTTGTCTTTTAAATCAGCTTTTAATTCATCATTGGCTTCACGGCGGACCTGGCGAACAGCGATTCTCGCTTCTTCACAGGTTTTCTTTACACCTTTTACCAATTCCTTACGGCGATCTTCAGTGAGTTCCGGAACTTTCAAACGGATTACTTTTCCATCATTTTGAGGAGTCATTCCAAGATCACTTTTTACAATGGAAGATTCAATTTCCTTCAGGATGGAGGCTTCCCATGGTGAAATTAAAAAAGAGCGCGCATCGGGTGTTGAAATTGCGGAGACCTGATTCAATGGAGTTGGTGTTCCGTAATAATTCACCTTGATGCCGTCGAGCATAGAAACTTGTGCGCGACCGGTGCGAACT
>CAZWVK010000153.1:0-5414 GCA_964636785.1 uncultured Pseudobdellovibrionaceae bacterium | reverse complement strand
AAAGAAAATGGCACCTGGAGTTTTGGGACTTGGTGTTTTTCAGGTTATGACTTTGGTGAACACGGCGTTTGCAGCCCGCCTGAAAGAGGGAGCTCAGAGTTATATTTACTGCGCGGACCGGATTTTAGAGCTGCCACAAAGTCTTATTGCCATTTCTTTAGGTGCAGCACTTCTTCCGCGATTTTCGAATTACTTAAGTGATAATCGGAAAGATCTCTTACTTGATGAGGCCCACCGTGCAATGAGGTCTCTTTTGTTTTTAGCTCTGCCGAGCGCATTGGGAATGTTCTTAATGAGTAGTGCCATCACAGATCTTTTGTTTGGACGTGGGAGTTTTACAGAGTTCGACATTCAAATGACAGCGCAAGTGGTGTCGATTTATGCGGCCTTACTTCTAGCCACCAGTGTGGCAAAGGTTTTAAGTCCTGGATTCTATGCCCTGGGAGACACCAAAAGCCCAGCCATTTTTGCTGTGATCTGTTTGGTTGTGCACATGGCACTTGGTCATTATCTTGTGAATGAGTATGGATTGGCTGGGCTTGCGGCAGCAACGACCATCTCATCCATTCTGAATATGGCTTTATTAAATATTTTCTTTCACAGAAAACTAGGATCACTTCAGTGGTCAAAGGTGATTTGGAACATACGCCGCTGGGTTCCGGGATTGGTCTCTATCGCTCTTTTGTGTGTCTACCTTTTGCCGCAGCTACAAGTTTATTTAGGAAGAAGTTTTGCGAGCATTTTGGTTATTGTTTTTTCTGGAATAGGCTACTTTGGATGTGCGGCTCTTTTTAAAGCTCCGGAAGTGGAGTTTGTGGTGAGGCGATTTCGGTCTCGAAATAAAGCCGCCAATTGATAATGCCGAAAGACTGAAACAAATGAATGAGTTCATTTCTTGATCCGACAAAAATGCGTGGAATCTTATGAAATTGACCTTTAGAAATCTCGCCGGATTTAAATTTTAGAAAGAAGAATTGGCGGATAGTGGGATCGATAATAAGTGGGCTATTTTCTAGAAAATTCTGCGCGATAACATAATCGTGAAGATAAATGCCTTGAAAAGGGTAAAGAGTAGTCACTCTTTGCCAATTCAACGTTGGGAATATTTCTTTGAGATTTTCAACAAGTCGATCACTGGCATAGACACATATTGAGCAGTGAAAAGGCTCTTTTGGATTTGTAATCCACACTCCATTTGGAAGCGACATCTTGACCTTAGCGCCTCGTTTTGAACGAAGTGATGCAATCAGATCCTCACCAAATCGTACTGCCCCGTCATTCACAGTCTTACGGATGATAGAGACATCCACTTTTTCATTCAGATAATGAGTGCATTCGAGGCCGGAGATGAAAGGATTATGACCAAATGCAAACGGCGAGAATGCGAGGAAAAATAAGAAAATAAAGCGCATCAATCTCTTTATGTGGACTCGGGTTAGAGAAAGCAATGGCTACCTAACGCTTTAGAATTTTTTTCTTAACTTTTGCCCATAAAGCTTCTTTTTGCTCGTCCGAAAGGGCTGTGAATGCGGATTCATCGCCATGAACTTCTTCAAGCATCAGTTGGAAGCGAGTGCGAAATCGTGTGTTGGTTTGACGCAAACACTGTTCTGGATCCATGTTCAAATGCCTCGCCAGCTGGGCGAGTGAAAACAAAGCATCGCCAATTTCAGACGCGGTATCTTCTTTTGAATTCCGATCAATGGCGTCTTCAATCTCTGAAACTTCTTCTTTGACCTTGGCTAAAACGTCTTTGGTGTTGTGCCAATCAAACCCGAATTTCTTGGTCTTCTTTCCGATTTTTTCGGCTTCCATAAGTGCCGGCAGACCTTTGGGTGTGGCAAGCGATGTTTTGGATTCCGCACGCTCGCCTTTTTTGATTGCGTCCCAGTTGCGCACCACTTCTTCTTTGTTTGCGACTTTGACGTCTGAGAAAACATGGGGGTGTCTACGGACCATTTTTTCCGCCAGTTTTTCGATCACGTCAAAAATATCAAAGCGCTTCTCCTGATGGGCGATCTCACTGTGCAAAACCACCTGAAAAAGCACGTCTCCAAGTTCACCCATGAGCTCAGAGTCATTATATTCGTTTTCAATAGCTTCAACGAGTTCGTAGACTTCTTCGATGGCATATCGAGCTAGACTTTGATGGGTTTGTTCTCTATCCCAAGGACAGCCGTTTTCGCCTCGCAATTCTTGAACGATCTCAAGAAGCGATTCAAAGGTGCGTAAGTTTGCTGGTGGATTTGCCATTCACTCGCCTTTCGTCTCCAGTCTATGGTATCATTTCTGCGGACTTTAACATTTTTTGTCGCGGGCGTGATCTAAAAAAAGGACAATGAGTGAGGGTTTGAACTATGGATCATCGTAAGAATCTACAAAAGCACTCAATCTCTAAGGAGAAGTCCGCTCCATTTTTAGATTGGGTGAAGAGCCTGCCATTCAATCAGGGCTTTTTTAGGAAATTCTGGCGTGATTTTGATCAGCGATCCAAGATCCGATGGTGGAGTCTGGTCTTTTTATACTGTCTGGTTCTCTCTTCCATAGTGTTTTTTGAAATCAATTTCAATGAATCAGTGGACGTCGGAAGACCGGCTGCCAGCGACATCAAATCTCCAATTTCTTTTCAAGTCGTCGATGAGCGCGCAACTGAAGCAAAACGCCTAGCTGCAGAAGCCACAATTCCTCCGGTTTTTGAATATGATCCCGCGATCTATGAGCAAGTCCTGAATCGGGTCTATGCCGCTTTTCGTGAAATGCGAGACGAATTGAAGTCTGTGACGTGGCCGAAGAGCGAAGAAGCTCGCGAGGAACTGATTAAGGATTTCGTTCGCCATAAAGCGAAGTTTGATGATCTTTTAGGGGTTGAAGTTTCTCAGGTCACTTTTGAGTGGCTAACGGAGAATCGTTTTTCTCCACGGATCGAGAACATCCTTGTTCGCAGTCTTTTGAGCTGGTCTTCAGATAAAATCATAGATGGTCGTGGAGTGGAGCTGGCCGATCACACGGATCAGATTCTCGTTCAGTCTTCAGAAGAAGGAGGCAGCGGATCATTATTGCCAGTTGCTGAAGTCAGAGATATTCGACGCGATAGTGACTTCTCTCTTGAGGGAGTCCGAGGTTTTTCGCAATTGAGCTCACGTGATAAACGCTCACTCACAAATTTAGCTAGATCCATTCGTGTTCCGAATTTGATTTATAATAAGAAAGAAACTCTTGAGAGAAGAGCTGAGGCCAGAGACGCGATTCTCCCAGTTCAGATTTCTGTTCGCAAAAATCAGCTGATTGTCGCTAAAGGCGCAGTTGTTCAGCCCACTCATATGCTATTGATTTCCGAAATCAACAATCTGCAAAGTGGACGAAGAATGGATTATGTCGCACTTGCTGTGGCACTGCTGTTCTTTATTTCGATAGCCGTGTTTTTCAATTATATCCGCCGAACACTGCGCTCCAAGTTTCATCTGGAGGCCAAAGATTTTTACGCCATGGGTGTGGTCCTGGTTTTAGTCTCAGTGATCACTAAGCTTTACCTATTCATCGTCGATGGCTCTTTTGTGGATGAGTTTTCAAGCACTGTTCCGGCTTCGAGTTTTCTATTTGCCGCACCAGTTGCCGCAGGTCCGATGCTGGTAGGGCTTCTTATTCCTTATGGTGAAATGGTTTGGCTCTTCACCTTGTTCTTCTCGGTGGTCGTCGCTCTTATGGTGGATCCTAGTTTTTACTTTCCAATGCTGATCTTTTCTGTGATTGGTGGGATTGCCGGCGCAAGAGGAGTTTACTCGTGCAAGAGAAGAAATGATATCTATTGGGCTGGAATTCGCGCAGGACTTGTAAACGCGATCGTCATTGCAGTGATAACGTTTTTGATTTCAGTTCGCGAGCTGAGTTTTATTGATCATCTTTTCTGGAACGTGACTTTTGGATTCTTGTCCGGAGTTTTTGCCTCTATGGTGACAATGACCTTCATTCCACTGCTTGAGAGTATGTTCAATTACACAACCGATGTGAAGCTTCTTGAGCTTTCAAGTCTTAATCACCCGCTGATGAAGGATATGATTGTAAAAGCCCCTGGAACTTATCATCACTCTTTGGTGGTCGGAAGCATGGTTGAGGCTGCAGCTGAAGAGATTGGGGCCAACCCTTTGCTTGCAAAGGTGATGGCCTATTACCATGACATTGGAAAGATGGAGCACGCTCATTATTTTATTGAGAACCAGCGTCCGGGTCATAATCCTCATGAACATATCTCACCGCATATGAGTAAGACGGTTTTGATTGCGCATGTGAAAGATGGCGCTGAGATGGGATACCGGCATAAGCTTGGAAAAGCCATTATCGATGGAATTCGTCAGCATCATGGAACGACTTTGATCAGTTACTTTTTCAATAAAGCGATCGAAGATCAGGACGAGGATATCGATATGGTTCATGAAGATGATTTTAGATATCCGGGGCCAAAACCTCAGTTTAAGGAAGCCGCACTTTTAATGCTTGCGGATAGTATTGAGGCTGCAGCTCGCTCTCTGGATGAACCAACGGCCGGTCGCTTGTCCTCGCTGGTCAGAAATATTATTCAGAATAAATTCCTGGATGGTCAACTGGAAGAGTGCAATTTGACGTTGAGAGATCTGCGAGTGATTGAGAGTTCATTTCGTCGAGTGATTTTAGGAATCTACCATCAAAGAATCGATTATCCGGATCAGCCGCAGTTTCAACGTGGTGGATATCCCGGTTCGGTCAACCCGCCGACCAAATTGAATCTTGCTTCAGCTAAGAAGAAGGTCAGACCACTTCCTTCATGAGAATTGAAGTCTTAAATCATTCTAAATCTAAGATGCCGCGTCAGCTTGTCAAAAATTGGCTGAAGGCGTGCACAAACGCCCTTCCAAAGAAAGATCAAAAGCAGATTTCTGATCGGGAGCTTGTGGTGGTTTTCGTTTCTAGACCACAGATTAAAAGGCTCAATCGTGATTTCCGTGGAAAAAATGAACCTACAGATATTTTGAGCTTTGAGTCGTTGGATGAGGACTCGCTCGGGGAATTGGTCTTGTCTTTGGATGTCGTAAGAGCTCAGAGCAAAAGAACAGGCCTCAGCTATCATCAAGAGCTCTGTTACATGCTCCTTCATGGTCTGCTTCATCTCTTGGGATATGATCATGAGACTTCTAAGAAAGAGGCTAAAATCATGTTCAATCTGCAGAATCGTATTTTCGAGAGTCTTGCTCGCGGATTCGACTTCAGGTAATCTCAGTGAAATATTCGTGACCTGATATTTGTAATTTCAAAATGAGGTGATCTTTGTCTTTAGTGGCCCAATCTTCAGAAATGAAATCAAAATTGATCGATATCAAAGATCAGTCCGCGCAACTGCGGAGGTATCTTTGACATAGACGCTAAACTGAAGCGTCTGGAAG
>CAZWVK010000152.1:0-5420 GCA_964636785.1 uncultured Pseudobdellovibrionaceae bacterium | reverse complement strand
GTCTGGCTCAGTTTTATCTATTATGCGTCTCGTGACACCGGACTTCAAAGCGGACTTCTTGTACAGGGGATTCGAAGAGCCCATGAAGTTTCAATAGACTATCGGCTCCTTGCTCGAGGTCCCATTAAATCCAAGGCCCCCGTTGTGCTATTAACTGTTGATGAAAAAGCCGTGGAAACCCTGGGACGATGGCCTTGGCCGCGAAGTCTGATCGCAAGAGGTGTTGAGCAGGCCATGGCAGACGGTGCCAAAGTTTTGGGATTCGATATTATTTTTGCAGAAGAAGAGCGCAATGAATTACTGAGTGCAAGCCGAGATCTTCTTTCCAGTGGGATCATTCACGAGGAATTATTTGATCGTATGGCTTCGATCGCTCAGGAGCAGGACGGTGATCAAGCACTTGGACGTGTATTTGAGAACCATCAGTCCGAAATGGTGGCTGGAAGTTTCTATAGTCAATATGATGAACAGAATTTTCCCCCTGGCCATATTGATCTTTGCTATGATTTAGCGTTTCGAACAACCGATGAGTTTAGCACTTGGGATCAGGAAGAAATTCTTGTTTCCATCCAAGACCCCTATCAACACACTCCCCCATTCGCCCTCCTTGAATTATTCAACTCTTCGATTGCAGAAATAAAACAAAGTGTACGCGCACAATTTCCAGCCACTCTCAATGCGGTGGACCAGCTTCACCTTAAAGAAGCTACAAATGAAAAACTGAGTCAGGCCTGTGAAACTTTTTTTGCGGATCAAGTGGAAAAAATTGAACCGCTATGGAAGAGCCATGTCCTATCTCAAGTCGATCGGAATGATTTCCCTTATGAAAACTACTCGGATTGGCTTACTGAGTTTACAGGAAAAGTAAAACCAAATGGAATCCCGCGAGTCGCTGGCTGGAACCTCAATGTTTCAGAGATCTCGAGAAACGTCGTTCACACCGGATTTTTTAATGCTCATCAGGATTCTGATGGAACGTTTCGCTCAAGTCCTCTTGTGACAAGAACGGGTCTATTTGTCTTTCCTTCACTCGCATTAAAGGCTTACTTGGTCGGGACAGAGCGAAATGCTTCTCTTAAGCTCTCATTCAACCCCGCAACCGGGCGAAAAGAAATCTCAAGATTTGAAATCACCGACAACAATACTGGTGAAATTGTTGAAACGGTTCCCGCAGATGGTCAAGGCCGTCTTCTCGTCAACTATGCCGGACCTGCATTTATGTTTCCACACTTAAGTTTCGCAGAGCTCTTATCCAATTCAGAAACACTCAAGATCAATGAACGCATTTTCAATGCGGAGACCAAAGAATGGGAAGTGCAAGATATTGATGTTCCAAGAAAGGAATTCCTTAAAGACAAATTTCTGCTTGCTGGAGCGACTGCAACTGGAATCTTCGATCTCAGGGTCACACCGTTTGAGAAACGAACTTATCCAGGATTGGAAATTCACGCCAATGTCCTGGCAAATCTCTTGGAAAAAAATTTCCTTAAGCCATGGGAAGATGAGCGAAGTCAGATGCCTTTATTCATACTCCTTCTTGGATTTACGCATGTTTTAGTACTGACTCAGCTTGGCGCACTGGGTGGGATGGCGATGAGTCTGATGTTGATCATAGGAATCTTAGGAATCGATAAATTTTATCTTTTCGATCAAGGTTTGGTTGTCACAATTGTTTGGCCACTGCTTTTGGTTCTGGCTATTTACATTGTATTGACCACATATCGATATCTCACTGAAGAGCGGGGCAAAAAAGAACTTCGCGCGACATTCCAAAAATATGTTTCGCCAAGCATTGTTGAGGAGATTCTATCGGATCCAAAAAATATTGAGCTTGGCGGGAAGAAAATGAATCTCACCGTGTTTTTCTCGGATGTTCGTGGCTTCACCACCATCTCTGAAAAACTCGATCCGCGTGCGCTTTCAGATCTTTTGAACGAATATCTCACTCCGATGACTGAAATCGTATTTAAGAATCAAGGAACTCTCGACAAGTATATGGGTGACGCCATAATGGCCTTCTTTGGAGCTCCTATACCAATAGAAAAACATGCTCATTTTGCATGCAGAGCTGCACTTCAAAGCCTCGACAAACTGTTCGAATTGCAAAAAGAGTTCGCGGCTCGAGGACTTCCTCAAATTGATATTGGAATTGGCTTAAACAGTGGTGAAGTGAGTGCGGGAAACATGGGCTCAGAAACTGTACGCAGCTACACCGTAATGGGCGATGCCGTCAATCTCGCTTCACGCTTAGAGGGAATCAATAAAGAGTATGGCACTCGCATTGTGATCAGTGAGTTCACTCAAGCCCAAGTCAAAGATCATTTTACAACACGTGAAATCGATTGGGTGAGAGTGAAGGGAAAATCTCAACCCGTTAAGATCTTTGAGCTTATCAAGGAAGGTGCGCTCGAGGGAAAGGATTTAGAGCATTTGCGAACCTATAAGTCTGCCTACTTACTTTATCGCGAACAAAAATGGATGGAGGCACGAGATTTATTTTCTGAGGCTTTGAATTTAAAACCAGAAGATGAAGTCAGTAGAATGTTTCTATCTCGCTGCGCAAATTATATTGACTCGCCACCCGAAGCTGGTTGGGATGGCGTTTTTGAAATGAAAACGAAGTAGGGATGATTTTTTGTTGAGTCGGTTTTTTATTGTCATTTTAGTTTCTTTGCTGTGGATTCACTCGGATCTCTTCGCGCAAAGCGTAATTGATGGAGTGCTGATTCAAGCCGACTCAACAGAAGGATTCACAGAAACAGATGAGTTTGTTCTTAAAGGAAATGTTCAAGTCGCATTTCAAGGCCAAACTTTAAGATGTGATGAGGCTCACATCAATCTCAAGACCAAAACTGTTGAAGCGCGTGGAAATGTGATTCTTAATGATGCACAGATTCACCTTGAGGCCGACATGGTCCGACTCAACTATCAAACAAACACAGGCGTGATTGAAAATGGCTTTATTCAATCCGGTCAGCTGATTATTGAGGGAAAGCGCATTCATAAGACGGGTGATTTGGTTTATGTTGCTGAGGAGGCTGAATTCACTTCTTGCGCCACTTGCCCACCAGGCTGGAGCTTCTATGGAAAAGAAGTGGAAGCTGAACTTGGGGGCTATGCGAAGATCAGCTGGCCTGTGTTTAAGATAGCAAACTGGTCACTTCTTCCTCTCCCCTGGCTCATGGTTCCACTTAAAACCGAGCGCCAATCCGGACTTCTCGTTCCTTCTTATGAATACACTCAAAGAGGACGCTTCGCTCTCAATCAGAATTACTTCTGGGCCATTTCGCGAAGCCAGGATGCAACCATTGGACTCACCTACCACGAACTTCTTGGACTAAAGTGGGCATCCGAATATCGCTACATTCTTTCCCCAGATTCGAAAGGGCATTTAAGAGGAGCCTATCTGGAAGATCGTATTTTCTCACAGGATTTTTTAAATGGTTCTAACTTTGGAAGGTGGTACTTAAAATACAACCATATCTTTGATCTTCCAGATGGTTTTGTTCAAAGAGTGGAAGTGACCGATGTGAGTGATTTGCTTTATGCACGGGATTTTCCCAATGATCTTCAGGAGTGGGGAGATCCAGCTCTTGAAAACCGAGTTTCCATCACCAAAAACCAAGACAACCTACACTTAAGCGCTGAAGCTTCTATTTATAAGAATCTTTTAAATGCATCTGCACCCCTTGCGAAGAATTCAGATGCCGTTCATAAAATCCCGGAACTTATGGTTCGAACTTCCGACATTTCTTTTTGGGACTATGGCCCGACCATTCGCTTTGATTTAAATTCCACTCATTTTGTAAGAGACACTTTTTCATATGACGATCTAAGACTGGATGCCGGCAATTTGCGGGAACCCTTACCTGCACCCGGAATTCCTGGTGAATTTGTACGAGACGGAAGTTTTGATCCAGCAACTGATCTTATGCGCACCGGACACCGCTTAGATGCTCAAGCTCTTATTCAAGCGCCATTTCAAGCTGGACGAATTCTCCAGTTCTCACCCTCTCTGATGTTCAGAGAGATGCAGTACCAATTCGAAATTGATCAGGACACTTCCACTCAAGGCTTTGCTCCGTCTGCAGCCCAACGATATATTCAAACCGATTTAACTGCACGAACGGAAATGAGTTATGTTTTCGGCAATGAAAATGAATTTGCAAACAAGTACAAACACTCACTCATTCCGGAAGTGGGATACTCACACATCCCCTGGATAAGACGGCCGGATCATCCATTTTTTGGAGACTACCGCGGACAACCTTTTTTAAGACGAGATGAACCGATTAGTGATCAGGATGTGAACGGCATCAACCGCCTTCAGTTCGATTATGAAGATCGAATCTTTGATCGTGAACTGATCACTCTCGCTTTGACAAACCGAATTGTTCGCAAAGATTTTGTCGGTGGAGATCCTTATTATCACAACTTGATCTTTTTTCAGTTGAGTCAGAATTATGATCTCAATGAAAGCCGAACTGATAAACCACAGCCCTGGTCCAGTGTCCGTGGCCTTCTAAATGTGGACACCAAATACATTTCCGCAGACTCCACAACGTCTTATAACCCCTATGCTAAAATCACGAACACCGCCACGCGACTGCAAATCAAGCCCCTTGAGGCCTATTATTTTCAGATTTCTTATTCGCAAAACACTCTTGTGAATGAAGACAACGAAGTCCGTGCAGAAACCCGAACAGAGAACATTGGTCTTGGAGTGGGACTTGTCAGCACATACTGGGATCTGGTTGCGAATCTGGATTATTCGCGTGTCACGGGCCAGCTTCAGTCCTGGGATTATATTACAAGAATCAAACCACCTGGAAACTGCTGGTACATTGAACTTATGCACCGACAGATTCTTGGTGGAGATGTGAACCTCAAAGCGAACGTCTCATTTAATTTTGGCGGAAATTAAAACGAAAGAATATTCATTCGAAATTCGGCACCATCAATATTTCCATCCAAATCACTGGTCGGACCGAAATAGAAGTTTGAAGAGACCAAAGGATGATCATACGGATCATCTTCAAGGGATGGAACAATGTAGACGACGTACGCGCCGAGAAGAATCCCTGCATAAAGGCCAATCGATGCTCCACGCGCCACTTTGTTTAGGTTTTCACTGGGACGATCGACAAAGGCCAAAGAGGCAGCGCCGATTAAGGTTCCAGCTAAAACGCCGTACGTGCAGCTCATTATAAACTCTTTTTGCGGATCTGCGGAATAGCCTTGAGCTGAGCTTTTCTCAGAAAAAAGTGTGACCACAAAAAGAGCTGATAAAAAATAGCGCACCATTTATCTAGTTTTTCTCAATGGAGCAGAGAGGTCAATCCTCTATCGGAATTTCAAGAAACCCCAAGCGCTCATCCTCGACCAAAACCATAAGTGCGGTGGGCTCCCGAACACTTAAG
>CAZWVK010000151.1:0-5464 GCA_964636785.1 uncultured Pseudobdellovibrionaceae bacterium | reverse complement strand
AATTTTTATTCGACCATTAAATATTATAGTTCGAAAGGGCAGTCTTCTGGAAAAAAGGAGAAAGAATGAAACAACTGAATCTTATTGGTAAACCTTCGCTTCAGTTTGGCGGGAATTTTGATCAGCGCCATCGATTGAGAACGCTTTGCTCAAGAAGGCCAGTTCATCTGACATTGAAATCTCAGAGAAAGTACTCACTCTTTAAAAACAGAGAAGAGATCAGAATGATTATATTCAAACAGGCGAAGAAATTTGGAATTAAGGTCTATTCATGGAGTATACAGAAAGATCATATTCATCTTGCGATTCAAATACTGGGTCGAGATGCTTATAAGAAATGGATCCGAGCTGTAACTGGATTGATTGCGAGACTCCTTGGGAAGGGAATCTGGAAATTTAGACCATTCACTAGAGTTTTAAGTGGATTTGGCAGGGAGCTGAGAAACCTAAACAATTATATTTTTAGAAACGAAATGGAAGTCTTCAAAATCTGGAAATATGACCGTAGCCATTCAACCGAAGAACTTGCTGGAAGAACAAGAGGGCGGCTGTTTCTGGGACGATCACTCCAGTGATTGAAGGGCGGTGGCTTTTGAACATGGATTAGAAGCTACACGGAGCCAGAACAGAACCAAAACAGAACCAAAACTAGGCCAGTTAATGACCAGAGTGCAGCACGCAGAACTCTAATAAAAAGACCAAAAAACCAATTTTGAGGCGGGATCTGCAATATAAAGAGGCTCGCAAGCCCTCAAGACACCACATTGAGCTTTTCTTTTAGCTCTTCGAATAAAACTTTGCGTTTTTGCGCGGGGGTAGGCTCTGAGGCCTTTGGTGAGGGCTTATCAAGCTCATCGAGCTTATCTTTAAGCTCGCTACATAAACTGGTGAATCTTTTCGAAACTTTGCCTTTGCCCTTTTTCATCGAACTATAAAGCTTAAAGACCTGATCCCCCCTTTGACAAGTTTGAAAGCATCATTATAGTGAGGAATCCCTATACAAAGGAGAAGATCATGTCTCAAGATATCATTTACACTATGAAAGGTGTCAGCAAAGTTTATCCACCCAATAAATATGTTCTTAAAGACATCTATCTCTCTTACTTTTATGGTGCAAAAATCGGAGTGCTTGGGCTGAATGGCGCAGGGAAATCCTCTTTGCTCAAAATCATGGCTGGTGAAGATCAGGATTTTCTTGGAGAGGCTTTTCCTGCTCGTGACTTTAAAGTGGGCTACTTAGAACAAAATCCAAAACTCAATCCTGAAAAAACAGTCAAAGAGAACGTGATGGAAGGTCTTGGAGAGATCAATGAGCTTCTTTCGTCCTTTCAAAAGATTTCAGAAGAGATGTGCGATCCAGATATCACTCCAGAAAGAATGGATCAGCTGATTGAGCGCCAAGGAAAAATTCAAGATCAAATCGAAGCGAAGGATGGTTGGAGCATTGATCAAAAGGTGGAGCAGGCGATGGAAGCCTTAAGATGTCCTCCGGGTGATTGGAAAGTGGACAACCTATCTGGTGGAGAAGCTCGGCGTGTTGCGCTGACAAGACTTCTCTTAAGTGAGCCGGATATTCTTTTACTGGATGAGCCTACCAACCATTTGGATGCTGAATCAGTGACCTGGCTAGAGCATTACTTGGCGAAGTTCCCGGGAACTGTGATTGCGGTTACGCATGATCGCTACTTCCTGGATAATGTGGCTGGCTGGATTTTGGAACTCGATCGTGGCGAAGGAATTCCGTGGAAAGGGAACTACACTTCTTGGCTTGAGCAAAAGGAAAAAAGATTATCTCAAGAGGCGAAATCCGATCAAAGACGAAATCGCACATTAGAGCGAGAATTGGAATGGGTGAAGCAATCTCCGAGAGCGAGACAGGCTAAATCCAAAGCGCGTCTTTCAGCCTATGAAAACCTGATTAAAGAACCAACTCCTGAAAAACTTCAAGAGCTTCAAATTTACATTCCACCAGGACCTCGTCTTGGTGATGTGGTGATTGAAGCCAAAGATGTAGCTAAGGCTTACGACGGAAAACTTCTTTACGAGAATCTTTCCTTCACTATGCCAAAAGGGGCTATCGTTGGAATTGTTGGGCCGAATGGCGCAGGTAAAACAACACTCTTTAGAATGATCACAGGTCAAGAAAAGCCGGATTCTGGAAATTTCAAAGTGGGTGAAACCGTAAAGCTCGCCTATGTGGATCAGTCACGTGCTGGAATCAATCCGGATAAGACCGTTTGGGAAGAGATCTCAAAAGGCGAAGATATGATTCCTCTTGGCGGCAGAGAAGTTTCATCCCGGGCTTACTGTTCATGGTTCAACTTTTCCGGAGAAGCTCAGCAAAAGAAAGTGGGAGTCTTATCCGGTGGTGAAAGAAACCGGCTCTACTTGGCGAAAATGCTCCAAGAGGGGGCCAACCTTTTACTTCTGGATGAGCCGACCAATGATCTGGATGTGAACACCATGAGAGCTCTTGAGGAAGCGCTTTTAGAGTTTGGTGGATCCGCCATGATCATCTCCCATGATCGCTGGTTCCTTGATCGCGTATGCACGCACATCCTAGCGTTTGAAGGAGACTCTCATGTTGAGTGGTTCATTGGAAACTACTCTGAATATGAAGAAAATTATAAAAAGCGAATGGGTGTGGATGAAATCCAGCCAAAAAGAATTAAGTACCGAAGGCTTCAATAACCTTCGGAGATCTACTTATGAACCGTAAAACGGTAAAGAATATTGCGATCCTTATTGGTCTTGTTTTCCTGATTACGGTTGTCGTTTATCCCTTGATTTACAGTCCGGATCCACCTCAGGATCCGGTCGAAGATATATCGACCCCGGCTCCCGTCGAGCCTTAATGGCATTAAGACTTTGAATTTTCAAACTGAACAAGAACCTGAATCATCTCGTTCTTGACCTTCACAAAGCTGGCGAAGTCACCAGTCACACCTGTAGAAACTCCCCCTGAAAGGTCGGGATGAACGGTCTTAATAAACGTTCGAAAGGCAGAAAGTGCCTGGGATTTTGTAAGGGTGGCGCCAAAATTTTGACCAACCATAGACTCAAAACGGTTCCACTTCGAGAGGGAAATCTCGTCCAAACGGTCTTTTGCCACCTGAAATTCGATTTTTTCTGCGGTTTTTTCTCGAGGCGTAAAAAGTTTTTCGCCCTGGGGAACTTGAGTTTTTCGAGGGGAGCTTGATGTCTTTGGGTACCCCTTAAGGGAGTTTGGTTTCGGCCCTTGGACGGAGAGAAAATAAAGAGCAGGATGAAGTTCTGAAATCCGCTCTGGGAAGGGGTTAGCGGAAATTTCTGGAGAGTCGTAAGCGCCAGTTTTTCCCTTCAGTTTTGATTCTAAAATCTCGCGAAAACTTGATGTCTCCATAAAGACTTTTCGGGTTTTCAGAGGGGAAACTTGATGTTTTCATACGGGGCCCTAGTGAAAAAAAATGAGACCCCCCTTCATTTTTCTTTGGACAAAGGTTTTGGTTTAAGTATCATCTTCTTGTGTAAGCCATACGAATTAACAATAAATCCTTTTTAGGGAGGGGAAATTAAAATGGCAAAAAAAGCAAAAAAAGCGAGCAAGAAAGCTGCAGCGAAAAAGACTTCTAAGAAGACCAGCAAAAAAGCTGCTTCTAAAAAGACGTCTAAAAAAGCAACTAAGAAAGCTGCTACTTCTAAGAAAGCTGCTACTTCTAAGAAAACTTCTGCAAAGAAGGCTTCTAAGAAAGCTGCTCCTAAAAAAGCTAAAACAAAAAGAAAGCCTAATCCTGCTTTCATGAAACCTTTAACTCCAAGCACTCAGCTTGCAGAAGTTATTGGTGCTAAGCCAATTCCAAGAACTGAAGTTGTTAAGAAGCTTTGGGCTTACATCCGTAAGAACAATCTTCAAGACTCTAAGAACAGAAGAAACATCAACGCTGATTCTAAACTAAAAGGCGTTTTTGGAAAGAACCAAGTGAGCATGTTCGAAATGACTAAGCTTGTAAGCAAGCACTTGTCATAAGCGACAACTCTTACTTTGAGTTTTAAAAAGCCCAGGCTCAAAAGCTTGGGCTTTTTTTATGGTTGTTGAGTTCTTTGACAGTGAGCAACTGCGGGCAAATACTTAAGGATTTCAAAAACCCTAAGAGTTTCATGAAAAGCTTATTGCATCCCCTTCGGAACGCCCTTTGCTAAGGATATCTGTAAAATTGAAATCCATTAAGGCCACTGAGGCTGAATCGAAGATTCAAGCTAGAAAAGGATCAGTGACAAAGGAGCGGACGAGTTGAAAACAAGGGGTTGGTTTCATATTGCAGCGGTTTTTCTGACTCTTGGTTTTTCGTCTCAGCTGGTGGCCTTAAATCTGGATTTCGAAAAGGAAATCAAAAAACGAGAGATTGTCACGGTTCGAGTGGTTGAGCGCTTAAATGTTCCTCAGGCTCCCTCTGACGATACTCACTGCCAGAAGGAGCGTCCGCCTCAAGAAGGGATGACTGAGTCCTCAGAAGACTCCTTCAGCGTGTGTTTAAGTTCTATCAGGCATTGAGATGCTTAAGAAGATCTGATAGAGCATTCCTATGAGTCGTAAACTTGCGCCCTTAACAAAAGACGAAGTGAACCAGATGAGAGAAGCCTGCCAGCTGGCAGCTCGCACATTGGCTTATGCCGGTGAATTCGTTCGCCCTGGAATCACCACAAACGAAATTGATCGCCTGGTTCATGAATACACCCTGAAGCACGACGCCACTCCAGCCACCTTAAACTATCTGGGCTTTCCGAAATCCTGCTGCACAAGTGTGAATGGAGTGATCTGTCATGGGGTTCCGGATGAGACGGTTTTAAAAGAGGGTGACATCGTAAATATCGATGTGACCAGTATTAAGAATGGCTTTTATGGTGACACTTCGGCGACCTTCTATGTGGGTGATGTGAGTGCAGAAGCCAAAAGGCTCACGGAATGCGCCAAGGAAGCCATGTGGAGAGGAATTCAAGAGGTCGGTCCGTACAATACGACTGGCGATATCGGATTTGCCATTAATAAATACGTCACCAAACAAGGGTTTTATGTGGTGAAGGAGATTGGGGGGCATGGGATCGGAAAGGTCTTTCATGGTGATCCATTTGTACCTTCTCACGGTAAAAAGGGACGCGGCGATTCACTCATCCCTTGGACGTGTATCACCGTTGAGCCCATGATCAATGTCACAAGCTCTCCGATTGAGGAGTTCGACATTCCTGGCTCCTCGCATAAGTACTATATGACCGAGGATCGCTGTCTTTCCGCGCAATTCGAACACACGGTTTTGATCACGGATGATGGCTACGAAGTTTTAACCTTTTTAGATTGATTTAAACTTAAATTTTATTAAGGTATCTGGGCGGCTGATTAAGTAGCCCTTCGACTCACAAATTAAGGAGACAGAGCGTGCCTCAAATGATTACTACAAAAAATAAATCCAATAAAAGACCACCTGTTATG
>CAZWVK010000150.1:0-5466 GCA_964636785.1 uncultured Pseudobdellovibrionaceae bacterium | reverse complement strand
TAATGGACTCCTACCCCAATTGGGAAAATGTGTCCACTAAACCGGGGCAACTCCAGTTGAGCTTATATCACTCTCCGAAAATATTGATACAAGCTCAGCAATTGGCAGATGTTTCCTTTCAATTTTAGGGGCCTTAAACCAGGCTGAGAGAGAAATTCTAAGTGAAAGAACCAGGAACGGACTAAAAGCTGCCAAAGCTCGTGGAGCAACGTTAGGAAGGCCGAAAACACGGCCTGGTGAACTCATCAGAGAACTTTCATCGAATGGCATGAGTCAGTCAAAGATCGCCAAGATGCTCGGAATAAGCCGAACCACAGTTCATAGGGAGCTAAGTGTTCTAAAAGCAGGGTAAGACCCTTTTCGCACACGTCACATTACGAAGGATTAGGGAACAAGTTTTGAGGGTATAAAAATGAAAGATTTTATTAGAGACATCGGATATTGGATTCTTATTCTGATACTTAGTCTTCTTAACGCTCTTTAGGTTTGTGCTCAGAATGAACAAAATGTTCGGCTGACCGTATGTTTTCTATTCTTTAACCGAATATTTTTGAATTAAACCGAATTTAGCCAAAGGTCGGTAAATAAGATGTCGATTAATGTTGGGATGAACTTAAAAAATCAGTTGAGGCTCTATATCGATCACAAGGGCATAAGCATGGCTTGGATTTCAAAGAAGTCAGGCGTTGCCCTTAGCACGCTTCATGGCTGGGCAAGTGGCGTCGAGCCAAAAGATATTAAGAAACTTAGGAGAGTGGCGGAAGTCCTCGAAACTAATATTGATTGGCTCTGTTTTGGAAAAGGCATTCAGAATGTGAAGCCAAATATTAAAGATTTTGAAGCAGAATTGTCGATAGGAACTTATGAAGTGGTATTGCGAAAAGCTAAATAATTTTAACGTAAGGAGAGATATGAAAAAAGCTATACTGATTTTATGTCTGATATTTGCTCAGTCCACATTCGCTCAATATGGCCAAGGTGGAAAACTCTATTCCAATGACGGGAAGTTCCTTGGGAATGTGAATAACAATCAATACGATCCAAATTCAATCAGTAATCCATATGGTCGCTATGGTTCAGAGTTTTCATCTGACAGCATCAATAATCCATACAGCCGCTATGGGAACCAGTATTCTAATCAGTATGTTCCAAACCCTATAAGAAAACCATCGAAGAACGCTTGGGGTAATTAGTGAGCTATTTAAACCCAAATCGAATTGATGAGTGCATAGTAGATTTTGATATTTATCGAGACTCAATAGTGCGTGCGACGCCCATGATCGATCTTACTCGGTCCTTTATGGAGCGCAATATTGAACATGGTGTTAAAGAGCAAGCTGTAAAGTTTGGAGAGTTCATGGAGCTTTCGAAACAAGAGCATTTCACAAAAATAATAGAGATTAAATTCGGTTCAGAACGAGGACCATTTTACACTCTTATTTCGAACAATTGTTCCGAGAGACACAAAGCCATCTTGGGTGACTTTATTTGTTTTGTAGAAAGAAATGAGAGGGCTTTGGCTTCAAGTGAGTTTTTAAAAGATCTTGAAAGCTTGAGCCCCTCACTGTTGCCCACGGAACCCATTTGGCTTTTCGAGGGGACTGGATTTTCTATCATCATACCGAATTATACGGCGCTGAGCTTCAATCTGCTCAACTTAGGTGACTTATGAAAAGCAAATATCCGATAGCCGTTATTGGTGTATCAACCATTAGCAGTGATGAAGTAGAAGGACTTTCTTGTGGCGCAATCGTCAGACTAAACTCGCAGGCTATGGACTTGGTTAAATTGATTCATGATGGAGAGGTTCTAGCGACTGGGGTGCCAGTTGTCATTGACAACGACATCGGGATTAGAGTTGTGAAAGTATTTAACAGAAAGAATGTGGAGCATTCGGAGTGAGTTTATTTCTATGTCTGTTAAGTCTAACCATTGAGAATGCGTATTCGCAGATAGAAGTCTTTCCTGCTGTTTGGGGAGTTCGTGGAGACAATGGACAATGTTTTCGAGAAAGGACGATAGAGTTTCATCAAATGGAAGATGTTTTGCGGTTGGAAGGTTGTGAAGTTTCTGTTCGGGATGACTGGGCCAAAGCGAAATGTGGAGATGTCGCATATCGTTTTGCTCGAACAAAGGAAGGTTGTGAAAAAGCTCAGAAGGATATAGAGCAGCATTTATTGAAAATAAAGGAAGGGACGAAGCCATGATGTTTAAGTCATTACTCATTTCCATTTTTTTTAGTAGCGGACCTCATTTATCTTTTGCAGAAGAGCGGCCCAAAGCTGTTTACGTGGAACGAAATGCGACATTTCATGAGGCGATAACAATTGTGATTCCAATAAAGAATTCTGGTGGAAAAGAGATATGGCGATCTAAAGATGGGCTTACGAAATGTCTTATAGATCCATGGGGAGAAAAACATCGCTTGCCAACTCAAGTGTCTATGGACTGCTGGCATGGTGATAAGAGGACTCAACTTTCATTCGACTGTAACAACATAATCGGCAAGGAAAAGCGGATTGCATACTTTTGGGGTGGAGTAAGTGACTACAACCAAAATTTTAAAATTTGGTGCAAGTAACAAGGGGGTGTAAGTTGGAGAAAAGGAACAATTTTTGTAGAGCCTTTTTGTTCTTGATAATCTCATCGTCGTTAAGTGCTTGTACTCGTGGTAAAGAAGAGTCAACTGTAACAGTCCGGCTGCCTGAAACTCATGCCTATTCATCCCTACAAGTGGGTTCTCAGTCTACGGGCGAAGGTTGGTCTGGAAGCGTAAATGACAGGGGAGAAATAAATTGCTATGGCATTTTCATTGCTGGTCCGGAAAGGAATTTGAACACTAACCAGTGCTTAGAAAAAGACAGTTCTCAATTAGCTTTTAGATTTGGTCCCTATATTATGGCTTCTCCCGCAGGAACGGAAATAGAACTCAATGTTTCTTCGGGAAAACAAAGATCAATTATATTGGTTGGAATGGCCGCAACCCCAGAGTCATGCCGTGATTTCTCTAAATTTGGGTTGCTGCTAAATCAAGTTACCTACCCGAGAGTGTTAGATACTAAAACTGTAGATTTGAGTCCCGGTCCTCAAACAGTAACATTCAAAGTCCCGGAAGACATTTCCTCTTTGAAAGAAATAAAATCATGCAATATTTTTCAACTGCCGGAAGTTGTTAATCCTGATCCTGATCCTAATCCTGATCCTAATCCTGATCCTAATCCGCCAGGACCTTTAGAAGAAGTTGTTTCAATCAAGGCTAATGGAGATTTTTCCTGTGTCTTAACTAATATGGGAAGAGTTAAATGTTGGGGCAATAATGCTCACGGGCAGCTGGGCTTGGGGGACACTGATCCACGAGGAGATCAAACAGGTGAAATGGGCGGCAACCTGCCCTTTGTTGACGTAGGTACGGATGTGGTTGTTACAGAAATTTCATTGGGAACAAATCATGTTTGTGCTTTGACAAACTCTAATAAAATCAAGTGCTGGGGACGGAACGACCTTGGTCAACTTGGGTTAGGAAACACAGAAAACAGAGGAGATCAAGCTGGGGAAATGGGAGACAATCTGCCTTATGTAGATCTCGGGAGTGGACTAACGGTATTGAGTGTGGCCACGGGAAATACTCATACGTGTGCTATTTTGAACGATAATGGGGTTAAGTGTTGGGGATCAGGGATGCATGGAAGAACTGGTTTGGAAACCACAACTAATTATGGCGTAGAGCCATCTCAAATGGGGAATAATTTACCCAGAGTTCAGTTGGGATCTGGCCGCACTGCTCAAAAAATTACAGTTGGAAATGGAGGTCATTCTTGTGCGTTGTTAGATGATGGCGGCGTCAAATGCTGGGGAATAAATGGAAGCGGACAATTGGGAGTTGGGAATACCAATAGTAGAGGGACCTCGTCTGGACAGATGGGAAACAATCTGCCATATACTGACCTCGGAACTTTTTCGGTTACGGATATTGTTGCGGGCGATGCAAGCACTTGTGCGCTGAGTTCTTTGGGTGAAGTTAAATGCTGGGGCGCAAATAATTTCGGTCAGCTCGGGTATGGCAGCACCACTTCAAAGGGAGCTGGTCCTCTTGAAATGGGAAGTTACTTAAACCCCATCGCATTAGGAACTGGGCTAACTGCAATGTTTATAAAAACAGGACAGATGTCTTGCGCTGGACTAAGCGACTCTTCTTTAAAATGTTGGGGGCTAAACACTCATGGTCAGTTAGGACAGGGGCATATCGAAAACTTGGGAGATAATGGTGGGCCTACTTGGGAGATGGGTGACAATCTATTGCCAATTGATCTTGGCTCGGGTGAGATTGCGAATCAGGCAGCAATTGGCTCCGAGCACATCTGTGTGCTTCTAAATTCTGGTAAAGTAAAATGTTTTGGCCGTAGTCAATACGGTCAACTGGGATATGGAAATATGGATTCCATAGGCGATAATGCTGGCGAGATGGGTGATTCACTGCCATTTGTAGACCTGGGGATAGAGTGATGATTTGGCAAATAGCTCTAGGAATTGTCCTTGGAGGATTGCTTCTATACCTCCTGCCAATTATACTTTTAGTAGGTTTTGTTGCCATTGTAACTTTTGTGACCTACGTTCTTCCAGGGATACTATTTGGATTTTTTCTAAATTACTACGGCACTTCAGAAAGCCAATCTATTCTCTTTGGTTTTTTATTCGGCATAATTCTGAATATTATTATCTATCTGAATCATGATCCGATTATACCGAAGGAAAAGAAAAAGGCTTAAATTCCTTTCAACATCTTTTTTACTTCAGGGGTCATTGTGAAATGAATTGATTTTTTATCCTTGTAATGCTTCCAGGTCGTTTCAATAGAGGAGTGGCCAAGCCAAATAGAGATGTCTTCCACCTTCTGATTTTTCTCCAACATTAAATCAGTGAAACCCTTTCTGCCTCCGTAGAGGGTTATTTCGTCTTTCAAATTTTTACGTACAGTCTTGGGATGAGGCCTTTTAAACTCTTTAGACTCAATTATCGTTAGACATTCATATTGCTCTTTGAACAAAACTGGAATTTGTTTAAATCTTTTTTCTTCGGAGAGACCAGTGAGCTTTGATTGATAAACTCGAAGAATTTTACAACCTGTATCGGGATCAATCTCTACTCCCCATTTATTTCCGTGGAGAGAGTCAACTTCTGATGGTCTTAACCCAAACCACAATGATATTTTTAGCCAATTAAAGTGAGCAGGATTAGTAAATCTATCTTGAAAAGATTTTAAGATTTCAGGCGTGAGGGGCTTGCTTTCAGTCCGCACTCCTAGTTCCGTATTTTTACCGCTCTTAGTTTTTTGAGCAGTTTGAATTGACGCTCTGACCTTCCCTTTTGGTATTTTGATAGGGGAAAAGAAGCTTCCTTCTTTCCGACAAATGAATTCGGCCCATCGGTTTATCATTGAAATAATTTTTTTAGAGTAATCAATTGATA
>CAZWVK010000149.1:0-5480 GCA_964636785.1 uncultured Pseudobdellovibrionaceae bacterium | reverse complement strand
CCTTAAATTCACACTGTCGACAGATCCGAAGCTTCCAATGTTTTCATTTGATAATGATCAGATTCGTCGGGTCATAGTGAATCTTTTGGATAACGCGGTGGCTGCAGTTGAGACTCGAAAATCGAAAGACGGCGGTGAGTTTATTGGAAAGATCCAGATTCGCTCCTATTTTGAAGAAGAGTTAAACATGATCCGAATTGAAGTTGAAGACAACGGCGGCGGGATTCACGAATCCATTAAAGATCGCCTCTTTGAACCCTATGCGACAACAAAGACCGGTGGGACTGGTTTGGGCCTAGCCATTTCAAGGCGAATGGTGGAAGATCATCATGGTTTCATGAGAGCTTTCACGGACAGCCAAACTTACACTCGGTTTGTTGTCGAATTTCCTCTTGTTTCAGTTTCGGAAGCTCAAGAGTTAAAAAGTTAAGGAGCAAGAATGCTAGAGTCAGCAAAGCGAATTTTGATCGTTGATGATGAAAAGCCCATTCGAGATGTACTTTCTGCCGCTCTTCGCGATGATGGTTACCTGGTGGAAACTGCATTTGATGGTGAGTCGGGCCTTGAAATGATGAAAAATTTTAAGCCTCAAGTGGTTTTCTTGGATATTTGGATGCCCGGCCAGATGGATGGTTTAGAAGTATTGAAGCGCTCCAAAGATCTGTTTCCTAACCAACAGGTTATTATAATGTCCGGTCATGGAACGATTGAAACTGCAGTAAAAGCCGTTAAGTTTGGCGCATGGGACTTTGTTGAAAAGCCTCTTTCACTCGATAAGGTTTCCATTTTGATTCAAAATATTTATCTGCTTCTTCGCGAACAGTCTGAGAAGCAAGCCCTGCTTCATCGTTTAAGACAGAACTTAGCATTGGTTGGCGAAGGCTCACTGATGCAGGCCACAAAGCAAATAGTAGCGCGAATTGCACCAGCGAGTTCGTGGGTTCTTTTGTCGGGAGAGCCGGGAACTGGAAAGATGTTGGTTGCACAGAATATTCATTACCTGAGTCAGCGGGCTTCGCAGCCTTTTATCAGTTTGAATTTAGGATCTGTCCCTCAGGAATTGATGAATGGTGAAATCTTTGGGTATGAAAAGGGATCTCTTGTCGGCTCTGAATTTGATAAAAAGGGAAAGCTTGATTTTGCGAATGGTGGGACACTTTACCTGGATGAGGTCTCCTACTTGACGGAAGAATGTCAGATTAAACTGCACACGCTTTTAAGTCAGGGCTCCTTTCAAAGAGTCAGTGGGAAAACTCCGATCACTTGTGATGTGCGAATTATTGCATCGACATCAAAAAACCTGGAAGACGAAGTTCGCGCAGGCCGGTTTAGAGAGGATCTTTATTATCGTTTGAACGTAGTTCCCTTTGTGCTGCCGCCGTTAAGACAGCGAATTGAGGATCTCCCGGCATTGATTGATCATTTTGGAGATCAGTTTGTGCAACAAGGTGGTTTTTTACGAAAGGAATTTTCTGAACAGGCGTTGGCGGCCATGAGATCTTATGAGTGGCCGGGAAATATCCGTGAACTCAGAAACTTTGTTGAGCGAATTTATATTTTAACTCCTGGAGAGTTCGTCGATCTGCATGATGTTCGCTTTGCTGGTCTTGGAGCGGGGCCGGATGAGCCGACATCCGGAGTGGATGGACTTAACTTTCGTGATGCAAGAGCACGATTTGAAAGAGAGTTTTTGCTTAAAAAAATCCAGGAAAATAATGGCAATATCAGCCGCACGGCTGAGATGATCGGCTTAGAGAGAAGTTATTTGCACCGAAAAATCAAATCCTATGGAATTGAGGGCTAGTTATGCGTTGGACTCAATCTTACCTATTCACTTTAAAAGACAATCCTTCAGATGCTGAAATTCCAAGTCATCAGCTGATGATTCGAGGTGGGTATATTCGAAAACTGGCGCCTGGAATCTTCACCTATGGTCCGCTTTTCTTACGCGCTCTAAGAAAATTCGAGACGATCGTAAGAGAGGAGCTGGAAAGAGAAGGGGCGATCGAAATCCTAATGCCTATGGTTCATCCGAAAGAGATTTGGGAAGAGACCAATCGTTGGAAAGAGATGGGTGATGGCCTTTTGAAGTTTAAAAATCGCAATGGCCATGAATTTTGCCTGGGAGCCACTCATGAAGAAGCGGTCACGGATTTTATCCGACGAGACGTGAAAAGTTACCGCGATTTGCCATTTAATCTGTTTCAGATTCAAACCAAGTTTAGAGATGAAATTCGTCCACGATTTGGATTGATGCGCGGACGAGAATTTACAATGAAGGATGCATATAGCTTCGATGTGGATAAAGAAGGCGCACAAAAATCCTATGAAAAAATGTTTAATGCCTACACCCGCATCTTTTCGCGCTTAGGAGCCGATTTTCGAGTGGTTCGCGCAGACAGCGGAAATATTGGTGGCGATCAATCGCAAGAGTTTCATATTCTCGCATCCAGTGGAGAGGATGAGCTTTTGGTCAGTTCAGAAAGCGATTATGCTGCGAACAAAGAGGTTTGTCCGGCGATCGCACCCGCAAAAGAGACGGCTTCTCAAGCGACTCAGCCCTTAGAGAAGTTTGCGACCCCGGGCCTTAAAACCATTGATGATCTGGGCAAAGCCCTCAAAGTCGAATCCAAAGAGCTTGTTAAAACTTTATTTTTTAACAGGGCCGAGCCAGACGATGAAAAAACTTTTTCGCCGGTTTGTGTTTTGGTGAGAGGAAGCGATGAGGTCAATGCGATCAAACTTAAGAATCACTGGGGACTTTCCAACCCACCTCGCTTATTGAATGATCAAGAGGTTAAAAATACCAGTGGCGCTTTTCCAGGAAGCTGTGGGCCGGTGGGATTAAAGATTCCGGTTTTAGTGGACAACGCGCTCAAATCTTTCACGAATATGGTTGTTGGCGCGAATGAAGATGGCTTTCATTTGAGAAATGTAAACTTCGAGCGGGATTTCAAGGCCGAGGAGTTTGGCGATTTCAGGTTCGCAAAAGAAGGGGATTTGAGTCCGGACGGGAAGGGTGTTCTCAATTCCTTCCGCGGCATTGAAGTGGGTCATATTTTCTATCTTGGAACAAAATATTCGGAAAAAATGAAAGCTCAGTTCTTGGATGAGGGCGGTGGGCTAAAGCCCATCGAAATGGGATGTTATGGTATTGGCGTGACGCGAACGGTGCAGGCTGTGATTGAACAATGTCACGACAAAGACGGCATCATATGGCCGATGGCTCTTGCTCCATTTGATTTACACATTTGCTTACTGGATCCTGACAATGAAAAGGCACTTCATCTGGTAAAACAGCTGGAAGAGGGCCTTGGTGAGCTTGGATTTAGCGTTTTCATAGATGATCGTCAAGAGCGTCCTGGAGTTAAATTTAAAGATGCAGATCTTCTGGGATTTCCATTTCGCCTCAATATTGGAGCTCGAGGATTGGATCAAGGAGTCGTTGAGTTGGTGAATCGAAGAACGAAAGAGCAGGAAAAGATTGCTTTGAACGACGCGGTGGCAAAAATCACAGCAATTATTACGGAGTCAAGGGGCTCCCAGTGAACCTGAAATCCCCGCTCTTTGTGGCTCTAGATTTGGACAATGACGTGGAGGCGCTAAAGCTTGCCGATCAGCTTTCTGACTATGTCGGTGGATTCAAGGTGGGGCCGCGCTTGGCTCTTCGCTATGGTTCACGATTCATCGAGGAGATCGCACAACGCGGGCATGTATTTTTGGATATGAAGTACTTTGATATTCCAAATACAATGGTGTCCGCGGTGAGGGCGAGCTTCGATGCAGGCGCATCGTTTGTTACAATTCATGCGTTTTCTGGAAAAGAGGCCCTTCAGGAGCTTTCCCTTCTTGAAAAAGAACTCAATCAAATCCGCGCCTTTCGCATCCTTTCAGTGACGCTTCTAACAAGTTTTAAACAGGAAACGCTTCCAGGGGCCCTTTCTCAAATGGATTTGGCCAAACAGGTTCATGACCTGGCTCACTTGAGTTTTTTTAGTGGCGTGAGGGGCCTTGTTTGCTCTCCTCATGAGGTCAGTGATTTGAGAAAGAAATTCCCCCAAAGCTTCTTAGTGACGCCAGGAATCCGTAGATCACAGGATCAGCTTGGGGATCAAAAAAGAGTGATGGCTCCAAAAGAAGCATTAATGGCCGGAGCTTCTGCTCTGGTGGTCGGCCGCCCCATTTTAGAAGCAAAGGATCCAGTTGCAACGGCGAAGGAGTTCTATGAGGAAATCAAAAGCGCGACCTCATGAAGGACGTCAAAAAAGGCGTCAGGAGGATGGGCGCACTTCCATCGGTATCCACGCTGTCGCAGAGGCTTTAAAAGTAAATCCCAAATGGGCAAAGGAGCTTTGGATCAGAGAGGGGTTTGAAAATCTCCCTCAGGGAAAGCCCATTATTGAACGCGCAAAGGCGCTAAGACTCACAGTTCAAACCGTTTCACCTAAAAAGTTGGATGAGCTCGGCTCGGGCAGCCAAGGTGTTGCTTTAAAATTAAATCAGGCCCCTGAGCTGGATGAGTCTGTTTTGGAGTCGGAGCGCTGTGTTTGCTTAGCTCTTGATCAGGTTTCTGATCCGCACAATTTGGGCGCCGTGCTGAGATCGGCGTGGCTAATGAACGCAAGTGCGGTTTTCATCCCTGAAAATCGCTCGGTCTCCTTAACTCCCACCGTCTCCAAGGTGGCTCAGGGCGGAGTGGAGCATGTCCCTGTGGTTGAGGTTTCTCCTCTTGATCAAGAGCTCCATCGGCTAAAAGAAAAGGGATTCTGGATATTTGGCATGTCCCACAATGCCAAAAGCTCACTTTTTGAATTGAACCTTCCGGAAAAGGTGGTTTGGGTGCTGGGGGCGGAGGGATCGGGCCTCAGAAAGCCTGTGGAAAAGGCCTGTGATGAACTTGTTTCGATCCCGCAGCGGGCTGCGGACGCGAGTTTTAATGTTTCGGTCGCCGCCGGCCTTGCGATGGCCGAATCCTATCGCCAACTTTTTTTCTCCAAAGCTTCGAAATAAGAGGGAAATAATCTTTGACTGGAAGGATTGGCTTCAAGTACAAGAGGCATTTGCATATTCAAAAATAGACGAATTTTAAAGAATTTGTTCACTTTTGTGTGTGAAAAAGGGGTTGCTGGCTTAGCTCAATTGGTAGAGCAGCTGATTTGTAATCAGCAGGTTGCGGGTTCGAGTCCCATAGCCAGCTCCATGTTTGACAATTGAAATGGTTATGGAGGGATGCCCGAGTGGCTAAAGGGGACGGACTGTAAATCCGTTGGCTCACGCCTACGTAGGTTCGAATCCTACTCCCTCCACCACGTAGTTTTAGAGCGGGAGTAGCTCAATTGGCTAGAGTATCAGCCTTCCAAGCTGAGGGTTGCGGGTTCGAGACCCGTCTCCCGCTCCAGTTTGTTGCCCATGTGGCTCAGGGGTAGAGCACACCCTTGGTAAGGGTGAGGTCGTGAGTTCGAGTCTCACCATGGGCTCCA
>CAZWVK010000148.1:0-5807 GCA_964636785.1 uncultured Pseudobdellovibrionaceae bacterium | reverse complement strand
ACGGCTCCTTAAATTCAAAGCCATCATGACTTGATTTAACAACTCCCGTTTTGCGATCGATCTTTAACAATGTGGAAGTGATTTTCTTTGAGGATTTGCTCGCCTGAGAACTTTGAATTTTCGCAATTGGAAGAATGAGATGAGTCGTTTCAAGCCAGGCTTCACCGTTTAAGGTTTGTTCTGTTTCAAGCACCCATTGTGGTCGACCTGTTTTCAAATCGACAGCAGTGACGGCACCTCTTTTTTGCACCAGATAAACAAGACCCGAATCCAGAAGTGTCTGTGAAAGCTCGGCATCTTTTTTAAGGCCGTACCGCCACTCCAACTCACCTTGAGAAGTGAACTTATAAATCTGATTGGTATCATCCTTTAATAAAACCAAGTTCCTAGTGTGGCTTAAAATTTCAGTATCGCCATTCAATGCAATGCTGAGCGGATACGCCTTGAACTCTGTGTAGGATTTATTTCGTGTGACATCGGGAGAAGTCATGTTGAGGTTTCCCTGGCTTAAAAACGGCCAAGGCGCACCATTACCACTAGGCTCTCCTTCAATCTGAAACTGCTGCTCTGGAGTCGGCCAGGGACTTAACTGCTGTGCTGTTTGCACCTGTTGAGCGGCTTTCAAGGTGTTCTGCGAATAAAGGAGCGGATTCGATTTCAAAACGAGATAAATCACGCCAAAGGTGTAAACGATTAGTAAAACGATCCCGTACCATCTTAGAGTCCGTGCTTCGTATTCCACTTCACTTGTCCTACGTCTGAAAATTGATAATTGGGATGACACAAATCAGAGCTTTGAAAATGAACCTCAGTTGTTCCTTCAAAGAGTCTCTCTGATTCAAAAACCGCAGCTAAGGTCACAAAATTATCGCTTTGCTGCTTTTGGATTTCACATTCCGCTTTTAAATCTAAGAATCGCAAGTAAGGGTGACACTGCATTGAGCTGTCTCGCCCCTCAGCCGTTGGGAATTCAACCTTTCTCCAGCCATTGCGCTCCACATGCCAAAGCTGGCCTGTGCAATTCTCAACTCGTGAAACCGGATAGGGTGTAAACAGAGTGACGTAATTGGAGAGTCGTGACTGTCCTTTTAACCAATCAAAATGATGGCTGAACTGGCTGAGTCCAAATAAAAACAAAATCAAAAAAGTCCAAAAGCGAGACGGCTCCGGGTGAATAAAGGATTGATAAATATATTCACGCTCAAGCTTTCGTTCCTGAAGGTCTGCAACTCCAAGAAAAATCAAAAGGCCGATAAAAAGATAAGACACATGAGTCAGACCGAGCCATGCCATAAACGCATGATAGACAATCAGAGTGGCCCACCCACTCCAGAAATAGCGTCCGTCTTTGACCAAAAGAGTGGCCGGGGCGATGAATTCAATCAATGTGATCAAAGCTGCAAGCCACTCGCCCAATTTATCGGGCGCTTGAATCTGACCTAAAATCCAATAACCCGAAAGCCAATCTGAATTGAGCTTGAGAAGCGCAAAAGAAATATAAATAGCGAAGATAATAAAACGAAAAGAGAAGACTTTTGATGGAACCAGCAAATAAACAAAACTCAAAAAGAAGGTTAGAAAACCTGCGTTCGAGCTGAGCCGGAAATCTTGAGTGTAAAGAAAAAATCCAAGCAGTGTTGAGAGCCATAGGAAAAATGCCGAAGCTCCGGCCGCTCGCGTAAACAGGAATAATAAAATGGCTAAAAGAATACCGGCGACAAAAACCCAATAGAATCCATCAATTATACCTGGTGAGAGAAGCTTGACCCAATTGCAATTAGCAACCATTGGCCAGCAGACTGTCGTCGTTTGACGTGCGAATCGAAGAGGTGAATTGGTGCCGACGAACCACTGATAAGCAATGATTCCTTGAGAGAGCGCAAGCACACAACCAAGCAGTCTCAAAGCAAATGATTTATTAATTTCCCATAAATTAGCTTCAAAAAATCTCATAGCCTCAAATTCTCAAGTTAAGATGGGTTCGAGTCCAGGTGGGAAGCGGCGCGGCTCAAGATCACTTACGAAGCCTTCGGCTTGAAATAACCATAAGTGTATTCTGCACCAGATATCACGCTAAGAATCACGCTGAACCAGAGTAAAAAGTATCCGAAATCAGGAATTGGTAAGCCAAAAACGGGATCATATATCATCAAGCAGGGGATTGCGACCATTTGACTGGCCGTTTTCCATTTGCCAAATGGTTTGGCTGAAATGATCACCTGATTGGCGGCTGCAACCGCACGAATTCCACCAATGAAGATATCTCTCGCAACCAATAAAAAGACCATGAACGGATCCACACGTCCCATGGCCAGAAGGATCAAAAGGGCAGCCAGAACAAAGATTTTGTCCGCAATGGGATCCATGAACTTACCCATATTGGATTCGACCTTAAGCTTTCGCGCCAGATACCCATCCAACCAATCCGTGGCAGAGCCAATGACAAAAATCACCGCTGCGATCCAGCCGGCAAAGGGCAGATTGCTCATGAGTATCCCCATCACAAATGGGGCTAGGATAATTCGACTGTAAGTCATCCACATAGGGAGTTTGGCCATGGACCTAAAATGGACTAGAATAACGAGAAGACAAGAGGTTTTTACCTCACCCAGGAGTTTTTGTGCGATTTGAGTGCCGATTCATTATAGCCTTTCTGCTTGCAAGTTCAGCGGCACAGGCTCAAAAGAGGACCAAAGAGCCTTTTTGGCGAGCAAAGCCGGAAGTTTATCGTCAGGTTGTGGAAGAACGTCGTGTCTTTGTTTCGGTCCGTGATGTCTCCACGGAATCCGAAGATCAGGTCCGCCAGATGAAGCTGAGCGGGGGTGGGCAGATTGCGGCCCCAAAGAAATTTGCATTCGAAAAAGTTCAGGATTTTCGCACTCTCTTTAAGAATAACAGTTATGTGAAGAAATTAGAGGTCAATGAGAAAGATAGAACTCTGTCACTTCGGGCACAGGCTTACGGTCTTTGGAGTTCTATGAAGATTCATTGGGATGTCGAAAAAGACACCAAAGACTACAGCGCCATTCAGTTTAAGATCATCGCAGGTCTTATGGAAGGCTTTCAGTGGACGCTTTATTTTGAACCTGCTCAGAAAAACCGCACGGATGTCGGGATTGAGGGCTTATATGAGTACAGTCAGTTCCCGCTGCCGTCCTTTTTTCTAAAGTTTGGTCTGGAAATCATTTTTCAACGTCTGGCTATTGAAATTCGTTCCGTCGTGGAGGAAAGTTTTAAGAATGAGTGACAAGAGGCGCTATCCACGCATCCATTTTAAGAATTATTCCGAAGCCGATAAAATCGAAAAAGCTTTTCTGCATTGGAGAAATCACGAACGCTCCGAAGTTTTCGATTTGAGTCTTGGGGGACTTGCCGTTTCCAGGCCGGCATTAGCAGAGTTCGAACTGCATGATGTTCAGGAGTTCGCACTTGAACTTGGGGAACGTGGTCTGGCTCAGGTCTCGGGAAAAGTGGTTTGGTTGAGAGACTTCACTTTGGGACTTGAGTTTCAACGTCTCAACCCAGATGGTCATCTGGCGCTTAGAAAATTTTTAAATGAAAGACTGGTTGGAACTTACCTTCGATTGATGAATAAAGACCTTTATTCTAAGACCGAAAGCTATGACCAGTGGTATGCGGGTCCCGCAGAAACTCATTTTCTTATTCGACTGGAAAATCCGAGTGATCGGAATTCACCTGTGAAAAGCGCAGAGATCCTTCTCGACGGCGATCGATTTTTATACTCAAAAGGCTCAGATGCATTTAACGCTGAAATCAGATCAAAGCTAATTCATGTTCTAAGTCATGCTCATGAGGATTGTTTCTCATTAAAAAATCTTCTCAACGATTTGCGTGAGCAAATGTGATGAAATCCATATCCGAATATCGCTATGTTAAAAAGGTGCAGTTTTATGACACGGATTTAATGGGCGTTGTTCACCATTCCAATTATTTGCGATATTTTGAAGAGGCTCGCGTGGATTGGCTCAAATGGATGGGCCTTGAAGACACACACTTTCCCAAAGCCGATCGCTCTTTGGCTGTAATAAGTTCGCAAGTGAGCCATGATTCACCTTGTCGGTTTGGTGATCAAGTCGAAATTCGCCTGGAAGTGCGCGCTCAGAGATTGAAAATTGAGTTCCAGTATGTGATCACTAGGCTTGGCGATGAACGGCTAATCGCTAGAGGGCGAACAACCCATGTTTTAGTGGACAAGGATTTTAAATTGAAACGTCCGCACGAAAAATTCCTAAAAGCCTTGGAGAATCAAAAATGGACAGAAACCTTGCTTTAGAGTTTGTACGAATCACCGAAGCTGCAGCGATTGCAAGCAGTCGATTTATGGGGCGCGGAGATGAGAAGGCAGCTGACCAGGCTGCTGTCGATGCCATGAGAAGAGCCTTTGACACCGTCAATGTCGATGGCGTTGTGGTCATTGGTGAGGGCGAAAGAGATGAAGCACCTATGCTTTATATCGGTGAGCCCGTTGGAAGAAAAGGTATGGATGCCCCACTCATTGATATCGCTTTAGATCCACTGGAAGGAACAACGATTTGTGCCAAAGGGGGAGTGGGATCTATTTCAGTGATTGCAGTTGCTGAGCGAGGCAACTTTCTTCATGCGCCAGATACCTATATGGATAAGATTGCTTGCGGACCGCTCGCAAAAGGTCAGATCTCTTTGGATTTATCGCCCACAGAAAATATTCATCGCGTTGCTAAAGCTTTAGGAAAGAAAGTGGATGAAGTGACCGTGGTTATTCTTGATCGACCTCGTCATGAGGATTTGATTCGTGAAGTGAGAGAAGCCGGAGCAAGGATTCAGTTGATTGGTGATGGCGATGTTTCCGCAGGAATTGCTCCTTGTTCACCTGATTCTGGAATTGATCTTTTGCTTGGTGTTGGTGGAGCTCCGGAAGGTGTGATCACCGCTGCGGCGATGAAGTGTTTGGGTGGTGATTTCCAAGGTCGATTAAAATTTAGAAATGATGGTGAGCGTGAGCGCGCTTTGAAGATGGGGATCAAAGATTTAGATAAGATTTTTCAGCTGGAAGAGCTGGCTCAGGGATCGGTGATGTTTTGTGCAACGGGTGTGACCGATGGTCCTCTTCTTAAAGGTGTAAGAATATTGCCCGGAGGACTGAGTCAGACAGAATCCATTGTTATGAGATCGCAAACCGGGACTGTTCGGCGTGTGATTGCTGAACATAATCTTTCAAAAAAGAGAATTTAATTGGCTAGTGAGTTTCGCTGCTTTAAGTGTGGTGCGAGTTTAAAGTACACGGAGCGCGTCGGAATTCGTGAGGAGTGCGACTCGTGTGGAGAAGACGTCCACGTTTGTAAAAACTGTCGCTTTTATGATCCTTCCGCTTACAATGAATGTCGTGAGCCTTCAGCAGAAGTCGTGCTTGAAAAAGAGCGGGCGAACCGTTGTGATTATTTTGAAGGTGGCGGAAGCTTTCAAGGCGAAGATAAAAAAGATGCTCTCTTAAGTGCCGCTGAAGCTTTGTTTAAGAAGAAATGATGCTCTAATAATTTCTTCTTTTCTCATTGGGCCACTCCACTCCCGGAGAGGCGCAAGCAAATAAAAGTTGAGCTCTTTGGCCTCGTCGAATACGAATAGGCTTTCCAGTGCTCTTATCAATATCGGCCCAAAGCTTTTGTTCGAATCGACAGTTGGCGGCTCCATAATCAGGAAGGCCATAATATCTTGGGTGATTGTAGGTCCTTTCAACCAAACCAGAAAACTGAACTTTAACCGTCACTTGAACATGGTTCAGCGGCCCTCCAAGGCTTGGGGGAAGTGTC
>CAZWVK010000147.1:0-5819 GCA_964636785.1 uncultured Pseudobdellovibrionaceae bacterium | reverse complement strand
CCATTTTTTGTCTACAACGAGTCATTAGTATAAGTAGGGAGTTCGGTTCCAATGCTGCCAACGAGATGACTCGCTGTAGACAAAAAATGGAACCTGGAACCTTTTGAAAAAAGCGCAGGAGGAAGGAGCTTTTTTCGCTCCCCCTTGGCTTATAGGTAGGTTGGTCAGATGGGCACAGGGCTCTTCGTTATGGATCCACGAGTGTGGCAGAGCCGGCATGTTGCAAATCTATATATCAAGAAGAGGGCCAAGCTTTTTAGAGCCATTATGGCCCGCCCTCAGGATCCATAAGGGAAAATTTTTAGGGCCTGCCGAAATTTGTCGGTCTGCTTAAATTCCGAGCTAGGAGCTTTGTGACACCAATATAAGCTGGACTTATGGTGGGGAGAACTTATTGAGTGTGGGCATCCCCGTCATCGATTGGCTTCCATTTGGTTTTCATTTAGAGTTTGGAAAAGAAAATGAAATGGAGGCCGAAATGAATAGAAGATCGTTTTTAGGAGCTTCTGCTGTCGCTCTCGGTGCCGCATCCTTTTTCAAAAGCGCATTTGTTTTTGCGCAAGGTGCAGCTAAAGATGCCGCGGTTAAAGCATCAGAGATTTTTAAGACAGGCGAGCCAACAACGGTGGCGCAGTTCTGCACCGATGTGAAAGATAAAAAGGCGTGTCCTGAACGGCAAAAACCAGAGAGAAAAGATCAGTACTGTGACAACTGCCAGTTCTATGTGGCCGCTGGAAAAGACGCGGGTAAGTGTCAGTTGATTCCACCAAAAGGTGAGAAAAAGTATGTTGGGGCCAAAGCTTGGTGCCAAACTTGGGTGAAGAAAGCCGGAACTTAAAACTTTCGAGATTCTGCAAAGACATCATGAGAGTGAAGACTCTCAAAATGCCTCACCTGAAATTTGAAATCTAAAAAATCAGAAGACTGAAATGCTCTTTTCAGTCTTCGGGCCGCATCCTCACAAAACATCAAATTCTGAGCATTCAGCCTTGCAAATTCTTGTTCATCAATGCGTTTGACCGCAGTTTGAGTGGGAGTCCCTAAGGCTTTTTCCATTTCATCAATCAAGCTTTCGATCTCCGGAAAAGGTTGATTGAGGTTCAGCTTGAAAAACCCTTTCGCTTGGCTTCTTTGCGAATGCGGCCATGCCGCCCAAGTTTCTTCATTCAATAAAAACTCTTCTGCGCTTTTAAGGTTTAACTCTCCATTTGAAAAGTGACTCACAAAACCTTTAGCAATGGCTTCTCGGGCGAGTGCTGCTGAGCATGGGCAAGTGCTTGAGTAATCCACAGAAACAGCCAGCCACAGACTGACTTTTTCTGCTTTTTTCTGCGCCAGCCATCGCACTGGGTAGGATTTGAACCCCGTTTTTTCTGAAATCAGCGCTTTTCTTTTAAGAAGTGGGCTCGCTTTGATCAAAATTTTTGCCGCATTGGCAGAGCCTTTTTGTGTTGCAATCATCTGATCCAAGATTTCAACGACTCTGTTCTGCGAAACAGCGTGGTTTGCCAAAATCTGCACAAGCTCATATATTCTCGACATATGAATTCCGCGCTGATCTTTGCGACTGAGCGAAACGTAAGCAGAAACAGCAGCGGGTAAAATCTGAGAAGTGAGTCCTTCCAGTGGCACCTTAATATTTTCCATGCCGACCCAGTTGAGGGGACCGTGGAATTGTTCAGATGACAAGGAGGATTGAGCCACATCAGTTAGTTGATTCATGAAGTGACAACAATTATACGAGTTAGACCCGTGACGCAAGGTTGGTGATGATAATGGCTCAATGGTCGAAGTCTGTTTCAGACGCCTTTAAAAAAGCAAAACAAGCCCGAGAGCGTGCCCACGCACCTTATTCTCGATTTAAAGTTGGATCTGCAATCAAATTCGAAGGCTCAAGACGAACATTTATTGGATGCAATGTCGAAAATTCGAGCTTTGGTGGAACAAACTGTGCTGAAAGAAGCGCACTCTATTCCGGAATTGCGGAGTTGGGCGCATCGCCTGTTGAATTTGTGGTCGTGGTGACCAGTCAAAATCCTCCGGCTTATCCTTGTGGGATATGCAGACAGGCTTTGGCGGAGTTTGCATCAGATGAAACGCCTATTTACCTTGCCGATTTAAAGGGGATTAAAGAAAGAGTTCTGCTTGGAGAGCTTCTTCCTAAGGCCTTTCGAAATTTTAAAGTTTAAAAATCACCTCAAAAAAGCTCCTAAAAGCCAGACATTAGTATTGCTTTTATAAAATATAAAAAATTCCGTGTTCTAAGAAGTTTTACAGTGGGCATCGACTCCCGTTAATGCTTCGCGTTCAAAAAAAAGCCTTTTTATTTCAGTATTTTATTTCTAGTTCCATTATGGAACCAAAAGTCTTTGCAAACTTTTCACGGAGGCACTTTAATCAACTGTACCAAAGTCCTAATCAAGGGGGGGGGAAAGATGGTAACACGGATGATTTTTTCAGTGCTTGCGGTCCTGGGATGGGCGCTCATGGCACACGGACAGTTCGCTTATGGAACGACAAAGCGCTATATGGTGACTTTTAAGAGCGATAGCACTTTTCACGAAGTGGCTCAGTCATTTAAAGGCGGAGTGAACTTCATGAGCTCTCACACAGCTCAAACCCTTTCACACAACACAACAAGTGTGGATGTTCTTGAAAACGTTAAGGCTTTGGTGATTGAAGCTGATAGCACAGGACTTGCTCAGCTTGAAAACACATCAGGCATCGAAAGAATTGAAGAAGAAAAATTCTTTCCAGCTCCTAAGCCACTTGGAACCTTCTCAAAAGTTCCTCACTCATTAAGAACTTTCTCAAGCATGGAAACTCCATGGGGAATCGATGCAGTCAAAGCTCCTCAAGCTTGGAATGTGACCAAGGGCGATGGAATTAAAGTGGCTGTGATTGACACTGGAATTGACGAAGCTCATCCAGCGATTTCAAGCCGATTTGTAAAAGGGGTTAGCTTTATGGGTGGACCTCAAACCGATTACGGCGATGAAATTGGACACGGAACTCACGTGGCCGGAACTGTTCTTGCTGATGGCATGGCCGGCGGTCTTGTTGGTGTTGCTCCTGAGGCCACTCTTTATTCTGCAAAAGTTTGTGGAAATTTAGGTTGCAGCACAGTTGCAATCGCACAAGCCGTCGACTGGGCCGTATCTAACGGAGTAAAAGTTGTGAACATGTCACTTGGTGGACCATTTATGACATTCGCAGAGCGAAGAGCATATGATGCTGCTGAAGCTGCTGGAGTTATGATTGTCGCAGCTTCTGGAAACAATGGTGTTGCACAAGTCGCTTTCCCTGCCGCTTACATCACGACGTTGGCAGTGGGCGCTTTAAATCCAGATTTAACAAAAGCGGACTTCTCTCAGTGGGGACCAGAATTAGATATCGTGGGTCCTGGAGTGGAAGTGGTGTCTGCAGTTCCGCGCGGAACAGGCCGAGTTTCTGAAGTGGAAGTGGATTTTGGAAATGGGTATGAAGTTCTTAAGAGCAATTCCTTCCAAGGTTCGGCAAGCATTAAAGTGAACGGAATGTCTCTTGTATATGCTGGTCTTGGAAAGCCAGAAGATTTCACTGGAAAAGATCTCAATGGCAAAGTGGCATTGATCGCTCGCGGTGAAATCCTATTTGCTGAAAAAGCACAGAATGCGGTTAAGGCAGGTGCTGCAGGGGTTGTGATTTTCAACAATGCTCCTGGTCTTATCCAAGGTGCGATCACTGATGACGGTTCTGAACTTCCTGTTCCAGTGGTTATGATTGAGCAAACTGCAGGTGAAAGAATTCGTGATCTTCTCGCCCAAGGACAAACAGTTGCGACCACCATGGGAGTTGTTCCATCGGATTTTGCAAGCTTCCAAGGAACATCAATGGCTTCTCCACACGTTGCTGGAGTGGCGGCTCTTGTTCGAGCAGCGAATCCTTCTCTCACTCCTGCTCAAGTTCGTGCGATCTTGAAAGAAACTGCAACACCACTTTTTCCAAATGATGCCAACGAAATGGGATCAGGACTTGTGGATGCAGAGAAAGCTGTTCAAAAAGCTCAAGAAGCGACAGTTCTTGGACGCGTAGCTGGCTTTTAGTCACAGATCAGCAAATACGACTTGAATTGGAAAAAGGGAGGAGAGATCCTCCCTTTTTATATGGAATTTACTGCACTCACTTACAACTTACACAAAGGCCGCAATTTTTTATCGCGAAGATCCGTATTAAAAGAATTATCCGAGCATCTTCTTGCGTTAGCTCCCGATGTTGTTTTTTTGCAGGAAGTGATGGGCCTTGAGGAAGGAATTAGCCACCTTGAATATCTCTCAAAGCCGTTAAATTACCATCAGGCTTATGGACTCAATAACTTTAGCACCCGCAGACACTATGGAAACGCAATTTTAAGCCGCTTTCCAATTATTGATTTTGCAAACCGAAATATCTCCACCAATCGGTTTGAACGTCGCGGATCTTTGCAGGCGCGAGTCCAGATCAATGGAGAAGAGCTCTTACTCGTATGTCTTCATCTCGATTTGCTCGAAACGGGCCGTGCACTTCAGATTCAAAATGTTCTTCACCAGATCAAGCACCAGCTCACTTCTCGTGCGCCGGTTTTGGTGGCTGGTGATTTCAATGATTGGAGAGGGCGGGTGTGTTCTGTTCTTGAAAGTGAGCTTGAGCTGATCAATGCCTTTCAGACGGATCCAGCAGAATCGATCAATCCAAAAACTTTTCCAAGCTTTCTTCCCAGTGTGAGTTTGGATCGATTTTATTTTCGAGAACTATCCATTAAGAAAATTCAGGTTCTTCGCGGCTATCCTTGGAGCCGCCTCTCGGATCATTGTCCGGTACTAGCGACTTTTGAATATTGAGCTTTTAAGATTGATAAAATGTGCGAGCGCTAGAAAAATCCCACCCAAAAATGTGAGAGCGAATTCGGAAGGGTGCGGATGAGCAGCAAGCCCTGCCGTCAGAAATACAATTCCCAAAGCTCCAAAGAAGAGAGTTGAGCGCTTCTTATGAAGCTTAAATCCTTTTCCGATGGAAAAAATCGCAACGGGTACAACCAAAAGCGCCAATCCCCAGTGAATCCAATCTTGTGTCAAAACGTCATGTGAAATTTTGAAGGCACCAGGGAGGGCTAAAAAGAGAAGTCCAGTTAAGATGCAATGAAGGGCACATCCAACGGATGCAGTGATTCCCAGTCGATCCATCCAAACAGCACGTGTTTGGCTTTGGGACTGATCCGAAAGCCCCATTGTAAACACCTTACTTGATTTCTTTGTGAAGCGTGTGTCTTCGAAGATTTGGGTTGTACTTTTTCTTCTCTAGACGCTCTGGCTGGTTTTGAAAATTTTTCTTAGTCGTGTAGCGAGAAGGAGGCACTCCTTCTTTACGAGCCTCAGTGCACTCAAGAGTGATGATTCTAACTTTACCTTTTTTCTTCGCCATGGCTCTTCTCCTCCGAGGGACTATTTATACGGGATATGATCCTTAGCGCCAAGCGAAAACTTGACGGAAAGACATTAAAGATACTTTTTGATGCGCGCTTCGAACTGTTTTCGCGTGGTTTCGCCGAACCAAGCCTCTAAAACATCTCCATTTCGATCCAAAATCAAGCTTGCGGGAAGCGCTCCGTTCCAATTTGGGTAAATATCTTCAAGAACTTTATAGCCTTGAGGGCCCCGATAATAGGTCTCAAAATCGATTTTATTGTCATTTAAAATTTTAATCGCGTCCGGTTTGGCTTTTTCATCGTCGGTGGAAATCAAAATCAGCTGAAGTCCAGCGCTCGCATATTCCTCTTTTACGGTTAAGAGATCTGGAAGTTC
>CAZWVK010000146.1:0-5855 GCA_964636785.1 uncultured Pseudobdellovibrionaceae bacterium | reverse complement strand
AAAAACTTTAGAATCCCATTCGGGCCATGACGCCTGGGAGATCTTTCAAAGATCTCCTGGCATTGACCTTGTCATATCGGATGTGCGCATGCCGGACGGCGATGGCGTTGAGTTGCTTAAAAAGATCAAAATTCATTCGCCAGACACTAAGATTTTACTGATGTCGGGCTTTATGGACGTCACTGAGAAAGAGGCCATTGCTCTTGGTGCGGAAGGCTTAATGAGAAGACCAATGACCTTAAGGGATGTTGAGAACTGGATACGAAAGATCTATCCGGATTTATAAATATCTTTAGATCGTTCAGAGATAGAAATTTGGTTTTCAATCCCAGCCTCAGAAAGTTAGAGCGGATTGTTCAGAAATGAAGTCTTGGTTTTCACTCCCAACGCGAGTTCCGCAGGGTACTCCCGAGGACTGTTCGAAGCGGCTGGGAATGAAAACCAAGACTTCATTTCTGAATAGTCTGACTCAAAAGCCGAGTGTAAATACTTTCGGCGACCTTGATGCCATCGCATGCAGCGCTGGTGATTCCTCCGGCATATCCTGCTCCTTCACCACATGGGTAAAGCCCTTTGTGAGAAAGTGATTCTAAGCTTTCTTTGTCTCTGGTGATGCGAAGGGGGCATGAGGTTCTTGTTTCAACACCAAAAAGAACAGCGTCTTTGGATAAGAAGCCCTTCATTTGATGATCAAATTTTTCAAGAGCACGGCTAAAATGAGCTTTGAAGCCGGAGTCAAAAAGAGTGTGAAGAGCCGCGGATACGGCTCCGGATGGTGAGGAGGTTTTTGGAATATCTTTGGACTCAGACTCATTTAAAAAATCAAAAAGCATTTGGGCTGGGAGTTCTTTTTTAAGACCTTTTTTCTCAACAAGCTGAAAAGCGCTTTCTTCCAGGTTTTTTCTGTATTTCATTCCCCCAAAGAGATCTCCACTAAAATTCTTTTTAAAATCCACCGAGACCACAATGGCGGCATTGGCAAACGCGGAGTTTCGATTGAAGTTGCTCATCCCATTGGAAACCACGCCGTTTTTATCAGTCCCGCTGGATAAAACGTATCCACCTGGGCACATGCAAAAGCTATAAACTCCAAGACCAGTTTGTTTATTGGTAAAAGCTAGCTTGTAATTGGCAGCTCCCAATTTTGGATGAGAGAAGTACTCGCGAAACTGCATGCGATTTACGGCTTCTTGAGGGTGCTCAAGTCTTAAGCCCACAGCAAAGGATTTTCCCTCTAAAAAGACCTGATGCTCTTCTAATCTTTCAAAGATATCACTAGAGTGCCCAACCGCTAAAATCACCTGCTCACACTTTATCTTTTCACCAGATTCTAAAAAAACGGCTGAAATATTCTTATTTTCAAATTCGAAATCGATAACCTTGGTGTTGAATCTTAAATCAAGGCCAAGATTTAAAAGATGATTTCTCATCTTTGGAATCACTCGTCTGATTTTGTCGGATCCAACATGCGGGTTTGATAGATATTCAATCTCTTGAGGAGCGCCAAATTGAACGAGCCTTTTCATCACATAGGGAATAAATGGGGATTTGATTCTGGTGATGAGTTTTCCATCAGAAAAAAGCCCAGCTCCCCCTTCGCCAAAGCCCACATTGCTTCTCTCGTTGAGCTCTCCATTTCGCCAAAACTTTGCAATGGAAAGAATGCGCTTTTCCGTGGGCTCTCCTTGCTCGAGAAGGCGGCATGGAATTCCACGCTCAAGAAGTCTAAGTGCTGCAAAAAGGCCTGCGGGGCCTGCGCCAATGATCACGACTGGTGTTTTTGGAGGTTGAGAGAGTTTTTCTAAGTGATAGTCTTTGCGCTCGGTATTCTCGCCGGGTGAGAAAACCTCGACCGAAAAGATGAATTTGGGTTTTCCGCGTCGGGCGTCGACGGATTTTTTTAAGATTTCAAAGTGGGCATAGCCTGGACTCATCCACTGGAGCTGCTCTTCCAGCTCCTGATCCAAATCCACTTCGATATTATTGAGAGTTCGACTCATCAAAATTTAAAATACTTTGACCTTCTATCACTGGTCACCAAAAATGAAATCCGAGATGAAGTATTTATTATTTTTACTCTTACCAAAAGCAGCTTTAAGTCGATTCTTAGGACGGATTGAAAGACTCGAGCGACCCAAATGGCTGATTCACAGAGCGAAGAAGGCGTTTATTCGCTTTTACAAACTCAATATGGATGAGGCCGAACGGTCCATGGAGGAGTACAAGAGCTTAAATGATCTCTTCACACGAAAGCTTAAGGGCGATGCGAGGCCCATTCTCGGAGAAGTGATTCATCCATGCGATGCGGTGATTTCGCAAACAGGTTCTATTCAGGATGGTGAGATTGTTCAAGCCAAGGGTTGGACCTATTCGGTCAAAGAGCTGATTGGGCATCCGCCGTCCAGTGAGGATTTAAACGGGACATTTGCGACTTATTATCTTTGTCCAACGGATTATCACCGCGTTCACTTTCCTGTTTCTGGAAAATTAACCGGAGCAAGGCATTTGGTTGGAAAGCTCTGGCCCGTGAATGAGTGGAGCGTGAATACGGTCAAGAATCTATTCTGTGTTAATGAGCGCTTGGTTTTTGATATTCAAACCGATTTTGGATTTGTTTATATGGTGATGGTGGGTGCGACCAATGTGGGGCATATCACATCGAGCTTTATTCCCGAGTTAAAAACCAATCTTTCTTTTTGGAGGCGAAGCAAAGACTTTGATTTTTCTAAAAATCCAAAGCCTGTTCGCGTGGGTGAGGAGGCGGGGATCTTTCATATGGGGTCCACCGTGATTATGATCTATCCGGAAGGGTATAAGAACTTAAACCTCTCACCAGGCCCCACACGCCTCGGCGAGAAGATTTAGGTACCTGCTTCCTTTTCCGATATGCGCCGCATATCGGAAAAAGAAGCAGGTACCTAAAGGTCAAAGGATGGATTGGATTTCTTTGAGTTTGGAATTGATAAACCAGCCGTAATAATTTTCTTGTGGGGCTTGAAGAGACTGACCGCGAGAAAGTCTTTTCACATTGGTGTGGTAAAGGCTAAGTGCTCTTTGTCGCTCCTGTCCGAGATTGAAAAGTGTGGCTGTGATCCCCGGGTTATTGGAAATATCAAAGCGGGCAATGTTTCGATACTCTTCAATAGACATTCGGATCGATGCGGCCATGTAATGCATCGAAGTTTTATCATCCATAATCGCATGATAAATCTCGCCCGGACGTCTATAGTCTAAAACCTTTTGACGGCCGATTTTAACAACAATCTCATTGGTTTTAAGAGCAGTCAGTGGAGCAATTTGTCCAAGTCCAAAAGTTTGCCCCGTGTAAGATGGTGTGAAGAAGTTTTCAGTGAAGGTGGTTTGCACATGGCCATTTTTCCCACGGTAATCACTCACCCAGATCTGCTCGACACAGCTCCAGTAATCATACTTGCTTCGCGACGACTCACACTTTCGCACATCAGGAAGTGCTAAAAATTCTTCCAGTGTGAATCCACATCTTTTGCAGCGAAAGGTCAGTCGGCTTTCATTCATCCAAGCAAGGGCCTTAACCGCATAAGTTTGAAAGCGATCCAAAGAATCAATATTGTAAGTGTGCTCGCCAACAATCGCTCCGACAATGTGAATAGGATCAATCTGATATTTTTTGGCGACGCTTTTGATGTGTTTAATGAGGTATTGATTTCTTGGAGATTTGAGCTGAGAGAGAATTTTCACATATTTTTGCTCAAAGCCACCTCGTCTTAAAGCGGATGGTGGGATGGATGGCTGAGAGGCATTGACGTTTCCTGGTTGAACCTGAATGACTTTTCTTCCGCTTTCATAATCGCTTTTGGTGAGTGAGAGGGCTTCAAAGCTGAAAAGAAGCGCCAAAAAGATAACAAAAAACGCCATGGGGTGTCCTAATTTCGTCACTGCTTTTCCTCCATGTGGAAGGTTTTTAAGGCTCAGGCTCGAGTGTAGAGTATTTGCAAAGGTTGAGCCGTGGCGGCGATATCTTTTGACTGCGGGGCCTGGTATTTGCTTTAAGTTTTCACTTTATGAGTTGCCGCCTTTTCATTCTTTTCTTCACTCTTAGCCTTTACTCAGCTTCCGCTTTTTCGGCTGTAAAGCCGGCTTTCTCATGTGAAGACTTCTTAAAGACTCTGCCTTCAGATCATTTCAGATTAGAAAATGAAAAAGTGAAGCTCGAGGTGATGGAGAGCTCATTTAAAACTGAAGTCGAGCTTTTACTTAAAAAGATCTCTTCGTTTTTTGGGGTGCGGTTTATGGAGCATCCCGAGCCCCCAGAAAATCCGGTTTATTATGCCAGTCTTCAAGATGGCGAGCTTCAATGTTATTTGCCAAAGCAGTATTTTGAAAGTCCATCGATGACTTATTTTTATCTGAAAGAATTTGAGGAAACAATATCGCTTCATAAGCATCTGGCAGAAACACAGAATATCCCTATGCCGACATCGATTGATGCGAACCGAGAGATTCGTCTTGAAACATCAAGCCCAAAGCCCGGATCCGTTTTAGAGTGGATTATGACTCGGGTGAAGCGCCACAAGTTAGAGGTGTTGCTTGCTCCTAATGATTACTTCAAAGGAGATTTGCAGGATGCCGGCGGCTTTGCTCAGGGAACTCGGATTTATTTAAAACGAATTTATGGAAAAGAGCTTGAAAGAGGCGCAACGAAAGGTCTGATTGCTCATGAGCTTTTGCATGGAGCAAATGCCTTTGATTGTGAACATAATTATTCGAAATGCGGAAAAGTGATTGAGTTTTCGAGTTCGGATGTGAATCTGTTCACAGGAGAATTGCAAAGCGATGAGGTGCTGAGCCTGGTTGCAGGTGGAGTTGATTTATCTGTTTACTCGAAGCTTTATGAGAAGTTCTTTCGATCGGATGAGGTTGAGGCCTATCGTCTTTCCGCGCACTATGCAGAAACTCCAAAGAAGCGTCGGGAATTTCGAAACGTGATTATGAAATTCGCGGTGAATCAGTCGCTGATATTAAATGAAGTTTTAAAAGGAATAGCAGCTGGAAAGTTTTCGTTTGTTGAGAAAAAGGATTCAACAGTCATTGTTAACTATAACGGAGGCTCTGTTCGTGTGAAAATGACTTATGAAGATTTCGACGATGAGGAAGCCGCACGGAATTTCTATCGGGATATGATTCTGGAGCGTCTACGCCAGATTCGTAATCATATGAAGGCTGTTCATCGCAAAGGGTGAGTGTGGCGTCGCTTCTCGTGCTCTGAATTCTTCAGTGATCCATTAAAAATGTCTCAATTTTTTCAAAAGCCACTCTCAGTGCACTTTTCCCAGTTCTGCGAATGCTCAAGCCTTGTTCGCTGAAATGCTCTTTGATCTCGGTTTCATTTCCTCTGAGAACCACATGTCTAACCAGTTCTTTTTTAGGTTGTAAATTTGCAGTTACGACATATCCCAGAATCGCGGAAGTCTTCTTTACCTCCGAGGTCTTGATAAGAAAGCAAGACTCGTACCTGTTTGAGGCCGTAAGCTTTTGGGAACACATGCATAAATCGGCTTTCAAACATGCGACTCATGTTTCAGTTATTGTGAATATCTGACCGCGCGTACTCGCACTGAGTTCATCGAGTGATTTCCGACGATTATAATTCCAGACTTTAAAGACTTCCATCTCATTCCGGAAGATGTAGTTATGTAGGTTCCTGAACTCTCTGCCAAATCCACTTAAAACCCGGGTGAATGGTCTAAACTTCCAGATCCCCTTCCCAAGAAGTCTCGCGATCAATCCAGTTACAGCCCTGATCCATTTTTTATAAGCATCTCTGTTTAGTATTTTTATGGCTAAGTGGATATGATCTTTTTGAATACTCCATGAGT
>CAZWVK010000145.1:0-5916 GCA_964636785.1 uncultured Pseudobdellovibrionaceae bacterium | reverse complement strand
CGGATTTGCCGGAAATTGAGGACCAAAAGGTCGAAGAGGCACAAAGTTCAGAAATCACCTTCAGTGAGGATGCTTCAAAAGAGCAAGAAGAGGACGAATTTAGACCCGTTCCAATTCCTAAGATGAGTACGCAAAGTGGTGCTAACGAAAAATTTCGCGTCGAAGCGCCGCCTGATGAAGATGATGAAGCCGAATTTATCACTCAGCCAAAAATGGAAGCTCAAGAGAACGATGAGCCAGAGCTGGATGCCGAATTGATCGATGATGATGACGAAGATTTTAGCTTTCATCGCCCTGGCCAGCAGACACAGAGTCAAAACACCTCTTTTTCTCAAGAAACAAAGGGCTTTGATTTAAGCTCTGATGAAATAAGAGAAATCGTTGAGCGGTTAGCGCCAAAGATCATTGAAGAGATCGCATGGAAGATTGTTCCTGACCTTGCGGCACAGATCATTGAAAAAGAAATTAAAAACTTACTCGCTGAAAAAGACAAAGAAGTTTCTCCTTAAACAAACTTCAGGAGAGTTCGATCGTGAATCCACCACTATATTATTCAAAATTATTGCAAATGGCGTTTGAAGAGGATTTACCTGAACGCGACATCACCTCAGAACCATTGATCGATGAAAATCTTAAAATCATTGCCACACTCAAAGCCAAAGAAGATCTGGTTCTTTCAGGAATGTATCTGTTTGAAGAGGCTTTTCACTTCCAGGATTCAGACATTAAAATAAACTGGTTTTTTAAAGACGGTGATTTCGTTTACGAAAAACAAACTATTTGTCAGTTGGAAGGTTCCGCTCTAGCGATGCTTAAGGCGGAAAGAGTGGCTTTGAATTTTCTTGGAAAATTATCTGGAATTGCGACACTGACCAGATGCTTTGTCGAAAAGGTTGCTAAAACAAAGACTTCTATTTTAGACACTCGAAAGACCACACCGGGTTTAAGAGAAATTGAAAAGAGAGCTGTCTTGCATGGCGGCGGTAAGAATCACCGCATGAATTTATCGGATGGGGTTTTAATCAAAGACAATCATATTCGTGCCGTTGGTGGGATCACTGCGGCAGTTCAAAGGATCAGGAAAGGTTTTTCTGGCTTCGTTGAGGTGGAGTGCTCGACCCTTGAAGAAGTGAAGGAGGCCATTTCATTAAATATCAATCGAGTTCTATTGGACAATATGGAGCTTGAAGTGATGAAAGAGGCACTGAAACTGATTCCAAGCTACATAGAATCGGAAGCCAGCGGAAATATGTCTTTAGATCGGGTTCAAGCTGTGGCAGAACTTGGAGTGAATTTTATCAGCGTGGGATCTATCACTCATTCTGCACCGACAGCAGATGTGAGCTTGATCTTTGAATGGAATTGAACCAGAGGACTAGGATATGAACGTTTTTGAGCAAACGAGTGATTGGGCAAAGAGTTTATCCCACTCTATAAAAGTTTTTGAAGAGATCGAATCCACTAACAATCTGGCAAAAGAGGAAGCATTCAGTGCAGATGACTTCGCTTTGTACCTTGCAAAACATCAAACAAAAGGGCGTGGACGCTATGAGCGCTCATGGAGTGATAAGGCGGATGGCGGTCAGCTTTTGTCCTCTTGGTCTTATCGGGTTTCCGAATCGCCAAGTCCAGTATTAACGGCTCGGATTGGGCTCTCCATTGTGGAAGCCCTCCATCATATTTTTCCGAGTGAATGGAGTTTAAAAGCTCCGAACGATTTATTATTAAATGGTGAAAAGGTTGGTGGTTTACTTATTGAAGCTATCACTCAAGGACCTCAGTATCGATTGATCATTGGACTTGGCTTAAATGTTTCTTCTCATCCCGATATTCCTAAGACTTCATCTTTGGAAAAGGGATTGGGTGAGTCGGTCGATGAAAAAAAATGGATGGACTTTTTGGATGCACTCTTTGATCAGTTTTCAAAACTTCTTTCCACAGTTGGAGCGCCACACTTCACTCCAGCGGAGCAAAGTCGACTGCTTCACTGGTTGAATAAAAATCCGAATCTTCAGGCTGCATACACTTCTGTCGGTAAAGATGGAAGTTTAAGCACAGATAACGAAACTGTTTTATGGAATCAGCTTTAATATGGCATTGACCTACACTCCCGCTACCGATCAATCGATGACACTTCCAACCTTCACTCTGCCGACCGTGGATGGAAAGAAATTTTCAACGGTGGAGTTAAAGGATCAGACGCCCGTTTGTGTGATGTTTATTTACAATCACTGTCCATATGTAAAAGCTGTTGAGGATCGACTATTGGCACTTGGCCGTGAGTTTTCGAATGTGAACTGGCTTGCGATTTGCTCGAATGACCCTGCTGATTATCCAGAGGATCGACCTGAAGAGCTTTTAAAAAGATGGCAGGAAAAGAAGTATCCATTTCCCTATTTAATTGATGCGGATCAAAGTGTTGCAAAGATGTTTCAAGCCGTATGCACTCCTGACATCTTCTTATTTGATAAAAACAAGAAACTCTTTTACCGCGGTCGCATTGATGATTCCTGGAGAGATCCAAGCAAAGTCACAAGACAAGAGCTTCGTGAGGCCATTGAGTTAGCCGTGCGAGGTGAACCTTCGCCGCCTGATCAGCTTCCATCCATGGGATGCTCTATTAAGTGGAAGGCTTAGATGAAGTGGATCATCTTAAGTTTTTTTAGTCTCATTTTCTGGATTGGTCTTTACCTTTACCTTCATCTTGGATTCTCAAAACCAGTTGATATCGAGGTGACGGAGTTTCCAGCTGTCACCTTGATTTATAAAGAACATATTGGCGCTTATCATAAAATCGGGCCGGTGATCGAGTCTGTGGAATCCATTCTTCGCGAACAAGGAATCAGTTGCTCTATGACCTTCGGTGAGTATTTGGATGATCCAGGCGAAATTGAAGAAGATCGTTTGAAAAGCTATGGTGGGTGTTTGTTTTTTGAAGGTTCCGATTTTATTGAAAGATTTAAATTGAATGAAAGCCTTATGACTCGTGAGATTGAGGGACGAAAAGTCGTTCAGGCGAGATTCAAAGGTTCTCCATCCATTGGTCCAATAAAGGTCTATCCGAAAATAGATGAAATCATTCAGGATCAGCGCCTCGTTCGAACAGCTCCGATTATGGAAATCTATGAGATTCAGGGGGATTCGGTTACGACGACATATGTTCAGCCGGTCCAGTAGTTCGTTTTGGTAGAATGGCGACCAAAGTCTCGAAGAACAATCAAATGGTCTTTGTATTTCCAGTGCCCTTTATTAAACTATTGGGCAAGCATCTTTGAAAAGGAGAAACGAATGAAGCACCTCTTAAGTGTCATCACGGCATTTTTCGTATTGGGAGCGACGAACGCACAAGCCGGCTTGTTAATTGAACCTTATGCCGGTTATCACACTGGAGATTTTAAGTTCGGTAGTACTAAATATGATTTTGGTGGCGCCGCTTATGGTGGCCGTTTGGGTTACTCAAGATTGGGTTTGCAATTGGGAGCCGATTATATGGCCGGCAAGTGGACAATTGACGTTGATCCAAGCGACTTCAAGGGGGACATAAACAATCTTGGAGCTTTCATCGGCTATAGCTTCCCGATTTTGGTTCGAGTGTATGCGACATATTTCTTTAATTCTTCAATTAAGGACTCTAATACTAAATACGAAGGAAATACGACTCGATTAGGAGTTGGGTTTTCTCCGCTCCCATTCGTGGATATCAATCTTGAGTATATGACTGGAACTTATGACAAAGTGGATGGTCAATCAATTTCAGGGACAAAGCCGAAGTTTGATGTTTACGGTGTGAGCTTAAGTGTTCCATTCGATCTTTAATTAATTTGATTTTAATTTGCAGATTCTAGAATGAGAGTTTATTCGGATCTGTAAATTGATGATTTAAAAAGCCACTGTTACAGGTGGCTTTTTTTATTTTTGTGATCTCCCCTATTCTGGGGTTGTGCAGGAGAGGTCTGCGAGTTTCTCCTCGCCACGATAAAGTGTGGTTGGAACGTCAGTGCCATCGGGAAGAACGAAGCGGAATTCACCCTCACGCTCGATAGAAAGTGTACGTTTTGCAGGACTTTCAGGGTTTGATGTTTCATCATTTGGCGCAGTCGTCTCATCTTCATTCGAATCGGTTGTATCGCTCGCATCTGGTGCTGAAACTTTGAGAACCGCATAGGTCTGAACGCCATCGGTGTGAACGAGAACGATAGGTTGCTCTGAACTCAAATAAAACTCTGCAGTTGTTGTGCTTGCGTCTGTGGACTCAACGCTTTCATTGCTTACACTTTCCACGCGAGCGGGATTCTCGACAGGCTTAGGCCAACCTGTGCAGATCGCCATCCATGTAAAGCTTCCCTCAGGAATCTCAGGCGTAGGTTCATTTGGATCGATTTCAATTTCATCAATGGGTTTGCTTTTTTCAGAGCCGTTTTTCAGGCTACCATCTGGATTTTCTTTAGGAGCTTCTTTAACAACTATAGGATTAGTACCTGTTCCAATTTTGCCACGCTTTGGAACAGATTCGACTCCACAATTCGCTAAGAAGAGAGTGGTCAGCGAAAGAATAAGAGATTTCTGAATATCCGTGGCTTTCAAAGAGACCTCCTGTGTCCAGTCCTTCGGTACGAGCGACTGCCGGATGTCGTCGGACCTAGTTGGATGTATAAATATCAAGATTTATACCAAATCAAAGCCTTAATCGTTTCTGAGGGGGTTATGCTCGTTTCTTTCTTTCAAAGCTGTGCGGAAATTTGTCGCTCTTGAAATGAGCGCTTCATTTGCTGTCCACTTCGCTTTCCTCCCTCTTGAGGTCTCAAAAACCTCATTTTGTTATGTTTATAGTTTTCCAGATCCTTAAAATCCGTTAAAAAGACAATGTCTACTTAGTCCAGAAAAAATGATCACGTAGCTCAGTTGGATAGAGCAACGGTTTCCTAAACCGTAGGTCGCAGGTTCGATCCCTGCCGTGATCACCAACTCCTCTAATTTCTAAACTCGTGACCGACTGCTTAGAAGGCAGCCCAGTCTCCCCCTCAACCAAGCAAAAAGCCGGATCTTCGGGTTCAGATCGAACCAGTTTGAGGTTACGACCAGGAATCTCATCGTCTTCTGACATATAAAACCAAATCGCCAAACCATCTGCGGTCAAAGCAAGCTGCTTTACCGTTTTTCTGAGAAGCCGTTTCTTCTGGGCGGCAGTGGCTTTACGAAAGCCGTTTTCAAAGGCTACAAGCTTTTCCTGTATATATTCACTCGACTCTTTGGCATCGATACTTTCACTAAATTGATTTTCAAGCTTTGCTAAATACTTTGTAAGCTGGCCTTTTTTGCTGGCGATACCTTCAAGACGATCCGAAATGAGCTTTAAAGCCTCCTCCCCAAATTTTCCATGAGTCTGAAGCTTAAACACATTAGTGGTTTCAGCCTCAATTTCTTCAAGTTCTTTGTGAATACGTTTTATTTCTTCTTCATTAACATTTGACGTTTGAGAGGCATACTTTTCGATGCGTTTTTCGAGTTTTTTGAAATATCCGGCATCACCAAGGCATTTTTTAAATGCTTAAGAACTGCCGATTCTACTTCATCAGCCGATACTCTCTGAATTTTGCATCCATGCTTGGCACTTGTTGTTGAATGACCATAATAACGATACTCGCCACCAGAGCCGCGAGCTGCTTGTCCTACCAAAGCCGATCCACACTCAGCACATTTGAAAGCTCCAGTTAATATGTAGACTCGCTCTTTTGCATCCTTAAGTCGTAAACGCTCTATCTTTTTTGAGTCTTCAAGAAGGTCTTGAACACTGTAGAACTTTTCTTCAGAAATAATAGCGGGCCATGAGGCTTTTACTAACTGATATCTCTGATTTGGCTTTAATAAATCTTGTGATTTGTTTTTATTTTTCTTATTTACTTCGTGATACCCGAT
>CAZWVK010000144.1:0-5936 GCA_964636785.1 uncultured Pseudobdellovibrionaceae bacterium | reverse complement strand
TCAATCCACGCGATGCTGCATCTCTTGCGACACCAGCTCCTGTGATCCCGCCGCCAATCACTACTAAATCGAATTCTTCGCTCGAAAGCTTTTCTAAGTTTTTTTCCCGATTGTGCGCGGAAAGAGTCGCCATACAACCCTACTTCATTTTTGAGGTCTTTAAGCTTAAGAGTCCGTCTTTTTTTTCAAAAGGAAAAGAGGAATCATAAGCATATTTTGAGAAGCTCTGATTTTCATCTAAAACCAAAGTTTGGAAATGCTTGTCTCGTGCCCAACGATAAGCCACATCAATAATCTGAGAAGCATTCGATTGAGATTCTGCTCCTATCCATTCAATCCACAGCGTTTGTGTCAATCCACGAAAAAAAACGAAGGGTTGAGCCAAGATATAAGAAGAAACTTTCCCATCTTTAAGAAGGGCAAAACTCCATCCTAGACTCAAATAATGATCAAGTGCTTCTGGTCGCCACCTGGCGTCCCAGGACTTCATTTCAACTTCAAACGAAGGATTCTCGCCAAGCTGTATCCGCTCGAATTGAAGAAGAAGATCTTTGTGAATGGGTTGTAAAACAATCAGTTCTTCCATTGCAAACGCACCTTAACCTATTTCGACTTGATGAGGAACTGTAAAGTCATATAATCCACTACATGCAAATCAAAACTGAGTCCGATCTCCAAACCTTGCTGAACGAACTTACCAACAAACGACCATCTGGTCCTGCCTATGCGGCTTTTGATGCCGATGGAACTCTCTGGGACATGGATATGGGAGAGAACTTTTTTGAGTATGTGATCAAAAACAAGCTTGTTCCTCTTCCAGAAAACGCCTGGGAACATTATTTCATGCTCCAGGATCGGATCTCAAAGGAAGTCGCCTATTTGTGGTTAGCACAGATCTTTAAGGGAGTTTCTCTTGAGCAGGTGCGGGAATGGGCGCGTGAAAGCGTGGAAGCTATTCATCCGGTTCCTGTTTTTGATTTTCAAAAGAGGGTTATTGCTCATTTGCTGGACTTAAAAGTCAACGTTTACATTGTAACCGCATCCATCAAGTGGGCTGTCGAGCCGGCAGCTCATCTTGTTGGATTGACGCCGGATCAAGTTCTTGGAATTGAAACCGTGCTTGAAAATGGAAAGATCGGCATGAAGCAAAAGGGGTTGCTCACTTACCGCGAAGGAAAAGCAAAGCGCATCCTTGAAGTGACTGGTGGAGTTCAACCTTACTTCTGTTCTGGAAACACCGAAGGGGATCTTGAGCTTTTAAAATCTGCAAGTCAGATTCGCTTTGTGATGTCGAATACAGTTTCAGCTCATCCGAACTACAAAACGGAGCACATTATGGTTGAGACGGCAAAAAGAGAGGGTTGGTTTTATCACTGCGTGGATTAAGTCTACTTTCTAATCCAATGTGTATTTGGATTTATAATCCTCTCTTAAATTCTGATTTTGATCTTCTTTTTTAAGAATGGAATTTCCACAAACCAAGAGATCCAACTCTGTTCCCATAAAGCATCGAAAAGCGTCTGTTGGAGTGCAGACGATTGGCTCACCGCGAACATTGAATGAAGTGTTAATTAAAACCGAACATCCTGTGAGTTCTTTAAACCTAGAAATTAAAGAGTGAAAAATCGGGTTTGTTTCATTATGCACGGATTGAATACGAGCAGAACTGTCCACATGCGTGACAGCTGGAATATTCTTATCTCGCGCATCAGCGACCAGAAGCATATAAGGAGTATCGCAGTCCATGGTAAACCATTTGGAAAGATCCTCTCTTAAAACGGATGGCGCAAAAGGACGAAAGCTTTCTCGATATTTGATTTTGAGATTGAGATTTTTTTGCATGTGCTCATCTCTCGCGTCTGCAAGAATGGATCTGTTCCCCAAAGCCCGGGGCCCAAACTCCATGCGCCCTTGAAACCAGCCAACCGCTTTGCCGTTCGCCAGAGCGTGGCTTGTGACTTCTAGAATTTCATCCATGGCTCGAGTTTCAAACCGAGCCCCACACTCGGCAAGTTCCGATTCGATTTGCGTCTGATCAAACGAGGGCCCAAGGTAAGCTCCGCTCATCTGATCTCCTCTTTGACCTTCGCGCGGCATTTTCATTTCTTGAAAATAAAACCCAAGAGCTGCTCCAAGTGCCCCGCCGGCGTCTCCGGCTGCTGGCTGAATCCAAATATTCTCAAAGATTTTTTCCTTTAAGATTTTTCCATTGGCCACGCAATTCAGCGCAACCCCACCAGCTAAACAAAGATTTGGAATTTTATACTCCTGAGCCAGTGACCCTGCCATTCTTAAAACAACCTCTTCACAAACGGCCTGAATCGATGCTGCCACATCCATATGAAACTGTGTGATCGGATCCTTCTCAGCTTCTCGCTCTTTTTCACCAAACAATTCTATGAACTTTCGATTGATCATTTTGAGCTCGGATGCATAAGCAAAATAATTCATATTCAACCGAAACGAGCCATCCGCTTTTAAATCAATCAGATGTTTGAAAATGAGGCCTTTAAATCGCGGCTTTCCATAGGGTGCAAGGCCCATAACCTTGTACTCACCACTGTTGACTTTGAATCCCAGGTAATAAGTGAATGCCGAGTAAAGAAGTCCTAGTGAGTGTGGAAAATGAATTTCTTTTTCAATGCTCAAATGATTGCCACGTCCAACCGCCACACTCGTTGTGGCCCACTCGCCAACTCCATCCATGGTCAGCACAATGGCTTCTTCAAATGGAGATGGGAAAAAAGCGCTGGCCGCATGACTAAAGTGATGTTCAGAAAAAAACAGACGGCTTGGATCCAGCCGCTGACCCGTTAATTTTTCTATTTCCTTTAAAAGATAATCCTTTTGAAACAGCTTTTCTCTCAACCAAAGAGGAATCGCTAAGCGAAAAGACTTATATCCACGCGGCGAGAATGAAAGATAAGTTTCAATCAATCGCTCGAACTTTAGAAATGGCTTTTCATAAAAGACCACACCATCAAGATCCTTAAGCGAAAGACCAGCTTCTTTAAGACAATATTGAATGGCCTGGCTTGGAAAGCCAGGATCATGCTTTTTTCGTGTAAAGCGCTCTTCCTGAGCGGCGGCTAAAATTCGACCACTATCTATTAGCGCTGCTGCACTATCATGATAAAAAGCAGAGATTCCTAAAAGCTTCGCCATTTTAAAAAAGAGTGTAAATAAATGGAGCCATTGTCGATCCTTGGGTAAGAACCATTAAGAATCCAAAGAAGGCCAGTACAAGCAAAATTGGAAGAAGCCAAAATTTTTTTCTAACTCTGAGGAATCGCCAAAATTCAACGATAAATAGCAACACATTCCCTCCTTAGAACTGATTCTTCATTGAACCCAGTTGTTCGTGTCGTTTTATCCAATAGGTCTCTTCTGGATCAGAACTCATCCGTCTTTGCATGGGATCATGACCCGTAAGTCTCATGATGAATCCAATTGGCGCAATAACAAGAAAAAAAACTATAAAAACAGCTATCTCGCGGATGAGCACCGCATTGAAGTGAGCAAAATAGGCCCAGGCAGTATTCAATGGCGTAAGCCATCTTGGCTGAACAAAAGCAAATAGTAGGAGAGCGCCCGCTAAACTCAAAAGATAAAAGTTCGCTTGAGCCCCCCGCACCAGAGGCAAAATGGAGAAAACGCTGAGTAGAATGCCCATAACTAATCCGAATCTACGATTAGAAATAAGCGGCTTTATCACCTCTCTAAATCCTTGATCTCTTTGGGTGCAAGCTCAGTCATATTCAAACATCCCGACTCCGTCACTAGAATGTCGTCTTCAATCCGCACACCAATCCCACGAAACTCTTTTGGTGCACTTTCATCATCGATCGGGATATATAGACCAGGCTCAATTGTAAAACACCAGCCAGCCTCCATAGGGCGCGGCTGTCCTCTTAAAATCAAACCACCTGCATCATGAGTGTCCAATCCAAGGAGATGGCTGACTCCATGAGGATAGTACTTCCTGTAACTTCCACTGGAGACGATTTCATCTTTCGAGCCCTTCATAATCTTCGTTTCAAGCAGGACATCCACGAGACCAGATGTTGTTTCCTTTTGCAGATCCGCATGAATAAGTCCTGGCTTGACCATTTCAATCAGCTTCTTTTGAACTTCTAAAACCCCTTCATAAATGGCTTTTTGTGCTTCGCTGAATCTTCCATTCACTGGATAGGTGCGGGTGATATCACCGCTGTAATAAAGATATTCTGCGCCAGCATCGACCAAAAACAGATCACCATCTCTGAGAACATTCTCATTGAAATTATAATGAAGAGTCACTGCATTGGCACCGGATGCGAAAATTCCGTTATACGCTTCTCCGAATGCGCCCTCTTTCATAATCGAGTAAATAAACAGTCCATGAAGCTCTCCTTCACTCACTCCAGGGCGCGCCGCTTTCATCACCTCAATATGTCCTCGAGCAGAAATCTCACATGCTTTCTTCAGTGCCTCAGCTTCAACCTCGGACTTTTTCATTCGCATCTCGCCAAGAAGATTATAAGCATCTTCAACTGGCAAAAATCCAAGACCTGATCTTGGACTCAGGCTTCGTGCACCATCGAGAATTCGACCAAAAATAGGATCAAACTCCGTATTGCGAAAAAGACTGTAGTAAACCTTGTCACAAGACTTCAAAAGTTTTGGCGCTATCTTTTCGATGTCATCAATAACGTAGGTTTCATCAATTCCAAACTCGGCCTTAGCGCCCTCTGGACCAAAGCGAAATCCATCCCAGGTCTCGCGCTCAACATTTTTTTCGCGCACAAACAAAACGGTTTCAGGAGTCTGGCCAGGTCGAAAAATCAAACATGATCCCGGCTCATCAAAACCTGTCAAATAGAGCATATTTGATTCCTGACGATAGCGGAAATTCGTATCGTGATTGCGAATGTATTCCGGCCATGCTGGAAGGACGACAGCGCTGCCGGAAATCAATGACGCTAATTTTTTTCTTCGCTCCTCATACACCTGCTTTGGTAACAAACTTTTTCTCACAGAATCTCCTCTATAAACCGTAGGCTTCAATTAAACTTTGTGCAATTTGATCTCCCTGGCGCTCGCCCTCTGATTCCAGAGCCTTTCGCTGAGAGAAATCGAATATCGAATACTTCTTTAGATTTAATGCAAATGAATTGCGAACAAAAAGTCGAACAGCACTCTGACTCTCTAAAATCTGACCCCAGATGTATTTCACATTGGTGTCCGCACCTATTAAAGGTTCAGACAGAATACCTCCGTCCAAGACATCCACAAATACAATGATCTCTGCTCCGTTTTTCTTTAAGTCCGCAGCAAGCTTAAGAAGCGAAGCCGGACTGGAGGCTTGCGAAAGATTCTTATAAAATGGTGGCGACGGCAAACAGCGCTGTAAAACCTGATGAGCCAGACCTTTGGAAAGAATCAGGCTCTGATGAGCGCCGAGGCTCCGAGTCGCGCAGGCAAAACTCACCTTAGCGTTTTCAAGCCTTTGACCTTGAAAATTCTCTGAAAGGTATTTGATCAAAGCCGAAGAACTTTGAGAACTTCCAAACCCTAAAAAACCTTTCTCAAATCGAAGTCTCAAAGCCTCAAGCTTATAGAGCTTCCAATCCATATCATGAATCTCTCCGCTCAATGCGAAACTTGCGGCCACAAGGCTCGACCACTCGGTACTGGCAATATGTGAAATCGTAATTTTATTCTTGACGAAACTTCGAATCAATCCCGCATAGGCCAGTGTTCGCGCACCACCTGATCCTAAAATAAGCCCCACTTTTTTAGGAGATTGATTCGCGATCTGGGAAGGAAGGCCCTGAAACTCTTCATCCACTTCCAATGTCTCGGATGCAGTAGGTCCAGCCGTGGGCGAAGTGCTCTCTCCGCGCCGTTTGAGCTGAGAGCAACTGATAAGAAATGTCGAGACCATCAAGACCAAG
>CAZWVK010000143.1:0-5994 GCA_964636785.1 uncultured Pseudobdellovibrionaceae bacterium | reverse complement strand
TAAAATCGACTTGGGAGTTTTGGAAAAGGCTGTTCCCATTCACATGGATTTTGCTCAAGCTTCCCATTTCAAAGAGCAGATTCAAAAAAGCCTCTTATTTATTTTCGATCGAATGGCGGAGTTGCCTGAGAGTTTGCATCCTTTCTTTCTAGCGGAAAAGGAATGGATGTTTGGAGCCACACCGGAAACTTTGCTCTATCAAACAGGCGGTCAACTATTTACTCATGCTGTGGCCGGCACGACAGCAGATTTTTCTAAAAATCTCTTAGAGGATCCCAAAGAGCGCAGTGAACATGAGTTTGTTGTGCGTGAGTTGGAAATGACACTCTCTCCTTATGGGCAGGTTTTAAAAAAGCCCACATTTGAGAATCACCTCCCCTCATTAAAACATCTTGTCACGGAGATGGAAGTGGATCTTATGCATTTTGAACCCAATCAAATCATTGAGATTGCTGAAGAGCTTCATCCAACTCCAGCCCTTGGTGGATTTCCAAAACAGGCTGCATTTGAATGGTTGAAAGAGCGCAAAGATTCACATCTGCGCCGACGTTATGGAGCGCCATTTGGCTATGTCAGTTCCAGTGGAGAATCTCACTTGATTGTCGCCATTCGGTGCTTGCAAGTGGTTGGGACTAAACTCATTTCTGCAGCCGGTGCTGGAGTGGTGAAAGAAAGTGAACTTGAAAAAGAGTGGAAAGAAATTGAACTCAAGAAGAACTCGATCTTAAAGATTTTTGAGGCTCAAGGAAATCTATGAACAATCAAAGTCGTGTCAAAAATGTCATTCAAGAACTTTTGAAATGGGATTGCTTACAGGTGGTGGTATGTCCCGGCGGAAGAAATGCACCACTCACCGAGGCTTTTTTTGCAAACTCAAAATTCAAGGTGCACTCCCATTTTGATGAGCGCTCAGCGAGCTTTTATGCTCTTGGTCTTTCTCAGGCTCAAAATGCGCCCGTCGCTGTGGTTACGACTTCTGGAACCGCGGTATCTGAAACTCTTTCTGCATGCATTGAGGCCTTTTACTCCCACACTCCCTTGATCATCTTAAGCGCAGATCGGCCAAAGCATTTTCGCGGCTCTGGAGCTCCTCAAACTATTGAGCAAGCCGGGATCTTTTCATCTTACTGCAGAATGATTTACGATATTGAAGATGAAAATTTAGAAATCAATGATTGGGATCAACGATCCCCTCTTCATATCAATATTGGCTTTTCCGAACCACTCTTTCACTCCGCACCGCTGACTGTCCCTGAGAAACCCAACGTTTTAAATCCAGAGCAGTTTTTATCATCGGTGAAACGGCCGTTGATCATAGTCTCAGGAAGCTTCCAGTTCCCGATGGAAAAGATCAAAAACCTTTTAAGTGAAGTAAAACTTCCGTGCTTTTTCGAAGCGACCTCTGGCCTAAAAGGTCACGCTGATTTTTCTAATGTCGAGATTGAGTTTCCAGAAAAGTTGGTTTCTAAGAATGGAGTGGATGGAGTTATTCGAATTGGTCATGTGCCCACACACCGCGTGTGGCGAGATTTGGAGACCCTTTCACTGCCTGTTTTAAATTTCAGCCACAATGACTTTTCAGGGCTTTCATGGATCAGAGATGTCTGGCCACTTGAAGACTTAAATGCACTCCAATTTCCTCAGCTCGAAGATGAAGAGCTTTCAAGAATCATCGAACGTGAGCTGAGTTTCAGAAATCAAAGAGAGAATGCATTAAAACAGTTTCCCCTATCTGAGCCGGCATTGATTCGCTCGCTACAGCAGATGTGGTCATCCGAAAGAATGGTTTATCTTGGGAACTCTCTTCCTATTCGTGAGTGGGATTTTGTAAGTTCAGGAAAGAATTTCCCGGATGTCCGCGCCAGTCGAGGTGCCAATGGCATTGATGGACAAATCTCAACTTTTTTAGGACTCGCAACTGCAAAAGATCATCCCGCTCTTGGAGTTTTTGGGGATCTGACTTGTCTTTATGACTTGAATGCCCCTTGGGTGATGCAAAATCTAAAATCTAAGACCTTTATCGCTGTTATTAATAATGGTGGAGGAATGATTTTTGATCGCATGTTTGGTGGCAAAGAGATTCATCTGAATCGTCATAAGATAAAATTTGAAAACTTCGCGCAAATGTGGGGCCTTCATTATGAGTTATTTGATACGAAAAGAACTCCATTTGGAGATCACTCGACTTTGATTGAAATTCAACCTGACGCCTCGCAAACAAAAGCGTTCTGGGAGTCTTTGAAATGAATCTTTTAGCCCTCCATGGGTTTTTAGGTTCCAGTCAGGATTTCACGGGACTCAATGAGACACTCGGCTTTAAAAATTTTTGGGCTCCGGATTTATTTGGAAAAGATCGTGATCTTTTAGATACAGATTTTAAAACCACAGCTTCAAAAATTTTAGATGAACTGGATGATCGTTTTGGAAAAGAGCCTCTTCATCTGATGGGTTACTCTTTGGGCGGACGAATCGCACTCCATCTGGCTCTGTTTTTCCCAGAGCGTTTCCAACAGGTCATTCTTCTGAGCACTCATCCGGGCATTTTTGATAAAGATGAGATTCAAGATCGTCGAAAATGGGAGAATATGTGGCTCGAGCGTCTTAAAGACTCCTCTCTGATGGACTTCGCAGAAAAATGGCAAGAACAGGAGATCTTTCGCCATGATACACCCTTAAACACAAATCTTGATGGACTGGATCGTGCTGCACTTGGAAAAGCGTTTCTGAATTTTTCCAATACAAACCATCAGTTTTCTTACTCCGAACTCATAAGTTTTAAGAAATCTTTAATTTGGGTGTGTGGCGAGAAGGATTCAAAGTTCATTAGGATTATGGAGCAAATCCAGAAGCAACGTGGAGATCGAGATCATTTTGTCACTCTTTCTGCAAGAGGCCATCGACTCATCGCAGGAGAAGACTGGTCCTGGCTCTGTGAACTTTTTTAAGAATGATTTAAGATTGAAAAAACCTCACAAGGAGAACTCATGGAAGATAAGAACTATGTTGAAGTTAAAACAACGGACAATCAGACCTTGTTTGTGCGCAACAATGCCGTTGATGCTTTTGAGGTCGTTCCTAGCAGCACAAGAGTGGAAGGCCACCTCAAAGTGTACATCAGTGGCTTTAAATTCCTTGTTAAAGAGGAGCCTGAAGAGTTCTTGAAGAAACTCAACGGATAGGGCTTGACTGACCGGGCCAAGAGGAGTGAGTTATGGCCATCTTCAATTCTGTAATCAAAGGAGCAATTGAAAATGGCAACCTCTCAGCCCACGGTTTGGACTTCTCTTAAAACTTACACCGACATCAAATTAGAAAGAACAGAAGACGGCATTGGAAAGATCACCATCAATCGTCCCGAAGTTCGCAATGCTTTTCGACCACAAACAGTGCATGAGCTCAAAGATGCTCTTGAAATCTGTCGTGAAGATAGCTCAATGGGTGTGATTATTCTGACAGGCGAGGGCAAAGAGGCTTTCTGTTCCGGTGGTGATCAAAAAGTTCGTGGGCATGCGGGATATGTGGGTTCAGATGGTGTGCCTCGTTTGAACATTTTAGATGTACATAAACAGATCCGTTTTATGCCAAAGCCTGTTGTGGCGATGGTTGCGGGGTATGCCGTCGGCGGGGGACATGTTCTTCATGTGGTTTGTGATTTAACGATTGCCGCAGACAATGCCAAATTTGGACAAACTGGTCCCAAAGTTGGATCTTTTGATGGTGGCCTTGGAAGCAGCTACCTCGCTCGCATCATCGGGCAAAAGAAGGCTCGTGAAATTTGGTTCCTTTGCAGACAGTATGATGCCGATGCGGCATTGAAGATGGGACTCGTGAATCATGTTGTTCCTTATGAGGAGTTGGAAGCTGAGACAGTCAAATGGTGCCGAGAGATGCTTGAACTTTCTCCATTGGCACTACGATGTCTAAAAGCTTCTCTCAATGCGGATTGTGACGGACAGATGGGTCTTCTGGATTTGGCCGGCGATGCCACACTCCTTTACTACATGAGTGAAGAAGCCAAAGAGGGAAAAAACGCATTTGTTGAAAAACGAAAGCCTGACTTTTCAAAGTTTCCGCGACTGCCATAGATATGCTGCGCTCAATTTGGTTGGCAACCCGTCCTAAAACCTTAACGGCTTCTTTAGTGCCGGTGATTGTGGGGACCATCTTTGCATCTCAGGTGCATGGAAAATGGTCCCTTCTTGTTTTTATCTTAAGTCTTCTTGGCGCCACCGCCATTCAAATTGGAACCAATTTTTTTAATGATGCCATTGATTTTGCAAAAGGAGCGGATACAGAATCTCGTCTTGGTGAAGCCCGCGCCACACAAAGTGGGTGGTTGAGCGTCAAGCTGGTTCATCGGATTGGTTTTGCATTTTTTGGATTCGCATTCCTTTGTGGAATTCCTCTTGTGATTATTGGTGGATGGCCGATTGTCATAATTGGTCTTTTGTCACTGATTATGGGCTATCTGTACACAGGTGGTCCCTACCCCCTGGCTTATAAGGGGCTCGGTGATCTTTTTGTTTTGATTTTTTTTGGTTGGGTCGCTGTGGGTGGAACGGTTTACCTTCACAGTGGAGAGTTTGATTTATCGACTTTTATTCTAGGAACTCAAGTGGGTCTTCTTGGAACTGTTTTGATTTCAATCAATAATATTCGGGATCAAGAGCAAGATGAGCTTGTCGGTAAAAAAACTTTTGCTGTGAGACTTGGAAAATACTCCAAGTGGGAAGTTCCCGTTCTCTTTCTTAGCTTTTTATTGGTCCACTCTTACTGGGCCATGATGGATCAGTGGTTGGTTTTCTTCTTGGGCCTTGCGCTGATCTTTCCAATGTATAAACTTTCAAGGGATGTTTTAAAAACCCCACCAAGCCGAATTTACAATCAGTTTCTCGCGCGAAGTTCATTGATTCATATCCTGTTTGCTTTAGTCATATCTTTGGGGTTACTCATCCCATGAAAATCTGGATACACCCTTACACATTAACACCTTATAAAAAGCCAAATGCTCAAAGCTCTGCGCAGCCAAGAAAAGGTGCTCTTCTTAAAGTTCAGTGGTCACTCAATCAGATCGGATTTTCCGATCTTTTTCCATGGCCGGAATTTGGAGATCCAAATCTTAATGAGATTTTAAGTCTTTTAAGCGAAGGTGATTTTTCACATGCGCTTTTAGAAAAGAGTTTATGGCGAAATTCAGTGGACGGCTGGGCTAGGTCAAGAGGACGCTCTCTTTTTCTCGGGCTCGCCATGCCTGAATCCCACGGCCTTCTTTTTCCAATGGATGGTGAAAAAGAACTCGATGTTTTAAGAGAACTTGGATTTTCAACCTTCAAACTGAAAATGCATGGTGATGTGAAAAAGGATTCTCAGCTTCTTAGTGCCCTAGCCCACGCCATTTCTCCAAATGAAAAAATTCGTCTTGATTTCAGTGGGTCTCTGACACGCGAAGAGTTTACGGAGTTCTATCAGAATACAAAGCACTTGTTTCGATTTATCGATCTGATTGAGGACCCTTGGACACCAAGCCGAAAGGACTATGAAAACTCAAAGCTTCCAGCTGATGCATCCATGAAATTGGCTTCGGATTTTTACTATTCCTCGGAGTGGCCTCATCAAGTGATCAAAACCGCAAGAGCCACACTCCCATTGGAGCGTGTCCGAGATTTTCGTGTGATCAGCACTCATAGTATGGATCACCCCATTGGGCAGGCTTTTTCCCTCTGGGAAACAGCCAAATTTGAAAAGCTTCAACCTCATAAAAAAGATATTCATGGGGTATCACAGAGTCGAAACTATTTGAGTTCGGACTTTGACTGGGCCTGGGATGGTTATATGGCAAAACCAAAGGCCCCGAAGGGATTAGGAGTTGGTTTTGATTCGATTCTTCACTCGTTAAAATGGGAGAGACTTCTTTGACGGCCAAGGAGCTCGAAAAAGTCTGGAAGACGAAGGAAAGTTTTTGGATGATTCCAGGCTCACTCAACTCCTCACAAA
>CAZWVK010000142.1:0-6118 GCA_964636785.1 uncultured Pseudobdellovibrionaceae bacterium | reverse complement strand
GCAAAGGTTCTAGCCACTCTTTCACAACGCGATAAAGAGAATTCTGACAAATGGAAAGAGCTTGCTGCTGATTTCTACGCCCTAAGTGGAAAACCAGATCAGGCGCGAGTTTATTATGAAGATCTCGCAAAGAGAAAGAGCCCAAAAGAGTATGAGGCTTTTCTTTTGAAGTTCGAAGAGTTTGAGAAGAACTATGGTGATCCCGCTCGCCTTCGCGCGATTCGAAATCAAGTGATTGCGAAAGGTATTCAACCAGCGGCCAACAACGCACAGGTGGCTGCCATTGAGGCGCTTCTTGAAGCGGGTAAAAATTCCGATGCTTTTCATGATGCCAGACGCGCTCTGGCTCGTTCGGGCTGGAGTTCCTCGGACCGTGCTCGTTTAAGATTTGTTCAAGCCCAAGTTCTTGTGGATGAATTCAAATCTCAAAGTGTGAAGGCAAAAGCGGATCGCATCGCGATGGTTTTGGCTATTAAAACTGAGAAATTAGAAAAAGCTCAGAAAGCACTTCAGGAATCCATTAAATATGGTGATCCAAAGGTCGCCGTTCAAGCTTCTGAAAAGCTATATGAAAGCTATGCTCATTATGTCGAAGCCTTAAAAACAATGCCGACCCCTCAGGGATTTGGACCGGAAGACGAAGCGGCATTTCGTGCGGAGCTTCAGAATCTGATCATTCCACTGGAAGAAAAGAGTGTGGACACTTTGGCTGAAGCACTTAAATTCGCAAAGAAAAACAATTTCCTTGATGGTTCTATTCAAAAACTTGAGCGCGAACTGGCAACTGTGAATAAGCGTCCACATGAAGCCACCACTCTTGAGTTCACAGAACCAAAAATGGTTATACCCGTATGGAAGGGAGTCCTGCTATGAGAATAACCCTCATCTTATCATTCAGCTTATTTTTAATTTCTTGTGCGTCTGGCCCTGGCAAAAGGAAGGGACCGTCACCATACTCAGCCTCTTGGGTGGGTGAAACAGTTCATGCGGGCAGTGTGAAGGATTGTCCTGCAGATCAAACTTACACCAAGAAAGAGTGGAAAGATCTTGTGGTCATGGCTGGACATTGTGTGAATGCAAAGAATTTCTTTCAGGTGGAGAGAATCGCCAATTACTTGGCAAAGGTTGAGCCTGAATCCCACTGGGGAGCCTATTTTCTTTCATTATCAGCAGAATCGAAAGGGGATTTGCCACGAGCATTTTGGATGACTGAATTGGCACTTAAAAAGGCTCCAGAGGATGGAATTCTTCTTTATCAACGCGGCCGTCTTCAGTGGGAAATCAAAAATCATACATTGGCGTTAAATGATCTTGAAGAATCGGTTCGTAGAAGTCCAACTCTTGCAGAAGCCCATCTTCTTCTTGGACAGATCCGCTTCACCAAAGATGATTTAAGTGGTGCACACGCCAGCTTTTCAAAAGCTTTAGGAGTTGATTCTAAAATTCCTCAAGCTCACTTTGGTCTTGGTGAGATCGCTTTTAAGAAGAAAAAGTATGATGAAGCCTTTGATCATCATAAACGAGCGGCAAAACTGGATCCAAGAAATGGTGTTTCTCTTTTAAGAATCGCTCAGATTCAGGAGATTCATTTCAAGGATCTTCCAGCAAGTCTTGCAAGCTATAAGGATCTCCATCGAAGAATCAGTTTGAACCGGGTGGATGGAAAACTTCCTTCTGATTTGTCCGATAAAATCAGTAGTTTGAACCAGGCGATTCAACAGTCCGTGGCACAAACTGTATCAAATAGAGAGCCAAGCAATAAGAAGGTGACAAAATGAGACAGCTTTTAACTCTGGTTTTAATGGGTACTTTGTTTATGAGTTTTTCAGTTTTTGCGAAAAAAGTGAAATATCGTAAAACTCAGGAAATTAATTTCGATGGCTCAAGTATTGATGGTCAACGTAGATCGCCGGATGGAGCCTATCTGCATCAAAAACGGGGTGTTAAGTTCATTCCGCTTTACCGTGTCAATTTGCAACTTGAGAAGAACATTTCAGATTCCGTAGAGTATTTGAGGTAGGTCATGAAAAGAGTCGCACTTAAGATTGAGCATAAATATAAGAACAAACAAGTGGGCGCCCATTTATTAGAAAATGGTGAGCACACTGTTATTATTGGTTCCTCCAGATCCGCTCATCTTAAACTTTTGGGCGACGGAGTGAGTGGAATCCACGCTGCTTTTGAAAAGAAAGGCGATGTTTGGACCATTTCGGACTTAGGGAGTGAAGAGGGAACATGGGTTAATAAAAAACCTGTGGTTGAGCATGAAATCACAGCTGCGACTGTGATTCATATTGGTGGTCATCAGATCAAAGCCACACCTCAATCCCTAGATCGAGCGTTATTCGTTAAAGAGGACCTTTCACCAAATACAAAAGGTGAGACTTATCACCAGATTGTGATCATCAAAGATGGTCATCTTTTAAAATCAGAACTTTTGCCACCTAAAGACAGCTACGCGCTGACTTTGGCTGGATCACATAAGGTTTTTCAAGCACCAACCGATTTCAAATGGCATGAAGAAAAACAGGGTAACATAATCATTCGTCAGCGCTTGGTGAAGTCCGAAGTGGTTCATCAAGATGTGAGTGAACGTATGCGCTCTTCTTTAGAGCCACGTGTTCATGGACCTATGATTTCTGCACTCTTGGTCTTCTTCTTTATTTTTGGATTTATGTTTTTAATGCCGAAGGCACCAGAGGATGAGCTTAAAACGGTTATGCCTCAGCAAAACCAGTTCACCCGTATGATTTTTGATGCGAAAAAAGTGAAGGCTAAAAAAGAGCAGGCTGAGAAACTGAGAAAAAACATTGCTGGTCAGTCTCAACAGGGCATTCAAAAAGACACGCCCGGTGGGGATAAAGGACAAGTGGCCGGTGGAGCAAAGAATCCTCGTCCTGGAAACAAAGTGGTTTCCAAAATCCGAGCAGCAGGACTTGGTGCTTTGATTGGAAAGATCTCAAAAAGAGCAGCACAAAACACAGAGTTACTCGAAGCGGCTGGAGTGTCTCCGGATCAACCTTCTGGAAAGGCATTTTCAATTGGTGGTGGATCGAGCCTTGATAAAGTGGGTCCACGTGAAGGCCAGGGCGGCGGCGGTTCACAAAAAATCGCAGGCCTTGGAACCAGTGGAAAGGGCGGCGGATCCTCTGCATATAAAGGCTCAGGCGCTCTATCTCTTGGAAACGTTGGAAACGCGGAAGTCGGAATTATTGAAGAGGAAACTGAAATTGATGGGGGATTGGATCGTGACGTGATTGCACGAGTGATTCAGTCACATCTTGGTCAGATTCGTTATTGTTATGAAAGACAGCTCAGTGCGAACCCTGAGCTTTATGGAAAGGTATTAGTTAAATTTACCATCGGTGGCACAGGTAATGTTGTGGCACAAATGGTAGGGAACACATCGTTGAACAACGCCATGGTCGAGGGATGTATTTTGAGGCGTATCGCGGGATGGCAGTTTCCGCAACCAAAAGGCGGAACTAACGTTCTTGTGACTTATCCGTTTCTCTTTAAGAGTACGAAGTAAGTTCGCATAAGAATGTGAAGCTCATCCCAAGGTATATACGATAACTCTTTTAGGAGGGAGTTATGCAGCCTTGGAATACATTATTAGTGATTTTAGCTTTTGTGGGATTTTCCGCAAACTCGATCGCTCAAACAAAAAAGCCAACACCAGCTGGTCAAACTCAGGAATCAGACAAAGTCGATATTTCTGATCTTGAAAAGAAGTATTGGGCACCAAAGGACACCGATTTCAGCGTGGTTCAAAATAGAACCTACACCAAAGAGAAATCTATTTTCGTGTCAGCCCAAGGTGGACCCATTGTAAATGACTCTTATAGTGAAGGCTATATTTACGGTGGATCACTCAATTACTTCTTCAGTGAAAGGTTTGGTGTTCAGGCCACTTATTTAACGAGTGACTTAAAGGACAACCAGCTTAAGAGAAATTTAACTCAATTTGGAAGTGGTGTGCAGCCCGATCATGGCCGCTTTTCAAGCTATTATGGTGTTGGGTTCAATATCGTTCCATTTTACGCGAAAATGAGCTTTCTTGGATCGAAGATCATGTATTTTGATATGGCGATCACTCCCACTATTGGAATGACGACCTATGATCAAATCATGGAAGACCAAAAGAGCTCTAAATCCACATTCACCTACGGTGTGGATATCAGCCAGTTCTTTTTCTTTAATGAAAACTTGGCGATTCGCGCAGATTTAAAGAACCAATGGTTCACAGAAGAGGTTGTGGCTTACCGCGGACTAAGCAAAGGGCAAAAAGTCCGAGATCAGAACACTCAGTTTACGACATTCATGATAGGGCTCACGCTTTATTTTAAATAGGAAATTTTTATGAAACGTCTATTGCTTGTCATTCTTACTTTACAACTTGTGCTCAGCACAGAGGCTTTTGGTATCGCGCCAGAAGGCCATGACTTTCGCACTCGAGTTGAATCATCCTGGAAAGATGTGAAGACGACGACCAAAAAAGTCGTGCGTAAGGTGCAAACCAAAGTTCAAAAGTGGTGGAGTGAGTTTAATAAGTCCGAGCAGGGTGAGACGTCTCAAGCCTCGCGCACTTCGGAAGAGTATAGCGCACCGGTGGTCACTAAAGAATCCAGTGATGCCACTTTGGAAGACGTTAAGAATGCTAAAAAAGCAGCAGAAGAGACGAAAGCCTATGACGTTTCAGAAAAAGGACGTCCTGCAGATCCAAGTCTAAAAGTGAGTTCAAGGGGTGTCCCTTATCTTCCAAAGCAGGTTCTCGAAAATATTAAAGATGTTCCGCGTCTCGATGTGGGCCGTGAAGATCGTGTGCGAAAAGCGGACTTCACTCTCCCAAAATTGGGATGGTCCGCTCAATCCCCAAGAGATTTAAAACCTCTTTCCACTCCAGAATTAATGAGCAAAGAGGATTTAACAAAGGCTTTGGGGGATAAATTTCGTATTGCCGGAAAAGTAAGAACACTAAAGGCGAATTTCAGACCTGTGGATCAAACTTTGACTCTTGCAAAGATCAAAGATTTCTCTTGGAAAGAAACAGAAGTCGCACAGTTTACAGAGAAACCATACAAACCGCTCTCTGAAGAAGAGCTCAAGATGGTTGCAGCTCTTATTCTATTTGCGAAGGGCACACATTGTCATATGGTGATGGGACTTATGAGTGAGTTGGCAAAAGCAGACTCGACAAAGTACGAAGCTCTTTATCACTTGGGAGCGTGTGCGGACAAACTCAAAATGAATGAAGCGACTTTTAAAGCGCTCACTGAGATTCTTAAAAGTAAAAAGACTCAAGAGTATGCTGCAGAAGCCTTAGAGCTTTTGGCCATTGGTCTTCATAAAGATGCCGAAAAGGATTTTTATCAAGTGGTTAAGCAGATCGACAACCTAGATAAAATCCTCACACCAAAAAGCCGTGGGCCTGTCTATTACAGACTCGCAAAAGGTGCCTTTAAATCAGAACATTTCAATCGCACTTGGCAACATGCTTCAAAAGTTCCGGAATCATCAGAGTTCTGGGCGGACGCACAGGTCTTAGCTTCGATCGGATACTTCAAGGCGAATAAGAAGAAGCTTGCGTTGGATAAACTGATCGCTCTTGAACAGGAGCTCAATAAAAAGGGCTATCCTAATAACAATATCAAAGCATTGGTGAAAGCAAATCTTGCGCGTATGAAGTTCCTTCATGGAAACGTTGAGGACGCTCTTCCTTTATACGTGAGTGTTCCAAAAGATCATGGTCTATGGGTTCAAGCACTGATCGAACAGGGTTGGTCACAGATTTATATGGATGATTACGCTGGAGCGATTGGAAATATGTATTCGCTTCACTCGCCGTATTTCAAGATTGTATATCAGCCTGAGTCGTTTGTGGTTCGTTCGATTGGTTACCTTAACATCTGCCAATATGGTGATGCTTATAAAACACTATCACAGTTGGAAGAGGACTATCGCAACTGGAATGATCGCTTAAAAGGTTATATGACTCCATCGCGAAAGCCATCCCAGGTCTATGACACAGTTAAGACTTACCTCACGGGAAAGAGCACGGATGACGTGGAAAATCTTCCGCATCAGGTTCTTCGTGAGGCGGCTCGTGATAAGCACT
>CAZWVK010000141.1:3890-6178 GCA_964636785.1 uncultured Pseudobdellovibrionaceae bacterium | reverse complement strand
GAACGCTGATGAGGCTATATTTGATCGTCAGTTGGATCTAAGAACTCCTTTGGTCGAGTCTTTGAAAAGACACAACCTACTCCGCCCAATTCTAAATAAACTTGAAAAAGATTTGGATGTGGAATCTCTGGCATTTGAAGGATTGGATGGGTATATAGGACTTAAGAGTCCTCAAATGCCAGATGGCTCTTCGATCATTTTGAAGATTTCAAATCTTGTGACTCAGATTGAGCAGAACTCTCTCGCGCACGTCGATGTGGATGTGCATGCCATTGTTCGTCTTGATGATGAGCGATGCAAATCCACAGGACGTATTACCGATTTAATCAAACTCCATGGAAAAATGCTTGTATTAGGCAATTGCAAAAAAGGTGAAAAAAGTGGTCAGGTCTGGGAGTTGAGTGACCGCGCGGTAACTCCAGATCTCGATCTTCTTTTTCACGTTGCAAATGGGCGAGTGGAAGGTTTGGCTTTAAATGGAACGACCTTCTATCTGACTTCAGATAATGGATCTTCTAAGGGCTCCGATATTCTTCGCGTAAAAATGGCTGAGTGACCATGATAAAATATGTGAGTTTTCTCATCGGAGTGACCTTGGTGGCCCTGACTTCAGAGGCATTTGCATCAGATGCACTCCAACAGATTGTTAACCAAAGGGTTAAGGGGATAGAGAGTCGACCAAAGTACGACTTGGAAAACTCCTTTGGATTTGAAGGTTATATTCCCTTTCAAGCTTTTCGTTACCAATATGGATTTGACGAAGAAACAAGAGAGGAAGGACATACACTCCGCATTGATATCAAAAGCTTTAACGAGCTCAAAACATTTCATCCCTCGAGACGGATCTCTAAAAAGCTCTTGAGTTTGAGTGAAGCTGAGGTTTTAAACCAGGCCCGCTACGATGCATACATGTCCATTGTTCAGCAGCTTATTTATTTTCGCATGGTTAAATTGTTGAATGGCCGGGAAAAAGATCTGAACCGCTCGGTTGAGCAAAGTTCAAAATTCTTAGGACTGCCGAAAGTGAATATCAAGGATTTGATCTCTGAACTGAGTCGCCTTCATAAAGTGACGGCTGAGGGAAGTGCGCTAAAAGCGCAGGCCCGAGCGTTCGAAAAAATGGAGTTAAAGGAGATTGATGCAGCAGCTGAACACTTAATTCAGTTTGTTCCTCGGCTTGGTGAAGGGATCGGCAAACTCCCTCAAGAATCTGAAGTCTTAAGCCTTGAGCGAAAAAGACTGGAGTTGGATTTAGAACGAATCAATCGTGAGGTGAGCTGGGGAGATGATCGTAAGCTTTTAAGTCATGTCGATATTCGAAGAAACACAGATCGCGATGAAACGTCATTTCGAATCAACTTTAATATTCCATTCTTTCGCTTTGATCGTGAGAACTTTGCGCGTGAAAAAGTCCTTCATCGTCTGAAAGAGCAAGACTATATTCGTGATCATTCAAAAGTGAAGAGCGAGCTTGAAAGAAAGCTTTACTCCGTTCAGGCGCTTGCGACTCAAACTCAAAGCACGCTGGATCGATTTGCAAAAACCAAGAAAATGATACAGGAGCTTAGAAAGGTAAAGGACCTTGAGCTTAAGCAAGCCTTATCCGAATTTGGATTTGAAATTGAGCGTGAGATATTGGTGAATACTCTTAAATTCTATAGTGAATATTTGGAATATCTATTAGAAGCCGGACTATTTGCGCGTTTTAATGATGTTAACTTCTTGAATCCTTCCTGGATCGGAAATGGAGCTGAGAGCTAATGGACTTAAAGCGACGAGAAATAAAGTTTCAAATTCCTCTTGAGCTCGTGGATCCGATTTGTGAGTACCTGGAAGCATATTGTGATCTCGATTATCACTCAAAGATTCAGGACGATGGCTTCTATGTCATCAATTCACTTTACCTCGATAATGATCAGATGCTTTTGCTTGAAAACAAAAGAAAGAATCTTCCAAGACGTTTTTCCATGCGAATTCGAAGTTACGGGGAGAATCCGAACTTTCCTGCTTATATGGAAATTAAGACTAAAAATGATCAGATGATCAATAAGCGGAGATCACCGATCACCAGTCAAGATACATTGCGGATTTTAGAAGAAGGAGGGGATCCGGGTTTGAATTTTGATTTCTCCCATCCATTTATGCAGGTCGCATACTTCCGAATTCTTTCACTGGGTCTAAAGCCAAAGCTCATGACACAGTATCGACGAAAAGCGTTTATGGGCCGTTATGAGCCTTATTCTCGAGTGACCTTTGATCGTGCACTTCGCTGTTATTCCGAGACGTCT
>CAZWVK010000141.1:0-3880 GCA_964636785.1 uncultured Pseudobdellovibrionaceae bacterium | reverse complement strand
TGTGATTTTAGAGCTGAAGTGTGAGTTAAAGGTGCCGGCTTGGATGAGTGCACTCATTCGAAAATTTGAACTTCGTCAGGCGCAGTTTTCTAAATTCGAGAACAGCTGGAACTTTTTGAACGAGGACGAATCCTATCCTCACCAGCTCTTCGAAATGATTCAGATGTAATATCGTTAAGGTTTCTTTAGGAAAGGTCCAGATCCTCTGAACTGGACTCAAGCTTTGTACTCATTCGGTCGATGTTCAAAGGATGTACCGCGCATCGTTTCGACTCGTCATCGTCCTTAGTTTTTTTCTTCTTTCGTGCTCCAATTCCGAATTTAAGGTCAAACTTCTTCCGACGGAACAACCCTTGTCGCCAACGGACCCCGTGCCAACGGATCCAGATGAGGAGAATCCTGCTCAAAGAACATGGAAGATCGCAATCATTTCAGATTTGAATCGCTCTTATGGCAGTACGACCTACACCGAACATCTTAGTAAAGCGATCAACCATATCAAATCTGAAGATGTGGACTTGGTGCTATCTACCGGAGATATGGTTGCTGGGCAAAAATCAGGTCTGGATTATCAGGCGATGTGGAATTCGTTTCATGACCATGTGACAAAGCCGTTGGGAAGTTCCGAAATCGCACTTCTTCCTTCTCCGGGAAATCATGACGCCTCAGCCGGGTCTGCTTTCAAAACGGAGCGCTCTCTTTACGTTCAAAACTTTAATAACTTTCAGGTCGAAAGATTTAACTCTCATAAAACTCAAGATAAGAGAATTTCATTTCTCAACGGAGTTGAACAGAATTATCCGCTCAATTATGCAGTAAAAATGGGCCCAGCTGTTTTTATTGCCTTGGACGCTACGGCAGTTGGACCTCTTGTCAACGATCAACTAGGTTGGCTTGAAGAGGTATTAAGTAAGACCTCTGAGTTTCCAATCAAGATTGTGTTTGGACATGTCCCTCTTTATCCGTTTGCCTTTGATAAAGCGAGTGAGTACCTGGCCAGAGGAACAGCTAGCTCTGGATATGGAGCCAGAATGGAAAGCCTTTTAGAGCTCCACCATGTGACTTATTACTTGAGCGGTCATCATCATGTCTTCTATCCCGGTCATAGAAACGGCAAGGTTCGTTATATCTCCGTGCCACTTCTAGGGAGCGGTAGAAGGACCTTATTGACGAGGGATCGCACCCATAAGAATACGATCGATGAGGGCTTTTTGTACTTAAGTTTTGATGACAAAGGTACGCATGAGTTGATTGCACTGAAGACTAAAAACTATGAAAAAATGCCATGGTCAGAGCTTCCTCCGCATATTTCTATTCCAACAAAATCGTCATCGGATTGCTCGGACTGCGGCTCGTTTCCCACCTCCTTTTTCTTAAATGTTTCTCTGAGAACACTTTTCAATCGCCTCTCATTTTAGCTCAAAAAAGTAGACGAATGCGCATCGCGTTATTATAACTATTCCGGTTTATTAAATATATCCGGAGGTCCTTTCCATGAAGCTTTTGATGCTGTCCGTACTTGGCTTTTCTGGGGTCGTTTGGGCGAACCCGCTTATTCAAACTCATTTATCTCCAAGTGGAATTCAGGAAGAGTGCATTCGATTCTCTCACTTGCCTGGTGGGGATTATAAAAAAGGGGATCTTGAAGAAGAGGAGATGCTTTGTGGCTTGGATTTTTACAATGATCCATCTATTGCCCTCTGTCCAAAAACTTGGAGTACAAGCCCAGGTACGATGATTTACGATATTTCCTCTTCTGGAGAATCTCAGGCCGAGTATGAATCTGCTAAAGCTTGTGGTGGATCAAAGAGTGGCCACGAGACGGTCACTAAATTCAAGCAAACGATGAATCAAAAAGGAACGAGCGGAACTCATTCGCTTTCAAGCATTGTTTATTATCATTTCTCAAGATTCTTAGATACAGAAGTGAAAGTTCCGGTTGCAGTCTATCGAACAATGTCAAAAGACGAGCACTTCAATCGCGTCACTAAAAAAGCTCATGAAAAAAGAATGGGAAAAGGCGATAAAGTGCGTGCGGGTTGGGAGTGGATGTACAAAGCTCTCTTGAACCCATCTGTTTATAACCCGGTCTCTGATTTGTTCACTGATGATCTCATAAAGATCAAAGGTGTTCTCACTCATGATGGCGGCGAGAAGTATCGCGAAGAGATCAACGGTCTTCGATCAAGATGGGGAGATAAACAAAACGAGGAATTTCAGGAAACTCCAGCGTTCCTTGCACTTCGAAGTGAGAAGCCACTTCTTGATGCGATTCAAGAAGGGTTGGAGCTTGGTCAAAGAAATTCAAAAATTAGAAGAGCGATGGGCGGTGGTGCCACGGCCTTTCAAATGGCTATCTGGATGAGAGAGCTCTCTGAAATTGCGATTCTGGATCATATTCTGAATCAGCAGGATCGTGTCGGTAATGTGGATTTCCGTTGGTACATTTACTGGATAGATGGCGCTGGAAAGGTGAAAGATAAACTTCTTCGCGACTCAAAAGGAAGAAGTGTGACGACAGATCGAGTGGTTATGGCAAAAATCAATTATCCAAAGGAAGTTGATGGATTCCCAACTCAACTGGTGCAGCGGACTCGCATTACGGACAATGATGCAGGGGTAAAGACCAGTTACTCAAACTTTGCAAAGCGCACATCTATGGTTCAGAAGATTAGACATTTAAGTCCAAAAACACTTCGCCAGCTTGAAGCTTTGAATTCGGATCTTCAGTCTCAAGGTGCTGTTTATCAGATTTTAAAGAATGAGATCGGACTCAACCACGATGAATTGAATCTGATTGTTGAGAATACGAAGGAAGTCGTAGAAATTCTTCTTACAAATCAAAGAGAAGGGCGTCTTCTGTTGGATCTCGATTCCGATAAGGATTTGTTCAAAGCTCTTCAATAAAGTGGTTAACAGGGGAATGGTAAAAAAAGAGAGTGGACTGAGTACCACTCTCTTTTTTTGTCCAGTTTTAAGGGCAATGTCTAGAAGCTTGAGAACTTGAAATCTGAAGATTTGGATCCGGTCGGAAGTTTCTAATTTTGTTTTGAACCTTTGGATAGCGAAGGCTTGCAGAAGCAATATGACTGTTCCAGTAAGAAACAGCCTGTTCTGCAGAGTAACCACAAAACTGTCTAAGTGCCACTGCGGCCACGTAACCGGAAGCATGAACACCATACCAGCAGTGCGGATAAACAGGTCCGCTTCCGTTTTGTATGGCATTGTAGATCGCTTTTAGAATCGGCTTTTCAAAATCTCTGGATGTGGAATACGCCGCTGTTTTGTACTCGATGGTGTTCGAACCACAGTTGAGACTTTTATTGGGCCCCTTTCCATAAAGATAATAAACGCGGCTGAATCCAGCCTGGCAAAGTGCTTTCAGTGAAGAGTCGTTCATTGGAGCACGATTGCCGTTTCCAGCTCCGCGATAAAGTGCGCCTGGCATAACAACCTTAAAGTTTTTGAGGCCATATTCGGCTTGAACTTGAGTGACAGAAACCGAGCCTATAACTAGGCTAAGAATTGGGAGCAAAGACTTCATCATTTACCTCCGAGGTCTTGAAAGACGGAAGAATACCTCGGAGGCTTATAGGTTCAAGTGGAAAGGTTTAATGCTGAAAATCCTTCTCACTCATCTTTTCAACTACTTTTGGGAATAGTACAAAAGATGCGCCCATAATCAGGTACGTGATCCAGCTAAATGCGATTGGAATATTTCCATTCCAGAAATCAACACCATGTGCGCCAACCATAATTGCCGGATAGATAATATAAGGTCCAATCATTGAGACCACACCTAGACCCAATCCGACTGCAAGAGCGGTCGAGTACCGTGTAATAGGGAATGATCGAGCAATAGCTCCATAAATCAGTCCCA
>CAZWVK010000140.1:4037-6190 GCA_964636785.1 uncultured Pseudobdellovibrionaceae bacterium | reverse complement strand
AGAGAGAGCATCAAGAACAGCTGGAACCGCACCATCGCTTTCATTTCCATAGTAGATACCTTGCAGCTGTACGGCGGAGCCTTTTGAGAGTGCTGCCGTTCTTGTCATTGTTAGAGAGCTCAAAGAAGCATTAAGGTGGCATTCTTCGATCTGTTTTGGAGAGAGTCCAGAGGTATTGCATCCTGTGCCATTTAAATCCTGTGGAAGACCATCGGATATAAAGAACACGGTGTAACGGTCGGCATTGGCCGTCGAATCATTTAAAAGATCTGAAAGCACCAGCTTCTCCATACACTTGCTCGCGGCATTGTAACTTGTGACGCTACTCATGAGTGAGTCGGGCTGGGGCTCTGAAAGATAGGCAGGCTTTTTCCAGCGGTTGTACCAATTTCTATCGGCGTTCTCGCGGGTTTTGATTGCGTTCATTTGAGATTTGATATTTTCCTTAGAAGTGAACTCGACATCATCACAGGAGAGGTTACCACCCTTTAGTATTCCAGCACTTTGACTAAAACCGATGAACGCAAAATGATTGCCGGATTGGCTTCCACAATTGTCTAAGAAATAACTGACTGCATCGAAGCGTGCGCCATTTTGATCTGTCGCTAGATTTGGATCCCAATAGTAAAGTGTCTGACCACCGAGTTTTTCAGAGTACCAGTTGCCAAAGTTCGATGCCGACAAATCCATGATGAAAATGAATTTACTACTGGCGCCCATCGAAAAACGAGCCTGAGAGCAAAAATTGGATTTAAAGTTTAAAGAAGGATTGATAGAGAGCTTCTCAATAGTTGCTTCTTCCAGCGCCACATTGGAACAGTTTTGGAAGCTGAGCAATCCCACCAAAATAACCATAGTAAATACAAAGACTTTAAATTTATTGACTTGCATCTCTGGTCCTCAGCATACGGAAAAGTGAAAGGTCCAATTGCGGTTGTCTATAAACCTGACTGATGGCCACTTCTGTTTTATATATTCTCCAGTAAACTCGTTCGGGATTAGTGAGATCTTTGATTCGCGCCAAGGCAACAATCGTATTTTTCCCTGGGGTGTTAATTTGAGTCAAAAGCTGTTCCGAGTATGGAATCCGGTTGACAGATTTTGTCTGCTCGTTGCTGCCGACCCTAGAAACGTAAACTGGTGGAAGATCCGCTGGGTTTAATACCAGTCCCTCTCTGGCTGGTACCGCACGCACAATCACTTCATGAAGCTCCGTCATAATGACTCCAAGTGCTTCATGTTCCAGTGTTTCTTTCCCTCTAAAATTCATTTCGAAGTGTACTAAAAGACGTGGATCTAGATTTGAAAGCTGAAGGCTGGGACCGATACCCGCTGAAAAGTTCATTTTGTTTAAATAACCATCTCCATTGGAATCCAGACTCTGATCTGAAGAGAGTGGGTTAAAGCCGTATATCCACTCATAAAAGTCAGGAATACCATCATTGTCGGTGTCGAAGTCGAACGGATCGGTGCCCAATAGATTTTCCTCGCACTCATTCAGACCATCGCCATCGGAATCGACCGTCGGATCACAGGATCGTGCTTTAGCCATGGCTTCACACCGGGCTGCAAATGCGGGCTCCGCCATAAATGAATCTAGACAATAGCCATTCGTGCGCGCTAGACGTGGATTGAAATTAGGCCCGGTTTCCTCATCATCAAACAGCCCATCACCATCAGAATCCACTCGAAGATTGCCATTTCGATCCACTCTCACATTGGGATTCAAAATAAACAAATCAGTGACCTTATAAGATGCGGTTTTACCGCTGTCGCCGACAAGGCGAAACGGAGTTTTCGCTGAGTTCGCCTGCCATAATGATAGCTTTTTCGATCTGGCTTCAAAAAGAGGTTTGAGTTCCTCAAAGAAGGTTGGCTTTCCTGGATAGGAAGCAATGGTTCGATCTTTATGGAGTTGAACAAAATCAACTCTTAAATGACCGGCTCCAAAATAATAAGGCAAGGTTTCCAAAAGTCCAAAGTAAAGATCCATCTTTTTCGGATCATTATCCTCGGGGTAACCCCACGCTTTATGAAGTCTTTGAACAAGAGTTTCGCAAGTGGCATTGCACGTCTCGGGACGGGATGCGCAATAGGAACACGGCGCATAGAAGTTCAAAACATCTCGGAGATGTTTTTCAACCGGTGTGACA
>CAZWVK010000140.1:0-4027 GCA_964636785.1 uncultured Pseudobdellovibrionaceae bacterium | reverse complement strand
GGTGTGACAAATCCATCCGTTATGGGTATTATTTGATAATCGGCAAAATAGAGTTTTCCGTGAGTATTGAGTTCACGCATATCTCTTTGCACGCTGTCATAAACCATCGGTAAGACCGTACCGGGTGAAGACGATCCCATCGTACGATCTTTATATCTCCAGATGAGATTGCTCGTTGCCAGTTGAAGATTGTCTTGATGTTCTTTTTTCATCCAGTCCAAAAGCATTAGAAGTCGAGGATCATCGATATCGTAAAACATTGTCGTTGTTGGATCGCCAGTGATTTTCTTCCACTTTGAATCCAATGTGATTTGTGAAATTCCGCCTGAAACTGGAATGAGCATCACTTTAGTGTTTCGAATCAAATAGTCTGGATTGTTCTCAAGGGAGCCCATAATCCAGTTTCGAACAATCTCCACTCGATCAACCTCATGATCCGTGCCCAAGTGAGTTTCAAAAAATACGGGTGGGCTTGCTAAAAGCTGGGGCTGTTTGTTGATGATCGAACTTCTTGAAATAGGAAGTTGAGGATTCACCTTGCAGTCAATTCCGGTCGCACGATGATCGCTAGCGCTGCCTGTGCCTTTGTTTGGATCATACACCTGATAAAGCGGAGTTGTCGAAAATCCAATTTCTTCATCAACATCCTGAATACAGGGACCTGAAACCATAGATTGAGACATATCCACTAGAAACACGAATCTTCGGACTTGAGGATAATCCACTGGAGGGTCGAGGCGAAACGGATTCTTCCCGAGAGAGAGAAATTCAATCTCTTCATAGCGTTCGAGTGGAACATCCGCACATTGCTGGCCCGCAATCGCCAGCGTCATAGCGAGGAAGATCCACACTGCGATCCGTTTAAAAGATTGACCCCTCACATTTTCCCCTTCATCCAATTTTAAACGAGCACCATTCTTTTCGGAAGAAACGATTTCAAAATAAAACACTTTAGTTAACTCTCAATGTAAGAAGCACATGGGATGCCAAATGCGTCTGCGGTGATTTCGATTTGAGTGATCAACAAATCCGCAGTGAAAAAATAAAAGACAGAGAATTTCATTTTGAGACAGTTGAGATTTTTTTCTGTTTTTAAGAAGTCTTTAAGATTCATATTAAGACATTGGTCTATTTGTCCGAAATAAAAACAAGATAGGGGTCGGACTTAATATTTTTCAAGTGGGGGTCAACTTGAAAATACTTAGTAAGAAGATGTGGCTGAAACTTTCCTGTCTTTTTGCCGCTGGATTGACGCTCACAATGTCCTTTCAGAATTGTCAGGGATTTGATGCTCAGCTGGCGAGTCACAGTCTAAGTTCAGACTCATTATTCTTATCCAGTGACTTTTCAAGTTTGAAATCCAGCACCTTTCGCAATGGGCTTTATGAAGCAAAGGGAGTCTTTGGAAACGGTTTCGCAATGAGCTGGGATGGTCGCATTGTGATTCGTACGAACAGCAATGAATCATCTGGCGTTGACAGCTGGATGGTTAGCGCTATCCGGCCCGGTGCTATCACTATTGGTTCAAATGGGGCTCCCAATTTCACCAAGGCATTCAGTCCAAGTAAGATCTGGGGATTTGCTGAGAAAAATTTTCCTTCGGTGGCGGGTGCATATCCAGGTTCTCAAGGGCTTCCTCTGGATTCGGTGAATGCCCTCGCAATTGTTCCGGATCATGATTTTTCAAAAAATCCTTACCCTTCGGACGCAAATGGGAACCCATCTTCGTCAGGATCTTATAGCACTTATAAAACGATTGTTTACACTCAAGATTATCTCGGAGGAAGCAATATAGGTTTTCTTCGAGTCACAATTGTGGTGGCTCAGCCCAACACCAATTCTTCTGCGATTCATTCCGTGGTCACTGATCGAGTTTTTCATAAAATCAAAGATCAAAATGGACAGCAAATCACCGGGATTGAGCCGACCGTAACCTTTGATGGTCGTTTAATGATTTATCAGAATCACTCTAAACTATGGTTTACTTTCAACGAAGAGCCTCAGCGCGCAACTGGTTGGACAGTTCCGGCACCGATCACAAGTCTTTATTCCTTTGGCGATCGGATGGTTTCCAACGGCTCAGGCGGCACTCAGAAATTCAAGGAAATCTATCGCATAGCCCAGTATCCGATTCGGTATGCAAATGGAGATCTGGTAGGGTCGCATCATTATGGCGCTTATCCTTGGATCAATTTGGATGGAGATGAGCTCTTTTTAACAACTACGGTTTTTTCAGATGGAGCCATTCGAGCGGGAGCGGCGGTCGTGGGCCCGGCAACGAAAGGTTTATTGCAACACATTGATGGGGGAGCAAATGCGGATCGGAATAAAGGTGTTCATCGCCTTTTCACCGCGTCCTTTGGAAAAACTCCGGGTAAGTGGTCTCCGCCCGATTTGACGGCACTTCCGCTCTCGAAAAAGCTTGTTACAAAGCCCATGTTTCTTTCCAATTCGCACACCTACTATGAAATCAGTTTTGAAGAAACAGAAGCAGGCGATTACGATGTTTATCTTCCAATGAATGAAGCGCTCCGTCCAGCTTCATATGCGTTCGATTACGACTTAAATGTGACTCAGGATCTGTCTGGGCATTTTCATGCGGGAACTTTTCAAGGTGCAATGAAGCCGTTGTATTCGGATGATTACTTGGGCTGCGAGATTCGCTGCGATCAGAAAGAAGATCGCTACTCGGGGAAAGCCATTTACTTTCGGCCATCGGGCTACATTGAAATTCCACACACGTCAAAAACTGGCCATGCATTAATGGCAAATGGAAACAGTTTAACGGCCTCCTTCGCACTAAAAATTTTAAGTGAATCTGGATCTCATTTTTTATTGGCCAGTAAAGAAAACTCATTTGATATTGTTCTGGAGCCAACCCGCCAGGTTCAATTTTCATCCGCTCTGGGGGGAGCCTGGAAGCGAAGTGGGTACATCGGACCACAGCTTCCGCTCAATGAATGGATCCATTTGACGTTCACATATAATCACACCAATGGAGAGCTCACTTACTACATCAATGGTGGAATTGCTGAAAAAATCTCCCTTGGCTCAGGTGCTATTGGAAAAAGCACTCATCCTCTACGAGTTGGTCCACAGATGGGACCGAATGAAAATCCCATTTACGCTATGGATCAGTTCGCACTTAGCCCGAAAGTGAGATCGGTTGCCGAGATTCATCGACAAGTTATGGGCCAGGTGGCGGGTGATCGAGCGCCTGCAGGTGGTGGAAGTGGATCTGGCGGATCTACGAAGCCGAGTGATCTTCCTCTTGGTCTTTTAGAAAGAGATCAACGTCATGCGAAAGGGCGAAAGCTGGATGCAAATCTAGTGGAGCTTGGCCGTCATCTTTTCTTTGATAAGAATCTTTCAAAGAATGCAGAAGTCTCTTGCGCGACCTGCCACCAGCCGTCATTGGCATGGGGAGATGGATTGGCTTTATCAAAAGGACTTGGCGGAAAAACTTTAAAAAGAAATTCGCCGCCACTGTTTAATATGGCGTTTAACACAGACTTTTTCCATGACGGTCGTGCCAGCTCATTGGAGAAGCAGGTTGTGGATGTGATTCTTAACAAAGACGAGATGGACGGAAACTTTTCCGAGATCTCAAAATATTTGCAGGCGAGTTCTCAGTACAATAGCTTGGTCACGAAGGCATTTGGAAGTAAAACTGCTACGACGCAGAACCATGTGGCCCGTGCTCTTTCAGAATTTATGTTTTCTTTGATGTCTGGAAATTCAAAGCATGATCGTGTTATTGCAGGAAAAGAGAGCTTTACGCCAGAAGAGCAGCTTGGACATCAGCTCTTCAACGGGAAAGCACGATGTGCAGAATGCCACAACGGCTCCAATTTTTCTGATAATCAGTTTCATAACCTAGGATTTTTAAGCGGATCCGACCGCGGACGCTTCGATGTGACCGGAGCCAGTGCAGATCAATTTCGTTTCAAAACACCATCTCTTCGCAATGTGGAATTGACGGGTCCTTACTTTCACGATGGCTCGGCATCCAGTCTTGAGGCGGTGG
>CAZWVK010000139.1:0-6223 GCA_964636785.1 uncultured Pseudobdellovibrionaceae bacterium | reverse complement strand
TTTTATTAAACCTTTACCGCTAAAACCTCTACCCGCTCTTGGTTCTAGGAATTTAATTTCCGGAGGATTATTGTAAATAAATCTAACTTCAATGGGCAAACTAGCATTTCCTGCAACATCTTCAGCTTTTACACTTATTCTATTCTCTCCTTTTTCTCTAACAGTCACACCGTAAACTGAAAACTTTCCCGAAGAGTTAGTCTTGCCTTCAAAAATCTTATCACCTATTGTAACTTTTATAGAACTAAGTGGTTCTGATTCACCCCTTAATGCGAATTGAACTCCTGCAACATTTCTATTCTCATCATCTTTGTCGCTTAAAATATCCCCATTCTTTAGAGAAGTTATTTTTGGACTGTCAGGGGGACCGAAATCAACAATCACAGTTTTCATCCCCTCTACTGTTACATTTCTGGAATCAGTCGCTCTAAAATATATTTTATGAGTCGCTTCTTTGAGAGCAGATAATGGTAATTCAAAACTTACCACTCCTGAATTCAAGCCTGAAACGCTTAAGTCATTACTTGTCCAATTTTCTTTATTATTCAAACTATATTCAAGACCTTTTATAAAAACAGGTTCGGTCATTTTCGGAGAATTATTTACCTTCCCTTTCAGTACAACATTGGGATTATTGGTTATCGTGGTGTCGCCTCCGTCAAAAGAAAAAGTCGGCAAAAGATTGTTTATTGTTATCTTATCCATCGTAGAAGATTTTTTTGAAAAACCGTCATCAACTGTGACTCTCAGGCGATATAAGCCATCAACAAAAGAGGTTGTGTTCCAGATTATTTCTCTCGAAGGTGTGTTTTCAGATATCTTTATCCATGTATTCCCACCGTCGGAACTTGCCTCGTAAGTAAATCTTAATCTGTCTTTGTTTTTGTCTTCCGCGCGAATAAATATTTTAGTTGAAGTAGATACTGTTTCTCCGGAAATAGGAGAAGTGATAAAAACCTCAGGGTCAATATTATATTTTATTGAAATATCGGCAGTCTCACTTAAGTTAAAAGCGACATCCCTTGAGACAACGCTCAAAAAATTCTTCCCGCTATTAAAATCGGGTGAGAGTTTTATATCAGAGAACAAAAACTTACCTTCATTATCTGCAAATTTACTGTATTTTTCTTTTCCGTTAACAGATAAAATTATTTCTGTTTCCTTTCTTGCTGTACCGCTTACATTTATTTTTTGGGTAGAAACAACATCCTTATCTAGCGGAGATAATATAATCGGCTTCGGGGGTGGCTCTACACCGACACCAAACTGACCGCCACCAACTATCATATCGCTTTCATTTCCAGCCATATCTTTACCGGAAACAGTAATCACAGCCATTCCGTCATATCCTCTTATAACCCTATAAACTCCCTCAAACTTCCTTCCTTTGCCCGACATTTCCACAACAAAATAGTTAAAATCGCTTTGTGCGACTTTTACAAGAGGTGGTTCCATTAATTCTTTTGTTGACTCAACCGTTATCTTTACATCCTCTCCGCGAGAAACTGCGGGGTCCGTGCTCACCGTAAAAAGAGGGATTGTGTGGTCTATCGTAAAAGGTTCGGTCATAAAAATTCCTACCTCCCCGCTGTTATCTTTTGCTTCAACTATTACCCGATAAAAATCACCATCAGGAATATCTTTTGTATTCCACACAAAAACTCCTTTTGAGGGAAGATTTGTGCCGAGTTGTATCTTCTGGGAAATATCAGAACTTCTTGAATAATATACGGTCACAGGAGAATCACCGAGCCCGAGAGTTTTCTGGCCGAGTTCGTCATTTTTATCCGTAGCTTCATAGTTTATATTTATCTGATTACCGTAATAACCAAAACTCTCAGGAGAAATTAATTTTATTTCGGGACGATATGCTGTGGGACCTCCACCGCCTCCTGCGGGGGTTGACGGTTCGGGAGATGAGGATGGAATAGGCAGAGATGCACCACCTGTATCAGGACCTTTTAACACAGAAAATCTAAATTCTCCGACAAATTCCGGTAAGGACTTGCATTCTTCATAAGAAAAAGATCCCTGTTCGCAAATAGCTCTCTCTGTCATCTCAACCAAAACATATTGGTGTTCGCTGATTTTATCCAAAGTAAGCCAATGATACTCAGAAGATGAATCGCTACTATATTCCTCATCACCTCCCAAATTTTTCCCCGTTGTTAGGTTGTATATCTCATATGGTCCTCCGCTAGTAATGAAGTGTGCATGATCCCAAACAGAATATTGATTTTTGTCTAATCTGATATCAGCAAAGACACTGATCGGCAAGATCAGAAATAAAAAAATAAAAATAATTTTATTCAAATATCTTTTCATTACTTCATTCACTCTTTAAATTAAGCGGGGCGATATTGATAACCTTATTTGCTTCAATATCAAAAAGAACAGCTTTTCTTGCATTTGGATAGATTAAGACCTTATCTCCCACTTTTGCCCCCTCAAAAAAACCTCCTTCTTTTATTATGTTTTCTTTTGTGACCGTTGCAATAGTTGGAATCTCATCTTTTGGAAGAACTATCAATTTATCCACCATGGAGACGACTTCTTCTACAGAAAAATCTTCTTTTTTTGCGTTTTTGTTAATGAAATAGAAAACCACCAAAGACAGTATCAAAAAAATAGCGATTAAGTTTATATTTTTGTCTTTATTTTTTCTGACCATAATACTCTATATTAAAACTACTGAAGTGCTTCAACGGTCTTTCCTATATCACTACCTCGTCCTCCGAGACAAAAACCTCCTCCTGTGTATTTTCTTGAATCTCATCTATGACTGGAGTAGTGATCAGTTCGGGCGCAGGTTCCAAATTGCTCCCTTCACCTTCACCCGACACAGGAGAAGTAGCCGAAGTGTCCGAAACAATATCTTCTATCATTACGGGTGGGGTGCTACTAACACTATCAATTACTTCATTGTCAACAACTACAGGTGTGCTTATTGTCGAATCGTTATCTTCTATAATAACCGTTCTTACAACCTCTAAAGCACTGTTGCCGGCCGAGTCTTTAGCGTTATATTTGATATTGAAAGTTCCCGTCGTTGATGTATCAATGACAGCTTCTCTTTCTGAAACAAGAACGTCATTTCTCCATGTAGAGACTGTGTATCCCAAATTCATATCTTTATTATCAATCACAATAGCTCCCATATCTGAATAAGTAGAATTTATAGACAGTCTGGAAGGATTATTGCCGTTTAAAGTAATAACAGGAGGAACATTATCCCCTGAACTATCAGCGGAAGAAATATTTGCTATTTGATCGGAATTTATAGGAGGAACAACGTCTTCTGTTCTGCTTGAAAATGTCTTGGCATTCTTTATAGCAAGTGCTATCCAGCTAAATTTGATGTCTGAATTAGAACTCCTATTTATTGTGATAGTAAAGCCTCTTGAAGTTCTATTTGTAACTGCATATCTAATATCACCAAGGAATAACGATTCTACTGAAGCAGAATCGAATGACTCGTCTGTGGAAAGAGAAGCACTTACAACAGGATCATTCACAAATTCTCTATCAAATGTGACCTCAACTTTTCTTGCTCCGGCTTTTACAACCGCAAAACCGGCTGTGTCAGAATTAAAGTATGGCCTGCCAAAGAAGTTTACATCAGATAGCATTTCCACAACCTCGTGAACAGATCCGATGCTGTTTACAGTTAGTCCTCCTATCGTCGCCTTAGGTGAAATTATTTCAACTGCCGCCGCAATTCTATCCGCAAACACCTCAGAACCAGTTATTGTTGTTGTCGCGTTCACAGAATCCTCAATCAATCTTCCGAGAAGCCTCTTGCCAAGATCGGCGCCTTCTCCACCTGCGACAGAAGCCAATGATGTTCCGTTGTAATAACCTGTATTCACAAACACAATTACTGACCCAACGCCATTTCCATCATAACCAGTCATCGCCTGTCCTATTACTCTTCCCGCCTTAGTGGCTTTCATAGCAACACCAGGCTTAGAAGAAGAAGTGAGATAATCTCCTGCCATTATTACTCCAGATTCTGTCGTAACTTTTACAGGGACACGACCCGAGAGAGCAACAGGGAGACCCGACAACCCTTCTTCACCCTTACTTCCAATAAGAAGAGCCGGTTTTGTTGAAACCACTCCAAGTAATTCATTGTTGTAAGCCCCGCTGGCCTTCTTTACACCATTTGTAATTTCTGGGTCAAGCACCAAAAGATCTCCAGGACCGGCAGTCATGTCGTTTGTCGGATATATCTCAGCGAGGTCAGCCGCACTATTATTTATTTCAAATAAAGTAAAGTCTATTCTAGTAATATTGCCGGAAGTAATATCGCCTCCTGTGTTTGAACATAATGTATACTGAACACTGTTTGTTGTTGCTGGTGTATCAACAAAAGCGACAGTTGAAGTCACTTCAGAATTCGCAGAATTTGACGCCCAACCAACCGTAGGACCCACAGCATCACTTGGTGTAGAACAAGAAGCAGCGGCCCCGATATTTCTTCTTATTGTTGCCTCGTAACCATAATCTTGACCACTTGTCGATTGTGTATATTCTACAGTTACGATAACAAAAACTTCTGATGTTGTTGTAGCGGGGGTAATATTTGGCCTTGTTCCTGTATTAAAATATTCTGTTGTAGAGTTGCCATCGGTGTAAGCGACAGATGTATCATCCACAAAATGTCTCATCTCACTCCTCAGTGTCTCACAATAAAACTTACCCGTAGTCGCGTTATATTTCACGGCCTCTTTCGGATCTGTACAACCAGTAAATCCGCTCTGATAGAAACCATCATCAAGTGTTAACGCATTGGAAACCCTCATGGCTGTCGTAGATGCAAGGCCTGCTGAATTTATAGAAAATAGATTTGTGCCTGCACTATTTAAATATTCAAAAGCATTTCCTGTCTGACCAGAAGCGCCCTCTAACCTCAGAATTGGAACTCCGGAGTTAGCTGTATATGGCTTTACATCTATCTGAGCTGTGGCGTTTGCGGCGGCACTCTCAGAGAAATCTCCGATGGTTATTCTTCCTGTTGTGGCAACAGTGAAATCTTGGAACTCAGTGGAAACACCGGTCTGTCTCTTAATGCTAAAATATGGCGTATTAACCCTAGTATCCATTCTAAATATACCTCCGACTTTTGTCGCGTCTCTGTCTCCCATCTGAGTTACGTTTATACCATAGCTGAGGAGGCTTCCACTAACTTCGGTGAAGTTACCCATGTTATAAGATTGTCCTGATCTGAAACTAAAACCATTCGCATCTGTTGTGCCAACTCTGTTCGGGAATGCATCGTCTCCAATTATCACACCCTTGCCTGTAATGGTAGAAGTGGCTCTAATACTACCAAGTACATCTAATTTATGTTGGGGAGAATTTTGACCTACGCCGACATTTGCAGAATTATTGTTGAAAATATTATTACCAGATATTGTCCATGGTGTTGCTAGACCAAGAGATGAGGTAGCGACAAGATTATAACCACCAGTCGAATTTCCAACCAAAATCTGTCCGAAAGTAGGGGCGGTGGATGTGCCTGTACCACCCCTAAGAACAGAGAGGAATCCTGACCATGTTGGAGTCCATGTGTGAGTATTACCGGAAGATGTGATTCTTATTCCTATATTTGTATCGGAAGTTGTGGCAAATGTTTGAGATGATCCGGTTTGAGTAGGACTAAATTGAGCACCGAGAGAAGAAATACCTGTTCCTGACGTACCCACGCACACACCGTTTATCGCAAAACATCCGGCCGTTATATTAAATCCGTTATTTGAAGTCGTTGTACCGGAAAGTCCGCCCGTGAATGTATTAAGACCTGTCCATGTGTTCGCCGTGTAAGTCTTGGGTATTGTTGTGGATGAGTTTACAAAAGTATTAATAGCATAGTTGGCTGAGGTGGTAGAGAATCTGTCGGCAGAGTTATACCAGAAGTTGGCGGATGTAGTACTGAAGAAGTATCCTTTATCTAATGTGCTTAACCAATAATTGTTTGTTGAAGTGGAGAATCTATCGGCTGAGGTGTACCAGTGGTCGGCTGAAGTCGTGGAGAAGAAATTGTTTACTAACTTCCAGTAATCATTAGAGGTTGTAGAGAAGAAGAATCCTTTATTGTAAGTAGAAAGATTATAATCAGCTGATGTAGTAGACCATCTATTCTGTGTTGTTTCCCAGTAAGCGACAGATGTTGTTGAGAAGAAATTGTTCTGTGTCTTCCAGTAATCTACTGATGAAGTAG
>CAZWVK010000138.1:0-6235 GCA_964636785.1 uncultured Pseudobdellovibrionaceae bacterium | reverse complement strand
AGGCTTTCTGGCTCAGTCGAATTACCGTAAAGTCAGAGGTCCCTCCACCTAAATCCACAATCAGAACCATTTTCTCAGATTCAATCTGTTGTCGATAATCAAAAGCGGCAGCCAATGGCTCGGGAAAGAAGCTGATATTTTTGAACCCAGCATACTGTGCGGCTTTTAGGAGACGTGATTCAGCCAACATGTCCTTTTCGCTATCCATAGAGAATTTCGCAGGGCGACCAATTACAACGTCTGTCACGTCCTGATTGAAATGAACATCTGCACGTCGTTTCATTTCTCTTAAAAATGCACCAACTAAGTCTTCAAGGCTGTAAAATCGACCCTGGATTTGAGTCCCGCGAAATAGCTCAGATGGTAAATGCTTTTTTACAGACCGAATAAATCGCCCTTCACCAGATTGCTCCGTATAGGATTCAATGGCCCTTATTCCATAGCTGGGCTCTCCTCCTTCGGGAAAATAAATCAGTGATCGCAAAATCTCTGGCTCTTTATTCGTTGGATCAAGAGAAATGGGAGCAACGCATCTTCCATCAACACTAGCCGCCAATAGAGAGTTTGATGTTCCAAAATCAATTGCATAGGTGATTTGGCGAGACATCATTCCATTATTGCAAAAAAACTCCCCTTTGTGTTCATAAAATCGACGAGTTAAACTGATAGATAAGATGAAACACTACTTCCGATTGGTTTATCTTTTTCTAAGCGTGCTTTGGCGACCTAGAATGGGTTTTTTAGAAACCTCTAAGGTGAGCTTTCGTGTCTGGCTGACCGATCTGGATATTTTGATGCATATGAATAATGGCGTTTATCTCTCACTCATGGACTTGGGGCGCACGGATTTAACACTGCGGTCTGGGTTTTATCAAATTATTAAGAAGAATAAGATTTATCCTGTTATTGCTTCAGAAGTGATTCGATTTAGAAAATCCTTACAGCCCTTCCAGAAATTTGAAATTCACACAGATCTTCTTTATTGGGATGACAAGTACTTTTACTTACAACAGCGTTTTATCTCTAAAAATGAGCTTCATGCCTCAGCCATTGTTAAAGCTCGCTTTCTCAAAACTTCTGGCGGTGGAGTGGATCCAAAGGAAATTTTTGATCTCTTAAATATTTCTAAGGACAAACTCAGTCATAGTCTTGAGAAGTTGAAATCTGGAGGTGGCCTAGAGGCCATCCAGAGCTACCGCGAAATCGAAAGCTATCTAAGGTAATTCCTCTGAAGGTGCTTCACCGACCTCATAAGCTTCACATTCTGGAAGGCTCTTAGGGCTCTTTACGCCGAGTGCTTCAAAACGTTTGGCTTGAACAAGAACGCGAGACTGAAGCCTTGTTTTACCGACTCCATATTCATCCATTGCTTTTTGTAGGTGTCGTCCAACATTTTCATACGCCTCAAAGAAATCACAGATCCGTTTATGAAGCTCAATTCCTTCACGAGAAATCTTCTCAGCATTTTCCGCCAATTTTTTCTCACTCCAACCGAATCGAATCACCTTTAAAAGTCCAACAAGAGTTGGTGGCGTTGCAATCAAAACCTTTTTCTCTAATGCGTATTCTACTAGATCCGGCTCCATCTGACACCCATGAGTTTATAGTAGCGCGGAAAAAAGAGCGGAAGGGGAGCAAGAACTTCTAGGAAAACTGCAAATAAGTATCCTGGCCATCCGACGAAGGGCTTTTCGATATCCATTTGATAGGGAAGAAAGCGAACTCGCTGAGTTTCAGTTTTATCCAAAGGATTGATCAAATAGGGAATATTGTTTTTTCCGTGACTGCGAATCTCCAAAGTTATTGGGATTTCTACATTGTGTTGGTAAGCCGTTCGACTTTTAAAAAATTGAGAGGCATTTTTCGATTTGAGAAAAATTTGATAGTAGTTTTCCCTTTCGACAATTTCGCCGTCAACAAGGCTGATCTGATCAGTGTCTTTTTGCTGATAGATGGCCTCGCCAACTTTTAGCTGGTCGGAACCTTTTGTTGGCTTCACAGTGACTAGGCCTTTATACATCACGCCATCGACAGTGGCCTCGATCGGCATATAGAGATTTTCTTTGATCTTTTTTAAATCGGGTTTAGTGGTCGAATCTTTCTTAAAGATTTTCGATTGATCATAATTTAAAAGATAGCCATGAGGGCTGTTCCACCACTTCGGCATATATCCTGATCCGAAAATGGTCCCAAAAAAGAGAATGATTATGAGGGCCTTCATTGTGGATCTCCTGCCAATGGAGCACCGTTTTTAAAGACGGCATCTATAGTGCTTTGGCTGTTGTAATCATAATAGCTATGACCGGCTTCTGATTCATATTTGAAAGAGGTGTCTAAAACAGTGGCCTTCTTGAGACTGAATCGCTCAAGAAGTGTGGAACTTGGTCGATTTTGCCGAACATAAGTATGAACTTGTTCAATTGGGCCCAAAAGTTCTGTGTGAGTGGCTTTCGCTTTGATTTCTTCGAGACCGAGCTGCGGCTGAGTCAACTCCGCCAGGTCTTGATAGGAAGGTTTTATTTTATCTCGAATGTTTTCAATGGCAGCTAATGTTACGTCATTGGCCTCGATCATTGTTTTGTACACTAAATTTTCAACTTGTCTAAAGCCGCCTTGAGTCTGACAAGGAGAGCAATCCAGAACGGACTTTCCATTGCATTTGTTACAGTTCACTTGGCCATTGAAATCACACCGTGAACATGTAACGACTTTTTGTGTCTTACAAGTTTGGCAAGGAATGCTTCCGTTGTTGCACTTCGTGCATGGACCCATTTCCCGATCACTCCCCCCGCAAACCAGGCAAGTTTTCTTACCCTGGCCGTTACAGAGATGACATTTTTGACTTTTACCGCTAGAGAGGGAAAAGTTAGAGCCATTCCCATTACAGCCATCGCAATCGATTTTTCCTTTGTAACAAGTGCTGCAGGGGTACTCAACCATACCATTTTGGCAGGCTGTGCAGTTGAAGAATCCATAGCCATTGCAGTCGCGACAGTCATGTTTTCTTGTGCCGTTACATTGTCCACATATAAGCTTTCCGGTTTTGTTGCAGGTTGTGCAATCGGTATGACCCCGTTCATCGCAAGTCTTACAGGCCACATAAAATGCTGTACCCGGTATTTCTTCTGAGTGCACACTTTCTTTAAATTGAATGAGTAGATTTTTTGGTGTGGCTTTGCTCCAAACGTTGGTGCTTCCGTGAGCGACAGTGGGTGTGGTGTTTAGGCTATTCTTTTTTTCCGGAGTGGATTTTACCTCGGTCGAACGATCTTCAATCAAGGTTTCTATAGAAACCAAAAATATATCACAGCTATTCGAATTTTCAATTTGAATGCGTTCGCCTAAGTTTTCCTCAAGGGCTCCAAACTTTTGTTTGCTCCACTGACTCAGTGATTTTTTAAATTTATTTAATTCTTCGGATTTCGGTGAACGTTGGAAAATGCTCAAAGTGATTCATCCTGCTGGTTGTAATGATTTATTTACTCATAGTTGTTTGAGCCGAGCAATCGAGCATAATTGGGCCAGCAAAAGGTCTTGAAATATGTCCTTCTAAATGCCGCCGAACCGGGCACGGATATCCATCCGAAGACCGAACCGTCACTTTATTGGACCATCAGTTCAGCTTCTGAATCTTCAATGTCCCATCCCCTGATTTTCACCATCTGGTAGTGCCATTTTCGGTAATTCTCAATCAAAGAGCGATCTTCCAGCGCACCTATCGAGAGATGGTTTCGAAGACTCTCTAAGCTGCGAGCAAATATAGAATCCCTACAGAAACCCATAGGATCGACAATAATACGATCGATCATTGCTAGTGCTTCTTCACGGTGTGGCGAAAGTCGCGGAGACAGATATTTTGGCTCAAACACTATGGGACCAAAATTTATTCCGATCCTCTTCCCGATCGACTTCGAAAGCTTGCCAACACTGTAATAGAAATCTTCAATGGTATGTACGTTGTAAACGGAGGAAGAAAAATTCACTATGAGCGCTTGGTGCTTTATTCTTGGGAGGTATTTTAGAAGTTTCGCTTCTAATAAAGAGTATTTGTAACCTCGAATCCATTCATAGATTTTACCTGTTCCATCTATACTAATACTAATAATGCCGTTTGGTACCTTCGCCAAAAGTTCAGCCTTGCGATCATTCATCAGCGAAAAATTGGTAATAAGATTTACTCTCAGATCTTCTCTCTTTTTCTTGATAACGCCTTCTAAAAAATACTCAAAGTGTGGGTCCAAAAGAGGCTCTCCACCTTTAATCTCTAAAATCTTTGACTCATCAACAATATCTAATAACTGATCAATCTGATCTTTTGATAAAGACCAGTTTCTTGTATGTCCTGTAATGCCGAGATGAGTTTCATTGTGCTTATCCCATAGCGAACTGTAATCAGCATTACACATCAAACAGGCCATATTGCAGCGGTTACTAAACTCGATCGACAAGTAGCTTACACGAGGAGCGCTCGGTAGCTGATCTCCTATATCTTTCTCGGTTTTCATCCATCGCCGAAACTGTGTTTTTCGAGACGAAGACCCACTTTGATAGCAAAACTGACACCCAGGCAAAAACCATTTTCCCTCTAGCTCATGTTTTCGCAACATCTTCATAGTTGGATTGTCTTGGATGAACTCTCTAAAGTTTTTCACTTTAGAAACATGCATCACTTCTCCATTGTATGCACAACAAGGGTTCACAAAACCCCTGCTGATTGTAAGTGATATGAAAGGTTCTAAGCACGGCTCAATATCCATCGCTTCACTCTATCCTAAATTGAATGTTTGACAAAGCCTGCGTCTAAATTACGATAATTAAATGCGCTCCATGACCATTCGCACCTATCAAAAATATCATGCGACTTTGATATTTGGGCTTTTAATATTACTCGTTCCAATTGAGTATCGCTTATCCAAATATGAAGACTATATGTTCCCCTACTTGAGTTACGAATTTAATTTCCGAGCACCTTTTACGCGGACCTATATCTATGAATACAGTGTTCTCGAGCACAATGGTACTCCACTTGATCCTCCTATTCGACTTGAAGAATTCATCAGACAAAAAAATTGGCCCTGGTATGCAAATCGGAGTTACAGAGTGCTTTACGCCTTAGGCGACGCGATCAAATGGGGCTTTCCCGAGAAATCTCGACATGAAGAGATTCTCGGATCTACGGTGATTCGACTAGCTCCCGGCGAGAGTTTAACTTACCAAATCGAATTTCTAGACATAGAGCCCAGAAAATATCTTCTTAATGGAGAATTCCTCTCAAAAACAACAATCGCAACCTTTCATCGAACGAATCCTCCATGAACTATCTTCTCGAACACACTCGCATTTTCAGCAGATGTATCACCGCAATCAAGATCTTTTACGCTCTTTTATTTTGTATCATGTACCAATCAATCAATGAGTTGGTCGATAATATGTATGGAGAGATTTCCCTTGTCCCAGTCTTATCTTGGCTGGGATTGTTCTTATCTGAGCCAATTCATTTTCAAAGCGTAGCCTATCTATGTCTTCCCCTTATCTTACCGGCTTTTTTTCTTCCCCAAGAACGCTGGGCGCGAATAATTGCAGCCCTTACGGCCTTAACTTACTTTGGACTCTATGCCTCCATCGGAAATCGCCAGTCTGCAGCGTCAGTTCTTATATGGATGGCACTCTATCTCATTATACTGCCCAACTGGCATGCCCACAGTGACCGGCGCATCAAACAGAAAGTCATATTTGGGTGGTGGATATGCACTGGGCTTTTTCTGATGACTTATTTTCTTTCGGGACTCTGGAAAGTCGCCTACGGCATGATTCTTTATCCACTCAAAGGAGAATTAGGAGCCTTTTCTCCATACGCATTGGCTGACGTTGTTGCAGCTTATACTCTCCGAATCAATCAATGGCCGTGGTTGGCAAAACTCATCCTGGAATATCCCTTCGTCGGATGGCCAGGATACTTATTTGCAGTTTTCCTAGAAGTTCTTGCTCCCCTTCCGCTCTTTTTTCCGCGCTACTATAAACTCATGGGTGTCTTGCTTCTCGAATTTCACATTCTCAGCGTTTATATCCTACACATTCCGTTTCATGTACACGTCTATCTTGTCTTTCTGCTGCTCTTCTTTTCTCCCTTTTCAGTAGCGTGGAAGCGCCACTCGTTGGCTTAATCCTTTTATAACTGATTGAAAGCTATTTAAGTCGTTCAATCGCTCTTCCTTAAATCTTTTTATAAGCTCCT
>CAZWVK010000137.1:0-6363 GCA_964636785.1 uncultured Pseudobdellovibrionaceae bacterium | reverse complement strand
ATGTGAATGGAATTGATCATCGCTTCTTTCGATTTCTCTCTGTTTTTGCGCCGGATTTGGCGGGAGAGTTTTTCGAAGACTTAATTCCCTATTTGAAATCAGAAATGAGCTTTCGTGAGTTTTTATCCGGGATGGGTCTTTTTGAAGCGGGTGCGTTCAATATGGATGCAGGAGGCCTCAAAGTGCTTGAAAGATGGCGCGCGCGACTGTCTTCGGTTCTATTGAGCCTTGAAGATGCAGCCTATTTATTGTCCTTTGTTTCCGCTCAGCAGACCTTACCCGCACCCTTTTCAATTGCAGATATCCCAATGGACTCCATTTCAAATTTAACCGTCGTTGTGAGTGGAAACCTATCTGATAAGGAGTTTCTGATCAAAGAACAGGCTTTTTTACCCCCGGTGGTGAATAAAAGTTGGACGTCTCAAGGTTGGCGAACCCGGCCAGGTCCTCGTGGTACTCCGAACATGACCGGGGATGACAATCTCATTCCAAACGGCCCTGATCTTTAAGTCTCAAGCTATTAAAATGACTAGCGTGGAGCGTTGCTAGTTGCGCTGCGGCCAGCAAGAGATTTAAACACATTGTCATACTTACGCTTTAAGGAGAATTCAACATGACCGAGAGTTATCTAATCGCTCCAGCGGCAGCTGGCGGTGTGGGGCTGATCTTCGCATTGGTTCTTTATTTGCGAGTAAAAGCTCAAGAAACTGGAAACGAAACAATGAATCGAATTTCCCAGTATGTGCGTGAAGGCTCAATGGCCTTTTTGACCAGGGAGTATAAGGTTCTTGCGGTTTATGCCCTCGTCGTATCGATTGCACTCGGCCTTTCACCTCTTGGATGGATTGCATCTGGAAGTTTTGCGCTCGGTGCCTTCTTAAGTCTTCTTGCTGGATTCTTTGGAATGAAAGCAGCCACCTACGCCAACGTTCGCACGGCTCAGGCTGCGCGAAAAGGTTCAAAATCTGGAGCTCTTCTTTTGGCGCTGGATGGTGGAGCTGTGATGGGGCTTTCTGTTGCGGGTCTTGGGCTCATCGGAATAGGTGTTTTATCGCAAATTTATTGGGGACAGCCCATCCTTGCGACTGTGATTCACTCTTTCGCTGTGGGAGCCTCTTCCATTGCACTCTTTGCGCGTATTGGCGGTGGGATCTATACGAAAGCGGCTGATGTGGGTGCGGATATCGCCGGAAAAGTCATCGAAGGCATTCCAGAAGATGATCCAAGAAACCCAGGTGTGATTGCAGATAACGTGGGTGACAACGTTGGTGATGTGGCTGGAATGGGTGCGGATATTTACGAATCCATGATTGCAGCTATTGTTGCAGCTATGGCTATTGCATTAACGATCAATACCGATTCCATTGCTCACCTCGTGACAGGTGATCTTGATGTGCGCCTCACGGCGATTATGCTTCCGCTTATTCTTTCAGCTCTTGGAATTGTGATTTCCATACTGACAATCATTGGAACGCGAATGCTTTCCAATCAACCGGCAGCAATGGTCTTGCGATTGGCATTGATTATTCCACCACTTCTTTTGACCCTCGCTTCCGCGATTTTGATGCCGATGTGGGGAATCAGTCAGGCCGTGACTCAAGCTCTTGCAGCGGGAGCCATCGGTGGAGCATTGATTGGTTTGATCACAGATTATTACACCAGTGCGCGTCCCATCCGCTTAGTGGCTGAGGCTTCTCTGACCGGTGCAGCTACAAACATCATTCGTGGGTTAGCGGTTGGAATGGAATCCGTGGCTGTTTCCTTAGCGGTGGTGATTGGTGCAGCTTACGTGGCCGATCTTGCGCTGGGTCTTTATGGAATCGCATTGGCTGCGGTAGGGATGCTTGCTGGAACAGCCATTGTTATGACTGTAGATGCTTACGGCCCCATCGCGGATAATGCGGGTGGAATCTCTGAGATGTCTGGTCTTGGTCCTGAAACTCGTGCGATCACAGATGAGCTAGATGCCGTTGGAAATACAACCGCCGCAATTGGAAAAGGATTTGCGATTGGTTCCGCTGTGCTGACAGTTGTTGCATTGTTTAGCGCTTTCAATATGGAAGTGAATCACATTCGAATTTTAAACGGACTTCCTGAGATTGCTCTCGATTTGACCTCATCCGGAGTTTTAATTGGGATTTTGATTGGATCTGTTCTTCCGTTTTTAGTGGCAGCGACCACTATGACGGCAGTTGGAAGAGCTGCACAGAGTATTGTTGTTGAGATTGGACGGCAGTTTAAAGAGATCAAAGGTCTCTTAGAAGGAAAAGCGGATCCAGACTCCGCAAAGATTGTGGATATCACCACAAAAGCGGCTCTTTATGAAATGATTGTTCCAGGTCTTATTGCAGTCCTTGCTCCAGTTGCAGTTGGATTTTTACTGGGTCCTGTGGCTCTTGCAGGAATGTTGGCGGGAAGTCTTGCAGTGGGTGCGACCATGGCATTGTTTATGGCGAATGCAGGTGGTGCCTGGGACAACGCCAAGAAGTACATTGAAAAAGGAAATCTCATTGGTCATGGAAAGGGTTCGGAAGCTCATAAGGGAGCAGTTGTCGGTGATACGGTTGGTGACCCGTTCAAAGACACATCAGGACCTGGTGTTTCTATTTTAATCAAAGTGATGAGTGTTGTTTCACTTGCGATTGCTTCGTTAATTGCAACGATTGGTTAATCCTAAAACAGTATACGGAAGACGGTTCACGGTCTTCCGTATACAGTCTAAGTGATATAAGCCTACCGCGTTAACTGCGCTATAAGCCTTTCACATTTCCGCTCTCAGGGAGTAAGTTGAAGCTTTCAATAAGTTTTCAACACTTCAAAGAGAAGGTGGTCATATGAACGTCTTTGGAACTCTTTCTGACCTAGCAGTCGGAAGTAAATCGTATAAATATCACTCTCTTCCCAAACTGGCTGAAAAGCTTGGTGTGAATCTCGCTAAAATGCCGTACTCCCATCGGATTCTTTTGGAAAATCTTCTTCGCTTTGAAGATGGCGAAGTTGTCACCAAAGCGGATATCGAAGCCTTTCTCAATCAAGATCCAAAACAAGAGTCCACTTACGAAATTCAATTTACACCTTCACGCGTACTTCTTCAGGATTTCACAGGAGTTCCAGTTGTTGCCGATTTGGCAGCGATGCGTGAAGCCATGGTTAAAAAAGGCGGGGATCCACAAAAAATCAATCCTCTTCAACCGGTGGATTTAGTGATTGATCACTCGGTTCAGGTCGATCATTTTGCGAAAACCGATGCGTTGGAAAAAAACGTAAGACTTGAGTTTGAACGCAACCAAGAAAGATACGAATTTTTGAAATGGGGTCAAAAGGCGTTTAAAAACTTTCAAGTCGTTCCTCCAGCAACGGGGATCTGTCACCAAGTGAATCTGGAATACCTCGCACAAGTGGCGATGGTCGGAAAAAAAGACGGCGAAGACTATATTTATCCCGATACGGTTGTGGGCACGGACTCCCATACTCCAATGATCAATGCGCTTGGTGTGGTTGGTTGGGGTGTTGGCGGTATTGAAGCCGAAGCCGCCATGCTTGGTCAGCCGATCACAATGCTTATTCCGCAAGTGGTTGGATTTGAAATGGTCGGTCGCCTTCCGGTGGGCGCGACGGCAACAGATCTCGTTTTAACAGTGACTCAGATGTTGAGAAAGCATGGGGTCGTTGGACGTTTTGTTGAATATTTTGGCGAAGGTGTTTCCACTTTGAGTGTTGCGGATCGTGCAACGATTGGAAACATGTCTCCTGAATATGGCGCGACGATTGGGATTTTTCCAGTGGATGAAAAGACCATTGAATACCTAAGATTAACAGGAAGACATGAGCGCGCAGAGAGAACAGAAGTTTATTATAAGGCGCAAGGCATGTTCGGAAGCCGCGAGCGCGCGAACTTCACTGATGTTTTGACTTTGGATCTATCAACAGTGGTTCCATCTCTTGCGGGACCAAGTAAACCTCATGATCGCTCTCCACTTGGAAAAGTGAGACATTCCTTTAGAAATTTTGTTTGCACACGTTTCGAAAAAGAACTCTCAAACGTAAGCAAAGAAGCTCTTTCTGCTTGGGCGGCTGAAGGAGGAAGTTTGAAATCCAAGCAGCTGGAATTGGAAAATGATCATCCGGATAAAGATTTTGGACCAATCGGAAACTCTTATAAAGTTACTGATCCAAATGGCATCAGTTATAAATTAACCCATGGCTCGATTGTTATTGCCGCCATCACTTCTTGTACGAACACATCCAATCCAGATTTGATGATTGGAGCGGCACTGGTTGCGAAGAAAGCCCATGAAAGAGGCTTGAAAACAAAACCTTGGGTAAAAACAAGTTTTGCACCCGGCTCAAAAGTTGTAACGGATTATTTGAAGTCCGCAAACCTTATGCAGGAACTTGAGCGTGTGGGATTTGATCTGGTTGGGTATGGATGTACGACTTGTATTGGAAACTCAGGACCACTTCCACCGCATATTCAAGAAGCAATTGAAAAAGGAAATCTTGCAACCTCTTCGGTCTTGTCTGGAAACAGAAACTTCGAAGCAAGAATTCATCCGCAGATTTTAACCAACTATTTGGCATCACCTCCACTTGTTGTGGCTTATGCACTCGCTGGAAATATCAATATGAATTTGGAAGTGGATCCACTTGGTTACACTCATCAGGGCGAGGCTATTTACTTAAAAGACGTATGGCCGACTTCGGACGAGATTGCTGAGATCGTAAATAAAACCGTAACCGACAAAGCGTTCTCACGGGTTTATAGCGATGTTTTCAGTGGGGACGACAACTGGCAGGCCATCAAAGCTCCAACCGGTGACACTTACTCTTGGGATGAGCTTTCAACTTATATTAAAAACCCACCATTCTTTGAGAATTATCTGATTGAAGAAGCCAAAGACTCTGAGGTCAAAGGCGCAAGAATTCTTGGCTTGTTTGGTGACTTTGTGACCACCGATCATATTTCACCGGCGGGAAGCATTGGGAAATCTTCTCCGGCTGGAGAGTACTTACTCAATCATAAAGTCGAGCAAAAGGATTTCAACTCGTTCGGAGCTCGTCGTGGAAATCATGAAGTGATGATGCGTGGAACATTTGCCAACGTGAGAATTAAGAACCGACTGGTGGATAAAGAGGGCGGATTCACGCGGATTTTTCCAGAGAACAAAGAGACCACGATCTTTGAAGCTTCTGAGCACTATAAGTCCAAGGGAGTGCCACTCGTTGTGTTTACGGGTAAAGAGTATGGAACCGGTTCAAGTCGAGACTGGGCTGCCAAAGGAACTCGTCTTCTTGGAGTGAGAGCCGTGGTTGCGCAAAGTTTTGAAAGGATTCACAGATCAAACCTGATCGGAATGGGAGTGATTCCACTTCAGTTCAAAGAAGGTGAAAGCGCTGAATCTTTGGGACTCACTGGGGAAGAGACCATTGACATCTTAGGTCTTGATGAAATGAAGCCTAAATCGTTAGTAAAAGTAGTGATTCATAAGAATGGAAGCTCAAAGGAGGTCGAGTGTGTTTTACGAATCGATACTCCAAACGAGCTTAAGTATGTAAAAGCAGGTGGAATTCTTCCATACGTATTGAATCGCCTTTAGTTGGCAAAAATCTTGAACACGATTCTTGAGGGGGGAAAGTGTCAAAAGGATTTCATATTTTCTTAAGTGTCTTTTTTGTGAGCGCTCTTATGATGGGCTGTGGCCCAGAGCGCTCAAGCGATGAAGAGCGCAAAGACAAGATCGATGATCAAGTCAAAGATCAAGAGGAGTTTTCAAAGGCCAAAAAATTAGAGCTTGAGCGAAAAGCCGCCTTTCGAAGACCACAGATTGAAGCCATGCTCGGCCATTATAAAGGATCCTATCGTTTGGATGGTAAGAGCGTTCGACTCTCTCTTGAACTCAGATATGCTGAAATTCAAACTCCTGTTCCCAATTCTAGTGAAGTGGTATTCTTTCCGGCCGTGACTGGTCACTTAAAAAGTGGCTCTCAAATGTCCGTTCTGAATCGCTTTTCTTATGGAAGTGATGATGCATCTCGCGTGATTCTGGAGAGCGACAGTGGCAATGTGACATTGGATATCACACTGGAAGACAGCTTGGATTTATTTGCGTATTTCACCGGTCGAGGAATCAGCACTACGATTCATTTTCAAAGGGAATAATGAATATACTGAAAATACAGCTTCGGTGGACATGGATGGCATTGGCGATCTTTTCTTTGAAGGTCTATGCCCAGGATGCACGACTTCCTGTCGCGCCGAAATCTCTGACTGAAGAGTCTGTCGTTTCTGAAAAGGCTGGGGTTTTAGGCCTGAGTCAGCTTATAAAGATGGGGCTTGAATACTCTCCAGAGGTGAGAAAGGTC
>CAZWVK010000136.1:0-6414 GCA_964636785.1 uncultured Pseudobdellovibrionaceae bacterium | reverse complement strand
AGCTAGTAAAGGACTAGCAGAACTGTTGGCTGGTGAAAGCATAGCTATTCCAATACCTTAAGCAGAGTGCCGAAAAACGGCATATTAAAATTCCATAAATTGCTGTTTTTACTGGTAATTTTGCAATCTACATATATAATTGCTTAAAGATGGACTTGATTTGTCCGATAAGTTATATGGGAGCCAAAGCAGATAGGAGTAAGAAAGATGGCGACAAAAGGCCTAAATAGAAAACAAAGAAGGGCAGAGGGATCAACGGCCTCAATGAGTATGCCTGCCCCTGGTATTTTAAAGGGCCCAAGTTTTGTTGCTATCGAAATTGAAGGTGTTCCTAGGGTTGAAAACTTTTTTTATTCAAATGCTTTTGAAGTAAGGAGAGTTGGGAGTGAAGTGAGGATTTTGTTTGCTCAAGTCTCCCACTTTTTTTCAAATCCAAACCTCTTAGATTTATTAGAAATTGTCTGTCCTATCGATTCAATGATAGATCATTTTAAGCAAAGCATTTTCGAGCTTTCAGAAGATAGTAATAAGAAACGTCCATTCTATGAAACATTGGCTGATACATGCACTAAATACGCTAAGAAATATGTATCTGAAAATGAGGACTCTTATGAAATTAATGAAAGTTGGCTATCTCAAGTTCAAAATGATTGGAGGCAATACGGTGCGAATTATACCTATGTCTCTTTATCTAGGGGACAAGCTATGATTGAATTCTTTGAAGCGAACCCAGCGCTCTTGGCCGGTACTATAAAAGACCGAAAAGTGCGTCCAGGCGATGGAGTTCGAAGTGTTGCGTCGGTAATTATGGTTCCAGGAATGCTGAAAAGTTTTATCGATATTGTTTCAGAGTGCCTAAGTGGACCTGATAAAATATTGGAGAGTTCAGATGAGTAGGAAAGCTTCAGCAGCAATTGAATATAATAATGCTCGCCATCTCGGTAATCACTGGGTAAATCAGGAAGCCTATAAAGATTACGTCATCAAAAAAAAGAACTCCTATCCTGATAAATTTAATATGAGTGAGATCATCCCGATCTCTGATGGTGATCAGTTCGATCATGAAGATGTTTCTATTTTAAAATATAATAAGGACTTAACCGAAACTGCAAGCGCTGGGAAAGTTCAGTTAGATCTTGGAAACAATATAGATCCTGTTTTGCTAAGGAAGAAGCTAGTCAGGTTAAAAAATATATTTGAAATTTCCTATCAGGACCTAGCGCAAATTTCTAATATCAATCATAGTGCGATTAGAAATTTCTTAGAGAGTGAAACACGGGCTCCTAGGAAAGAAACATTAGAGCGATATCAGGCGTTGATTGATGTGCTAGACCTCTTATTTTCTAGGTTTGTAAATAAACCTCTGATGATGAAAGCAGCTCTCAAATCTAAATCTGAAGCATTCTCAGAGATGAGTTTAATTGAATATTCACAATCTCTTGGAGACGAAGGAATTTTCGCTTTAAGAGGTGAGTTAAGAAGAATGTATGAATGAATCTTTTTCGAACAACTAAAGAAAAATTTTCCTCTCTCGACAAAGCCTTCAACGGTCAAGGATCTCTTGATGGAGGTAGATGGAATAGGAGAAACCAACCAGTAATTTACTCTGCATCTTCCTTCGAGTCCTCGGTTTCGGAGGCGGCCTGGTATGCCATCGTGAAGCCTATGCTATTTGAGAAGCCCATTTGGGGTACATCAGAATTTGAATATAGGAACTTTATTAATCAAAAGCGTGTGGTACTTGAGTTTCAAGTTAAAGACGGCTTGGATTTAGCACAGTTAAAGACACAAGGGAGGCTTAGCTACTATTGCAAAAAGCTGAAATTCAAAGAAGCTTCTATTCACGAGAGTGTCCTGTGCGACTACGGTAGAATTAGAGGTCGTTGGACTCAGAACATATCATATATAATCGAAAGTGATTTAAGTAAAGAGGGTCTTGCGTGTCTTTCTGCGAGATCCAATGCGGGATTTTCCCATCCACTATACTGCTCGGTCGTAAATGGAGATCAGAGAATCGAAATTCTTGCGCGCAAGGAGATACTTCTATCCGCTGTCGACCGTAACGAAGTGAAACTTAGTTATGGAGAGACTCCTCTGACGAATAAGGTCTTATGCGAGATGCCCGGTGAACCATCTAGCCTCATCGAGGTGCTGAGATATCTTTAATGTTTGAGGAGATTTTTTGGGCCCAGTAGGAGGAAGTCCCTATGAGATTTATTGAAAATGGCCCATCTATTCCAGATGAATTATTAACTGCCCGTGACGAAGGTAGAGTAATTTTTTTCTGTGGTTCTGGTGTATCGAGGGCAAAAGCAGGTTTACCAGACTTTTTTTCGCTAGCTAGCAATGTAATTGAAAGGCTTGGAGTATCTCAAGAGTCTCCATCACGAAAGCTTCTTTATGAGGCCAGAGAATTAACAAATAGAGTCGGTGTTGATGGAATTATTTCTGCCGACAGAATTTTTGGGCTTCTTGAAAGAGAGTTTGAACCAAATGATATTAATAAGGCTGTAGCAGAATGCTTGAAGCCAGACGGTAATGTTGATTTGTCCGCACATAGGACAATTTTAGAACTATCTACGGTTAATAAAAAAACCAGATTGGTGACCACAAATTTTGATCGGTTATTTGAAAGTTGTGGAAGTAATGTTCGCTATGCAAGCCTTCATAGGTCTATTGATTTAGTTAAACAAAGCGATTTTGAGGGAATCATCTATTTGCATGGTCGAATAAATGATAGCTACACGGGGGCTGGTGGTGAAGGTTTTGTGTTGTCAAGTTCAGGGTTTGGAAGAGCGTACTTGTCTGAAGCGTGGGCAACTCACTTCTTCAAAGAAATTATTAAGCGTTATATCGTGGTTTTCATTGGTTACTCCGCAGACGATCCACCCGTTAATTACCTTTTGGAAGCGTTAAATGGTGGGGCAGATATGTTGGGGTCAATGTATGCATTTCAATCCGGTAGGTCGGATGAGGCAATTGGTCGGTGGGTTCATAAAGGAGTTCATGCGATTCCGTATAACGATGAGGGTGGCCATCAAGCACTGTGGGATACTTTGGACTTATGGGCAAAGAGATCCCAAAATATAGATGAATGGTATAAAGAAAAGTTTAGTATGGCAAAAAAGGGGCCTGCAGCACTTAGACCTTTTGAACGTGGCCAAATCGCCCATATTGTTTCGACGATTGAGGGTGCAAGGAAACTCTCCAAGGAGAGTGAACTATCTTCTGAGTGGCTGTGCGTTTTCGATCCCTATTTGAGATATGGAAAGACTAGCTCAATAGGTGGAGATGGAATTGATGTTTTTCATTCCTACAGTTTAGATTCGGACTCGATTCCCACTGATACATATTCGGACCCTTATTCTAAAAGAGAAGTGCCAAAAGATGCGTGGGACCTCTTTAGGATCTCATTAGTGGATGAGAAAAATTTTAACTTTAACAATTATTCGCCCTTGAGGGGACATTTTGCCAATTCGCCATCTTCATTGCCAAGTAGACTCTTGTCGGTGGCGCAATGGTTAGGAAGTATAGCAAATCAACCAAGAATGGTATGGTGGGCTTCTCGTCAGTTGACGCTTCACCCTGAAGTAAAAATGGAAATCGAAAAGAGAGTCAGAGCATTTGATAAGTTGCCTAAGTCCATTCGACTTGCGTGGAAATATATTTTTGACAGTATGGAGGCTAACAATAGAGACGAAACGCTACAATTATATGGCATTTCTAGCGAAGTTGACCGTGAAGGATGGGATAACTATTCCGTCAGAAAATTCACTCATTTATTGAGACCGCATATCAAGATCGAACATAGGGACAGATTCATACATGAGAATAGCATGGACTCTCTCAGTTTGAGAGATCTAATAAATATAAGGTTGGAATATCCGAGAATTGAAGAACGCCTTAAAGTTCCCGATGATTTTCTTTATGAGTTTACGAGAGGCGTGAGACGAAACCTAGAGCTAGCATTGTGCATGGAAATGGAAATTAATGAAGATGAGCCTCAATATATCGGCTCGCTGATTTCTGAATACTCCTCTGATGAACTGCAGAACTTTGGGAATGGAGTCTTTCAGCATATTTCACTATATAAAAGGTTATTTAATAGGCTTTTAGAAGTTGATATCTCTCTCGCAAAGAGTGAATTTGATGCATGGAAATTGGACAATTCCATTTTCTCTAAACTAAAATTTTGGGCAGCTCAGAATCACAAATTAGTTTCTGCGTCGGTACTTTTTAAAGTGTTTACTGAGGTTAGCGATGAATTCTTATGGGAATCATACGCTAAGAAAGATGTACTCACTGTTCTCTCAAGTAGGTGGAGTGAGTTTAAAAAAATTGAGAGAAAAAAAGTGGAGACAAGGCTTCTTAAGGGGCCGCAGGGTGAAGCATATAGAACAAATAAGGACGGAAGAAGGTGGAGAGCCTATGACATTCTTAACGTTATCCAATGGCTTTCCAGTCGTGGATGCAATTTTACGTTCGACTTGAGTCAGAAAACTGATCGACTTAGAAAACATGTTCCTGAATGGACTCCAAACGATGCACAAGTAGCCATAAGGTCGTTTGATGGAGCAACTGGCGGATTTGTCCAGGTAGATGAAAATCCGGAGATTTTATATGGAATACCAATCTCCGACATAATCAAAACGTCGAGTGAGATGCGAAGCAATAGAGAAACTTTACTTTTAAGAAAAGATCCATTTTCAGGTCTATGTCAGTATCGCCCTTTGCGGGCATATTTAGCCCTTATAAACGTAGGAAAAAAGGGAGAGTTTCCGATTGATGAGTGGAATACGTTTCTGAGATTCGATCTTGAAGATGGTAAAAAATTAAGAATGGCGATGGCGATGACTCAGAGAGTTTCTTTATTTCCTAAGAACGTAATCCGAGAGTTGATCCATGCGCTTACAAGTTGGCTGCGAAACGTTTCTACTAATCTGCTAGTGAAATCTCCAACGACATATCAAAAAATGGTACATACTTTGATTGATGCTTTGAGAGATGAACCAGAAGGTGGAAGATCTTCAGTAATTAGTAGCAATCGAGGTTCGGATCATGGCATAAAGGCGATCAATTCTCCGGTTGGTAAAATTGCTGAGACCCTGTTTAAATGGCCTGAGCTTAAAGTACATAAAAAGCAAGGAAGCGGTCTTCCACAAGACTGGATGAAATATGCTTTAGAACTGCTTCATTTGGGGAAAGACTCAAGAATTTACGCGCTTAATATATTGTCTCGAAATTTAAACTTTTTGTATTATATTGATGCGGATTGGACTGAAAGGCATTTGCTTGCAGTGTTAGGCGGCAGTAATGAAGATGAGAGGAATTCATTTTGGGATGGGTTTTTTCGTTCTGCGATAATCCCGCATCGTGAACTCTTTCTGAGAATGAAACTAGACATTACAGAGTTCGCCTCAAATTCTCGTGATCTTGAGGATGGGCTCGATAGAGTGGTAGTAGGAATAACTTTGGGAGGATGGCATAAGAAGGATACTGGAGATCGGTGGATCAAAGATCAGGAGATGCGAGAAATATTAATCCATTCTGATGAAAACTTTCGTGAAGGTACAATATGGCAGGCTAGAGTTTGGATGACCGAAAGACCTCACGAATGGAAAGAGGAAACCATTGAACTCTTTAAAAATGTTTGGCCAAAGCAAAAGTCTATTAAAAGTCCAAAATTGTCTGCAAGATTAGTTGATCTTGTTTTTGCTGACCCAGATTTTTTTGATGAGTTGAGTGACGTTATTATTCCTTTTCTAACAAAGATTGATTTAGATCCATATGTAATTTCTTCTCTTATAAGGACGGAAAAGAGGGATGACTCGATTGGAGATATCATCAATAGATATCCCTATCGGGTGCTAGACTTGCTTTGGGCTATCTTGCCAGTTAATACAAATTTCTGGCCCTATGGAATTTCTGATATTTTTCGTCAACTTAGTGAAGCCAGTCCTAGTTTGAATGATGATAAGCGTTTTCTTGAGCTTCGACGACGATGGGACTCTAGATAGCTGCTGTTCTAAATATCTAAATAAATAGATCTTTCGATTCAATCATCCGTTGGCGGGAATTGACGAGCAAAAGGAGCTGAAAAAGTCCATCCTATATGCTATTTGAAAATACATTGATACTATTGCAACCAGCTAGTTTGGTTAAATAAATTGCTAAATCTTTTATCCTCATAGGTGCTCTTTTTCAGGGGCTTTTTACGTCATAAATTTGAGTGTATTAAGATGCATTAACTTTTTCAAAAATTTCCCAAATTTCTTAGCTAATTCGCATATTACACTCCTGAAAAGAAATTGTATTAAAGGTGTATTAACTTATTTTTGGCTTATATATGCTAGCCCAGTTTGACCTTCCCCCGATAAATCGGACCATTTGAAAATCTAGTCTCTTCGTGTCATA
>CAZWVK010000135.1:0-6514 GCA_964636785.1 uncultured Pseudobdellovibrionaceae bacterium | reverse complement strand
TGGAGTCATTAAAATTTCTTTTAATTTCTCAAGTCCGCTTTGAATTGGCTTTTCACTTAAATTTTGAACCTGGTTTTTAGAAGACCAGGCATTGAACGCTCGCTCATACATAGGTGCGTTTTCAGTCAGGACATGGGGATCCAAATCACTGATCACTTCACCATGCCACTTTAAAATCACTTTTCTTGGACCAATCACTTTTCCAATAGGCGTGGCATCAAGACCCCATCTTGAGAATACCTCTACGATGCTTTCAAGCTGCTTCGGCTCACAAACCAAAAGCATGCGCTCTTGGCTTTCAGAAAGCAAAATCTCTTCGGGTCCCATGCTCGGATCACGAAGAGGCACTTTATCAAGATCAATTTCAAATCCCACATTGCCTTTGGCAGCCATTTCATAAGAAGAGCTGGTGAGGCCTGCGGCTCCCATATCCTGAATCGCAACAACGAGATTTCTTTGAATGACCTCAATACAAGACTCAATCAAGAGCTTTTCAAAAAACGGATCTCCAATTTGAACGGTGGGACGTTTGGACTCACTAGATTCATCAAAAGATTCACTGGCCATGCTGGCACCATGAACTCCATCGCGGCCGGTTTTCGCTCCGACATAAACAACCAGATTCCCTTCGCCCTTAGCCACTGAGGTGACCACTGGGTCGTTTTTCCCAAAATATCCAACGGCCAAAGCGTTCACTAAAATATTGGTGTTATAACTCGAGTGAAATTCCGTTTGTCCCGTGATTGTAGGAACACCCACACAGTTTCCATAACCAGAAATTCCCGCCACCACACCATCCACCAAGCGCTCCATGCGTTTGGCTTTGGGCTCACCGAAACAAAGGTAATTGGCGAGTGAAATGGGCCTAGCACCCATGGTGAAAATATCTCTAAGAATTCCACCCACACCGGTTGCAGCACCTTGATAAGGTTCAATAAAGCTTGGATGATTGTGGCTTTCCATTTTAAAAGCCACCTTCTCTCCTTGACCGAGATCAATCACACCGGCGTTTTCACCAAAGCTTTGTAAAACTCGCTTGGATTTTGAAAAAAGATTTTTTAAGTGAACGCGGGAGGATTTATAAGAGCAATGCTCGCTCCAAAGTGCACTAAACAAAGCCCACTCAACCCCTTTTGGTTCACGTCCCAAAAGTTCGCAGATTTTTTCATATTCGCTCGGATTGATTCTATAGGTTTTTAATTTTTCCTGATTCATTTTAAAAATCCTTCAAAAAAACTTCGACCATCTTCTCCACCCATCCATTCCGAAATCGCTCGTTCCGGATGAGGCATCAATCCAAATATGGAATTCTCTTCAGACTTCACACCAGCAATGTCAAATGTCGAACCATTGGGATTGTCGAAGTAGCGGAGCCAAATCTGATTTTTATCTTGAATCTTTTTAAGGACGTCATCGGTAACAAAATACCGACCGTCTCCGTGAGCAATGGGAAAGCGAAGTTTTTTCCTTTTGGTAAACGGTGTTTCGTTGACCACTTCAAGATCCACCCACTCATCAATGAATTTTCCACTTTGATTTTTCATCAGTGCCCCTGGCAGAAGACCCATTTCACAAAGAATCTGAAAGCCATTGCAGATTCCCATCACAGGAACCCCTTTATCTGCCGCCTCTTTCACGCTTCTCATCGCCATGGCTTTTGCCGCTAAAGCACCTGAACGCAAATAATCCCCATAGGAAAATCCACCTGGAATAAAAAGCGCATCAAATTCTTTAGGGTCAAACTGATCCTGATACCAAAGCCATGTGGGCTTCATTTCCATGGCGTCTACGGCCTGCCACACATCGCGATCGCAATTGGTGCCTAGAAATCTTAAAATTCCAACTTTAACACTCATATTTATGACTTCACTTCCAATTCAAAATTTTCAATCAGCGGATTGTAAAGCACATACTCCGCCATTTTTTTAACCTGCTCTATGGCCTCATCTGCGCTACTCGCTTTCACGTCCACTTCAATGTACTTCCCAACGCGGCAGTGATTTAAATTCAATCCACCCTCTTTCAGCGTGGCTTCTACCGCACGTCCCTGAGTATCCAAAACTTCCGGGCGCGGAAGGACTTTAACTCCAACTTTGATCGATTGGCTCATTGGCTCTCCTTTTCCCATTTTTTGAGACGCATAAGCACCTCCTCATAGGATTCTTTGATTTTTCCAAGATCTCTGCGAAAGCGATCCTTGTCTAATTTCTCACCGGTTTTCAAATCCCAAAGTCTGCAAGTGTCTGGAGTGATTTCATCCGCTAAAAGGAGCTCTCCACCAGGAGTTCGACCAAGCTCAATTTTAAAGTCAATCAGATCAATCCCAACCTTATGAAAAATCTCTTTCAGTCTCTGATTGATTTTCAACGCCAAGCTTTTCATCTCATCCAGCTCTTTTTGACTGCCCACAGCTTTGATCATCAAAGCCTGATCATCACTGACAAAGGGATCTCCAAGAGAATCATCTTTGAAATAAAATTCAACCAAGGGCTGATCAAGCTTTCGCCCCTCTTCGATTCCCAACTTTTTGGCAGTCGATCCTGCCAGCGTATTTCTAACCACAACCTCTAAAGGAATGATCGACACTTTTAAACACACAAGATCCTTCTCACCCACACGAGAGACTAGGTGATGGCGAACTTGTGCTTTTTCCAAAGCATTAAACAAAATGGAAGTGACCTCCTGATTGATTTCACCTTTATTCTCAAAAGAGGATTTTTTTTGAGCATTGAAAGCCGTCAGACTGTCTTTGTATTCGACCCAAACCAAATCATCTCGATCCTTCACTTGATAAATCTTCTTCGCTTTGCCCTCATAAAGAAGATCTGACTTTTCGAAACTCATTTTGACCGTCCCGCATTCAAGCGCTTTAAGTTCTCTTCAATGCCTTTTTTTAAAGTTTTGCCACTAAAGATCTGCTCGACCCGTTTCTTTTCAAGAATTTTCTGATCCAAAAGAACATCTCTTAAATGCTCACCTGGTTTTAATCCATGACAAAGACTTTGAACTTGAGCGTACGCTTCTTCTCGACTCGCACCTTTTTCTTCAATCAATGCCAAAAGAACTTGCGAGCTAAAGAGCTGTCCTTGGGAAAGGTCCATATTTTTTTTCATCCGCTCACTATCCACAAATAATCCATCGATCAGTCGACTCATGCGATCCAGCGCATAGTCGCAAATAATAAACGCATCTGGAAAAATCACGCGCTCAACGCTGGAGTGAGAAATGTCTCGTTCATGCCATAAAGCAATGTTTTCCATGGACGCCGACAAATAGCCGCGAAGGATCCGTGCAACTCCAGTTAAATTCTCAGCACTGATTGGGTTTTTCTTATGAGGCATGGCACTGGAGCCTTTTTGCCCTTTTTGAAAGCCTTCAATCACTTCTCCCACCTCGGTGCGCTGAAGGTGCCTTAGCTCCACACTTAAGCGCTCAAGAGCTGCACCCACCATAGCCAGTGCCCACATCACTTCCGCATGTCGATCTCTGGGAATAACTTGAGTCGCAATGGTTTCAACCTTCAGCCCAAGCTTCTTACAAACTCTTTTCTCAACCTCCGGACTTTGCGTAGAGTAAGTCCCAACTGCGCCACTGAGTTTTCCAAATTCTGCCTGATAAAGTGCGCGCTCAAGCCGCTTCCACGATCTGCGAACTTCCGCTAAGTAACCACCAAGCTTTAAGCCAAACGTCGTCGCTTCGGCATGCATACCGTGTGTGCGTCCCGCACACATTGTCTCTTTATGATCACTGATTTTTTTAAGAAGCGATTTTTCCAATGCCTGAAAGGATTTTTTAAGGATGGGACCTGCTTTTTTAATCTGTAGAGCAAGAGCGGTATCTAAAACATCGGAAGATGTCATGCCATAGTGGATGTAACGTCCCATGGGCCCCACATTCTCAGCCATATTTGAGACAAATGCGATCACATCATGCCTGGTGGTTTTCTCAATCTCTTCGATACGAGGGATTGAAAATCGCGCTTTCTTTTTGATGTCCTGAGCGGCCTTTTTGGGAATGATTCCCAACTCGCTCTGTGCCTCTGCCACTGCAACCTCTACCTCGAGAAGGCATTGAAAGCGCGCCTCTTGCGTCCAAAGCTCTCCCATTTCAGGGCGCGTGTATCGAGCGATCAATGACGCCTCCTTTTTTTAACATCTGCTTATCGAGTTTTATCTTCCAAGATTCAAGTTTGCTTAACACTTCAGGCTGGCTTTCAAAACGCGAGGCCCAATCGAGTCTTCCAACACCCTCCTGAGCTTCAAAAATAAGATTCTTATGCGAGGGTTTTGGTAATGATGAAAGTGAAACTTCCTCATACACGGGAAAACAAAACAGACCGTTTGATGGCGGTATAGAAATCTCAAATGAGTCACTTCCAATACGCGACTCTATTTCACCTTTAATGGATTCAGCAATCATGGATACGTCTTCGGTGCTTCGAGGCGTGCGAATCCACAGATCCCACTCCCCTTGGATCTCATTTCTAAAAATGACAAAATTCTCATTGGTCCAAGACCAGTCCGGATTTTGAATCATCAAAAAACACTCTGGCATCCGCTCAAACAGTTCACTGGATGTCTTTAAAACCAGACGTCTCCAAACCCAATCCGAAAGTTTTGGCTTCTCTTTGGCAAAGACCCGACTTGCGAGTTTTGAGTTGAAATGAAAAGACTCTTCTTGCGGAACTCCCCAAACGTAAAAATGCGCACGAATTTTTCCGCTTGGAATGACAAAATTATCGATCAAACGGCCATTGAGATCCATATCGACGGGAATCTCTTCGACGTAGTCCACTCCAGCATTGATCGTTGCACCTTTCAGATCATTAAGGCTTTCCTTTGTGATATGAATGGAGTGTGCAGACTTGTTCATAGGAAAAGGTTCGGGACTCAAGTGAGCGCTCTCACAGTGCATGGTCATCTTGACTTGGGTCACACCGTGAGACAGATGAATCAACCAATTCTCTTGGAAGCTTAAATCTCTAAATGCCCGACCAAAACCACTTAAACCTTTAGGTCCCTGAAGTCGCTTTGCCAAATAATCTTTAAGCAGTCCAACTGGCAAGAAATGATCACTATAAAACGTGCCAAGTGGTCCGCGAAGTTCAAGTGGTCCGCTGCGAAGCCAAACGGAAAGACCACGATCCAATTCTTTCGCAGCTTGAGTTGTAACCCATTCCGTGTGGGCTGGCAGTGATGGCGATGGTGTAACCATGGGAAACGGTCCGCTCACATCGCGAAAATCCAAGGACTCAAAACCTTTTGTCACATCTAAGAGCGCAACTTCCATCCCGCGTTGAGAGAGCTCAATGGCTAACGGCTCCAAACGTCCAAATGCTGAAACGAGGACCACATCATAATGAGCCTTTAACTTCATCCGTTAAATCCTTCCCACGATGATTCCTTAAGTTCCCAGCTGGACTCTTCTTCAGATGAAGCCACCACTTCGCCCAAATCCATCACGAAATGATTTTCAGATGAAATCTCAGTTTGAATGGCATCAAACTTTTCAGGTTGGACCACCAAAACAAATCCAATTCCACAATTGAGAGTTTTTAAAAGCTCAGTCCATGGCATCTGACTGCGCTTTTTAACTTCTAGGAAAGGTCCCGGCACAGACCAGGAGTGAATCATCGCTTTTGTTCCCCTTGGAAGAACACGCGAAATATTATCAAGCCCACCACCTGTGATATGAGCCGCCGCATGAACACCACCGACTTTTAAAGCTTTACTCATCACCTCGGGATAGAGAGCCGTTGGTTTCAAAAGCTCATCCATCCACTGATCCAAATCTTCCGCAAAAAGTTTTCTTAAAAGTGAGTATCCGTTGGAATGAAAACCCGAACTTGAAATTCCAACGAGTCGATCACCCACTTGAACCTTGTGTGCACCTAAGGTTTTTTCTTCATCCACCACACCAATTGCAAATCCAGCGCAATCAAAATCATTGGCTTCATAAACTCCAGGCATCTCCGCTGTTTCGCCACCAATGAGTGCCATCTGTGATTTCAAACAGGCTTCTCTCACACCTGTGAGAAAATCCTTGGCTTGATTCAAATGAAGCTTCCCACAGGCATAGTAATCGAGAAAGAAAAGCGGCATGCCACCTGTGCAAATCAAATCATTCACACACATCGCAACCAAATCTTGGCCAACGCCCTGAAACTTGCCTGCTTTTGCAGCGAGCTTCACCTTTGTGCCCACCCCATCTGTGCAGGAAACCAAACATGGTTTTTTATATTCTTTGAAATCGGCACGAAACAAAGCTGCAAATCCTCCGATTCCATCCACCTGAAGGTGCTGGTTCGGCCATTTTGGATTGGTGGATTTGAGCCAGTCGACCAAGGAATCGCCGGCTTTGATGTCTACGCCAGCCTGCTTATAGTCGATAGCCACGAGGACTCCTTCTTTTTTGATTTTTTGAAGTGATCGAGCAGGCCAAACGTACCACCGGAAAGTCCAGTTTTCAACTATTTGAGAGGGTGGGATTTAACCTCAACCAGGAGCCCCATTAG
>CAZWVK010000134.1:0-6557 GCA_964636785.1 uncultured Pseudobdellovibrionaceae bacterium | reverse complement strand
TAAGACCGTGAGGCACATTGTCATACGAACCACCGAGAATCTCCTCTCGATAATTAGAGATGTGAAAATTGAAATGGCTCTTTAAAAACTGAGGGGAGCGAACCTCACAATCATCATCAAGAAAGAGGGTGACGACACCCCTAGAGTGACTTAAACCCAAGTTTCTTTTTGCATTCACTCCTTTGAGTCCCGTCGGGAAATAAAGAAAGGATACTTCTGAATCTTTATTCAACTGAGCGAGAAACGATTGTTTAAGACTCGGCCTTTTAGACGAATCAACAATAAGAACTTCCATTAGAATGCCAACCTGATCGCTGACTTGCTGAATAGATAAGAGTAAGCGATTAAGCGCGGATTTACGATTGTGGGTTGGAACGACAATTGACAGGTCGTACTGAGAACAGTTAGATGGGGCATTCATCGGGCGAGAGGTTTATATGATCAGTTTGGAAAGTCAACGAGTAGTTGGTCAGAGTGAAGGCTTTTGCCCAGAGAGCTGCTCGTTTTGCCCTGGAGTCGGACTGTCTACTCCCTTTGTAAATGTCCCCGAGATGAATTCAAATAGCTCTTGCTTACGTTGGCCATCTATGGAGAAAAAAGATCTCAATAAAACACCACTTCATCAACGTCGATGGTTTCTGCCGTCAAAATTTTTAAGTGGAAATTCATGGGCACGCCTGGAGAACAAGTTTCCTGAGAATAGCTCTCTCGTTATTCTAATTGGTGATAACAACCTCACAATCGAAACACTTCAAAAAGTTTCAAATAAATTCACATTCGATATTTGGATAATCCCAAATCGAAGCTTCAATATAATTTCTGTTCTATCATCTCTTCCAGAAGAAATGCATGAGAGAGTCCGTTTTTATTGTCCACTTTACGATGAAAATAAAGATCACTTTCTCACATCTCAAGAACTAGTGCTCCTGTTTAAGAAGATCGCAAATCAGTTTCCATCTTTAAATATTATTCCCCCTGAAGGGATTGAGATCTTCAATCCAACTCTGTCAATTGAAGATCTGAATGTGGAAGAGAAAATTTTATTTGACTCGTCCACCTCTGCACCTGTGGATATCTCCGTGATTATACCATCCTACAATAACAGGGATTACGTCTGTCGGGTGGTGAGAAATCTAGTCCGCCAGCAAACAGCGGGCATCTCGTTCGAAGTGACAGTCATCGATGATGGGAGCACCGATGGAACGTCAACTCAATTGTTAGACTATGCTCAACGAGGTTTCCTTCCAGAGCGGTTTAGACTTATTGAGTATCCGCGCTCGAAAAATAGAAAAATGGGAGATTTTCAGTTCAGAGCAGGCCGAGCTCGAATCCTCGGAGTAAGACGCTCAACTGGACTCGTGTATGCTTTTCTCGATTCAGACATGCTTGTTCCGCCGAACTACATTCGTCATCTCTATGAAAGCCATGAGTACGACGATTATGATGTGGTTCAAATTCAGAGATTATATCTCAAAGAAGAGCCCTCGAAAGCATTAGAGTTTTACGATTCAGTTGATGGCGAAAATGACATCTTTCATCCAGAGGGAGGTTACTGGAAGATCTTCTTCGAAGATCCAAAACCGTGGCAAGAGATGTCTCACCGGTGGAAGTATGTTTGCACATACGGGTTGTCAGTCAAAGCCGAAAAATACCATGAAGTCGGGGGATTTAAATCCGTATTCAATTCGTATGGATTTGAAGACACCGACTTAGGTTACCGGCTCGCCAAGAGTGGAGCAAAATTCCTAAAGTCTCCACTCGAAGCTTTCCATCTTTGGCATGACACCGCTAGGTCTGAATTTGGGAATTCACCTTGGAAAAGACAACGTCTTCTTGGGAGATCTGCGAATATTTTCTTTAGACACAATCTGGATGTCGAAGTCTTTCAAGAGCTGGAGTCACTTCTGGTCGAAAATAGGCTCTGGAGGAAGAGATTCTTCTCCTAGAACTCAAAGCCAAAGCGAACATCCATGGTGGAGTAGAACAGGGATTGTTCTCCTCTATTTGTAATCGAGGCGTCACCATAAACGAAGTCATAATAATGCCACTGACCATACCAGAAAGCCCCAACCTTAAATTGAGGTGAGAAATAATATGAAGTTCCAACTAATCCATCAAATGCGAATTTCGGTTTGATGGAAAACTCGCTCGCGCTGCCGCTTGAAGCCGTGAGCGGATACTGATAGCGCATATAGGTGTGAAATCTCCACCTATTTCGTGGTGCCTCTGCCATCATTCCCAAAGACGCTGTTAACATATCGTTCTGTCTGAGTTCCAAGGTATCGAGAGAGTTTAAAAAGACATACGGAATACTATGAGATTGGATTCCAGCGCGAGGACCATAATAAATAGGAAGCCCAAAAATCATGAATTTTGAACGAGATAGAGAAAAGCCTTCCAGTGAAATTGTTCTCCAATTGTACTTGGGCTCTGCTAGTGGCGCATTATCAACCAAAACCTCTCCTGGAGTGCTCTTATACCCCAACACTCCACCGTACCCATTTTCGCCTACATACCCCACCTCAAAATATTGGCCAGGCATTTCATTTCGACTTGCGCTATCTAGAGCTCCACGCTCGGCAATGGATTGTTGATAATTAACATAGCTAAAACCTGAGCCCAACCATGCCCAGAATCGATTCAGCCGATAATTGAAATTCATTAGATTCAAATTGCTTCTAGTCTCTGTGCGCGTATCAGCAAAGGCGGGCTTTCTCTCCTTCGGAGCTGATTTAGATTTTGCCAAATGGATTTCTTTAGCGAACTGATTGGAAGAGAGCTTTCGTACACCAGAGAAATCACTTAAAGGCCGACCACTTTTATCAAGTGCGCGAACTTTCCAATAGTAATCCCGATTCATCTCAAGCTCAAATTCACGTGCAGAAGAAACACCGACCAGCGACTGTGCTTCATTAAAAGAGGAGTTGTCCGCTAACTGAACTTCGTAGTTTTTCGCAAAAAGGACAGGAGTAAACTGAACTCGAACCGGAACTTTTCCATCATCTTTCAGCTTTTCCGAGACCAAATGAACACCATTTGATTTAGGAGGTTCAAGGCGAATACGAATCGATTCTTGAGGCGACCAACGACTTGGAAGTTGACCTTTCTTCTGTAGCTGATAACGATAGCCTAGCGTCGACGGGTAAAGTTTGTCCGCAGGAAGTGCGGAGTCTTTTATATTTACGATTTCACCATCACCAAAATCAATCGCAAGCTGATCATAATGATCCTTTAAATTCACAAAGAAATCTCGCATAAAGCCTTTTTCTTTAAGATAAGACTTCACTTCTTCATCTTGTGCTGAATAAAGATGGGACGGATAGTTCAAATTCTCAATTACAGCCTCCCGATGAAGAGAAGTCCGCGGCAGACGAGTAACCGGACGAGCCTCTTTGACTTTGAAATATGTGGTTTTTGACCAATCACTTACAAATCCTTGTCCATAATCCGATTGGGCACGAGCAAAATATTGCCCACCTGGAAGCTCCTTGACCCACTCTTGTTCTCGTCCGGAATTTTCAAGTAAAACTGTTTGAAACTCAGGGTCAGCTGCAATCTGAGTCTTAACAATAGGCCGATCCGGTCCACTTCTCAATCCAAACATCACGGCTTGAGACTCCCCGGCCTTGACTGAAAATTCCTGATCAAAGACAGGAGTTACAATTTGTGGTGTAAACATGCGTACAAAACCAAAGTGATTCACCGGACTGACTTCACCACGTGGACCTTTCACACGGTAATAAAGCGCATTGCTTCTTGCCATATAAACAGAAACTTCGTTGACACCTTTTGCATATTTTCGAAAGGGATTTTGAAAACTAGGCTCACTTGCAAACTCAACTTCAAACTGATCACTGGATGAAACCTGAGTTTCTCCCCCATAGCTCCACTTGAAATTCACTTCCTTGGCCTCTTTAGAGAAAATAAACTCAGTTGGACTTGGCGGAAGAATCTCAATCCGTTTTTGTTCTTCTGCAACTTGTCTTGGCACCTGGGCCTTTGCCTCTGGCGCAGATGGAAGAACTATAGGATTGTTTTTGCTCACCGTTTTCTTAACGCCATTGATTTCAATCTCAGCCACACCATCCACGACTTCAAGAGACGTTTTCTCTCCCACTTTCTTTAATACAATCTGAGCGTTTGACGTGGTTTTCAAAAGTGTGGGCTGACCCGCCCCTGTGTCGATAAATACTTTTTCATTCTTAGCGACTTTTCCAAAGAGGGTTCCAAAATTCAAATTTAAAAAATTCGCGTCCATCTCGCGTCTTAAAACAACAAGTGAATTTTCCGTGACCGTCAACTGACTCTCGCCAAGCTTAATATCCGCTTCTGATTTTGGGCCGGCGAACACAGAGTCGTTGTATTGAAGACTTTGTCCAGTGGTGGCTTTTAACCAGGAAACCTCTTGATCGAATTTTAGTCTTACATCCCCTGTTTTAGAGGTGATCATCCCAATCGAATTGCTACGAGAACGCAATCCACTCCACAACCAATCATCAAAGTAAAGCGATCCAAGAGAGAGCAAAAGCAAAAGCAAAGCGACAGAGATAATCACTTTCTCAGTTCGTTTAGAATTTTTTGGAGTGTTGCTTTCACTCACCTGATTCTGCTCTGAATTCAAAAAAAAACTTCCTTAATGAATATTAATTTTAAGTGTTTTCTCTAAATATCTATCGGAAAGAAGGAAGTTTTTTTATATTCGACGATTGTCCAGATACTACAATCCGCGCTCGAGATCACGAAAACGCGATAAGATCAATTGATACCGGGAGGCGTGGTTTGGGTTCCGCGAAAGATCAAGTCTCTTATATGCCTCATGAATGGTTTCTCGCGCATCTGCTTTATGACCAAGGGCTTGGTCAATTTGAACCTTAAGAGATGCCGAATAAAACCAATTGAAATCATAAGATTTCTCAAGCGCTTTTAGAATCCAGACTTTTGCCTGCTTCAAATCTTTCATTTGATCTCTCAAAAATCGCGCATAACGAAGAAGAAATGTGGAGTCTTCCGGATATTTCTCAATCAAATCAAGATAGATCTTTGCTACACGCTTAAGATCGTAATCCCTTACACAAGCCAAGATTCCTTGCATGGCATAACGAGGGACTTTTAGTTTTGATTTTGGAAGTACTTTTTCAAATGTATCAGCACAAAGCTTTGCGGCTTTTTTCTGCGCCTTTAAATCATTTTGCGATTTAAAGAAATAGGTACGACTATAAAATTCATCTGCAAGTAGAAGAAGATTTTCCAGTTCCCTTCGACTTTCCCTGGATAGGATCAGTTTTTCACGCTCTGAGATTGAGCTCGTCTCATGCTTACAGCGCTCTTTGTCCGTCTTACATATTTCTGTTAAATAAGTGTAAAATGACGGCTTCAAATGAGCCAATTTCAGACCTTCTTCGTTGAGCTTTTCTTTAGAGAAAGGTTGAGGGGTCAAGCGCTCTGCATTTACAGAGATCCACGAGAGTTTTAAATCTTGTGGCACCTCATCATATTTAAAAGCCTCTAAGACTTCCTTGTCGTTCTTAGCAAGCGCCATTTCTAGAACGTAGCTTAAATCCTTTTCTTTTGAGGCTTGTGTTGTGAATGTCAGTAGATCAATAGCTCTTTGTTTAAACGAACTATCTTTTCGTGCCAATACGTCTTGGCGCACCTTCTGAAACCCCGAAGCGAGATAAGGAGACACCCTTTTCACCCATAATTTAAAATCAAATATCGTATATTCATCTCGAAAGCGTCCGACTTCGACCAAATTCGAATTGGTTAAAATAAAAGTCGGATATTCAAAAAATGAAAACTCCTGATCAAATTCATTTGAATTCTCATGATCTCCATCGACATAGATTTTCAGCCAATCTTTCGTAAATTCCTGAAACTCATTTGAGGAAAGAAAGTACTCTTTGCTCTGATTACAGGGCGGACACCAATCCGTTGAAATCATAATCAAGACTGGGCCGCTAAATTTTGCGGCAGTAGCTTTTGCTTCCTTCAGACTTAAATTGCGAAAGCCAGAAAGAAGTTCTTCATGAATTTCCTCTTTCATTTCCACGAGCTGAGGCGTCAACTTTGGTCGCTCAAAACCTCTTGGTGGCTCTGAAACATTAAGATCGATCACAACGGGCTTACAAAAAGTCTTATTGTCATCACAGATATTCAACTCCACTTTTGCCAGGCCCACTTCCTGCATTTGGCAGCTGATTTTTAATGATTCTTTGGAGATCGGCGCAGAATCTCCACAGACTTGAGGCGCAGCCAGTTCAAAATGATGACCTTCAATAGGCATAAACTCAACCACCTCCATTTTAAAAACCTCTTTGGAAAAGGACTTTAATAAGGACGTCGCTCCGACCTGAACAGAGGTGATCACAGAAAAAAAAAGAATTACGAGCTGGTAAAAATTGGATGCCATGAGGCATTATCATCAAAAATTTACTCAAATGTCATTAAATCATTTGCGCTAGAATCGACGAGTGATTTTTTCCTTATCACTAATCGTCAGCCCAGTGACTTCAATGGACTTCACTTTGCGAAAAGGGGGTAGAAGCGTTTTCTCAGCT
>CAZWVK010000133.1:2240-6713 GCA_964636785.1 uncultured Pseudobdellovibrionaceae bacterium | reverse complement strand
ATTCAACTCAATCCCCATCTTAAAAACATCTTTCTGAAGAATCACTCGGGAGCCAGCCTAGAGAGTATTGATCAGTCTTTTCGAGTTTTGGATCAGGTCATGCTTGAGCTTGGTGTATGGCTTGAAGGCCAGGAGCAACTTTTCACACAAACTGAAATCAAAGAGCTCTTGGTTTCGCTCCAAGATTGGTTGGATCCCAAAAAAGATAAAAGAATCGTTTCAGAGCTGATCGACTCATTGCCGCTTCTTTTTGACCTTAAGCAAATCCTGATTGGTGGTGATCAAAGAAAAATTAGATCTGAGGAATGGCCTGGGTTTTTAAGAAAATCAACGCATGTTTTACATATTGTTCGGGTGATTTATTTTAAGAAGGATTCTCAAAATATTGCGGATTTCATTCATGACAGTAGTTTTAGTCACTTGATTGGAATTCTAAGCCATCTTTTTGGTGGAGTGGATGTTGAGATCGCTCGCATTCAGCAGTTCGTGGATGAGGCTGCCAGAAAATCCTGGTGGCCAAGATCTTTGAAGCCATCAGGGATTAATTATGCGTTTGAATTTTTCATCAAGCAATACCTCGGTGTGCATCGAATTGATCAACGCTTCATTGAGAAATTGTCAGCCTTAAAAAGTACTTATGATACGGCTTTAAATGGACAAAACGAAAAATTTCAAAACCTATCCAATCAGATTGGTCCTATCCATTCCACGAAGGATGGTTATATTTATTTCGAAAAGATCGGCTCACATCCCGACTGGTCGACAAGAACTCATACTCTGGCGTTTTTTCACACGCTCATAGGCCAAGCTTTTCAAGGCTATGGGTTTGAAAACTTAAGTGAAGATGATTTTGAACGGGTGTTGACTGACGCTCTCAATGTTCTGAAAGCTTTGGATGTTGATTTTGAAATTGGATCTGATCAGGCGGCAAAGATCTTTCGTGAAATGGGGGTTTTTACGCTTGTATCTGACGGTGACTTCCGCATTTCAGAAAATGAATTGACCACTTACATATGGATGGTTTGGTCATCCTTCAATCAAAGCGATGCTATTAACAAATCACTCCCACAAAACTGTCGCAGCAATGAATGTAAACATCAAAAATTCAAAGAGGGATTTGAAAAGAATCTTTCAAATTTTCCAAATCTTAAGAATTATCTGATCCATCAAACGCCAGAAAATCGGGAAATCTTTTTTGAACTGGCCAAGCAAGCTTGTGGTGATGATTCTGTTTTTATGAATCTTATGATTTTGACCTATCTTGAATTCTACATGCTTCGCTATGACGATGGGGATTCTCTCCTCTCAACAGCTGAAGTGGTGAGTTCCTATCAGGTTTTTGGCCCAATTTTAGAGAAACTTTTGGGCCAGGTGAATGTTCCTAAAGAAGACACCCTGGCATTTTTTACATACTTATTTCGCTACGGAAAGACGCCACTGGATTCGGATCTTCATGGCGCATGGCTGAGATATTTTCACTGGAAGCTGTTTCCAGATGGTTGGGATGTTTCGGCCGACCGCACGAGACTGCTGCAGATTCTAGCTGAGCTCTCCAAGCTATAGAAAATTTACTTAAAATTCATCGAGTTTGGCTTTTCCGCCACACCCTTTGGTATTCTCAAAAAACCCTTGCTTGATCAGGGGTTTATCGGCCTAAGTTGTGCAACGTTTTGAAGGCATAGAGAAGGGTTTAACCAGGGGATTATTTTTTGAGAGTTGGCTTTTCGATTATCTTAATCACCATGAGTTTACTCACTGGTCTTGAAGCGCTTGCGTTCATTTCGTATCCAAGCTCGCGCCTTGGTCTTCCGGAGCGTTTTGAAACTCATGCGAAATCTTCCCCTTGGAAGGGACATTTGCGTTTCACTGGATCGCACTTCATGACCGATCAGAGAACTGCCAGCGAATCTGAAAACTATGGCTACCTTGGTGGGAGTCTAGATTACCGAAGCAAGAGTGAAACTTTTGATTGGGCTGCAAATGCGATCTTTGAGGGCTCTATCAATCCAGAGCACGAGCTCTATTACGGAGTTCCCGAGCTTTTTGTTCGACTGACCGAAGAGAAGAACAATGTCCAAGTGAGCGTTGGGCGACAGATTCGCACATGGAGTGAGTTTGACAGGCGGCTTGGTCTTGGAATCTGGCAGCCTCAATTGAGATGGGATTACTTAAATCCAATTCAACAAGGTTTAACGGGAGCGTTCTTCGATATGGACGCACAACCTCTTCATGTGATGCTCTTTGCGTCCCCGATTTTTTTACCGGATCAAGGCCCGCAGTTTCGCTTGAACAATGGGCGCTTTGAATCTTCCAGCCGTTGGTTTTGGCAGCCACAGACCCGTCTTCGTCTGGGTGAGGAGAGTTCAAACTTATATTACGAAATGGATGCCCCAAGACCAGAAGAAATTGTAATGAACCCAAGTCTTGGTGGGATGATTGAAATTAATCCTGTGGGACCGTTTCAGTTTCAAATGGCTTATGCATTTAAACCCATGAATCAGTTTTTCATTGGTATTGAGTGTACGGGCTGTGTGGATCCACTGACCACAGATGGAACCGCACAGATTCATCCATCAGTCGTGAACCATCATGTGTTTACAGCCGAGAGCAGTTGGGAGCATGAAGATGATAAATTTTTATTGTCATGGACCATTGATCGCCCCGTTGACCCCAAGATTCCGAAAGACTGGTGGGCGGGAACGGAATTAAAACCTGTACATATTCCAGCTGTTGCGTATGAACGGCGTTTTTCTATTTTATCGCGCTCGTTGATTTTAGGAGTGGACTACTTTCAAGAGGTTTCAGCCGGAAGTTCTATTGGTGGCGGGGATCCTTCAAGAAGTGTGGAATCTTCTGTTGATCGCTACTCCTTTGCAGATCTATTGAGTGTCAATGGGAGCTTAAGACTTTTTGGTCAATCCAAAACCTCTTTGACCTGGACTGTTCGTTACTCTTACTCCACTCAGGAAAAAGGCTCATGGTTGAACTCACGAATGACCTATAGGAAAAATGCCCTGGAGGGTTTTCTTGCAGTGGATGTTCTTGGATCGTTAACGGATCCTCTTTCTCCGGACGCAGGACTATTTAGTCGCTACAGATCCAATGATCGAGTGTATGGAGGAGTTGGCTATGTCTTCTAAGAAACTCCTTCTTATTATATTCAGTTTCTTAATGACTTCTTGTGGTCTTGAAATTGGGGAGCGACCAGCACCAGAAGGTGAAGTTCGCATGGATGGTTATTCGTGCGTCAATCTGATTTCAGAAAAGGTGAGTGAGTATTTTAATGACCAGCTCAGTAATGAACAGGTCGTTGAGTTTATTGATTGTCTTAAGGTTTCGGTGAGTGATTTCACGAAGCGTGTGCGTCGACGTGCTGGTGAAGACGTTTATGATCCGGAAGATTTGCGGGCGTTTATCAATAAGATCGCAAAGAAAAGGGAACTCAGTGTTGAGCTTTTGGCTGAGTTTATGAAAATTAAGCAAACATTCGTTGGTGGACGTGTTGATCAAATCAGTAAAAAAGACTTAGCTGCAGCATTAAGACTTCTTGAGGATATTAAGAAGGCCGCACTTATTTTAAAGCCGCATATAAGGGTATTTAACTCAAAGCTGGCATCATCCATTCCACCGGATAAAATTGCAATCGAGCTGGATCAGTCTCAAGAAGCGTTGAGTGAAGTGATGAGGATTTTTATAACTTCACTTCGCGCCACCGAAAACACCTATTCCTTAAAGGATTTTGAAAAATTCCTCGAAGAATTTAGACGCTTTATCAAGTGGTATGAAGTCTTTCCAGATGGAAGACCTGCAAAAGAATGGATGGAGCTTGTTGCCTCGGTGAAAGAAATCACAACGGGTGGGGATCGTTATGTGATTCAAAAAGACGATTGGGACGCTTTTTTAAACTACGGGCGAAGCGTTTACATGGTCTTTTTAAAGGTGAAGTATGGTGTCAGTGGTCAGGATCTGCTTCATGGTGTGGGGCTTAAGAACCTGGTCCACGTGGTCGACCAGACAAGAGATGAACTCACCAAGCTGATTTCCTCCCGCAAAGAGCGCATGATTCCAAGAGATGAGGTTCGTAGACTCTTGATCGCCATGGACAAAATGAAATGGCTACCACTGGGTTTGGGCTCCAAAGTCTGGTCCCAAGCGATCGAATTGTTTATGTCTAAGATTCTTGACCGTGGGCAGGTGAGTGAGTTCACCGGCTATCGCATATCACATGTTCTTAAACTGAGTGATGAATTTGAAAGCTGGGCCAGCACACAAGATTATATATCCACTCATGTGATTCGACTTGGCGATCCATTTGCAACTCCACCACAGATTTATCTTAATACTGGTGGTTCGTCGCATCAGATCTCTTCTGATCAGGTGCCTTTGGGATGGACGGAGTATCGCCGGTTTATCAGTACCAGGCGTCCACTTTTTCTTCCGGATTCTTCCATGGTGGCCCTTGGCTATCAAAAT
>CAZWVK010000133.1:0-2230 GCA_964636785.1 uncultured Pseudobdellovibrionaceae bacterium | reverse complement strand
GTGTGGAATATGATCTGCATAATCTTTCCTTAACACTGATTTTTTATCGAGCTGTTCGAATGGTGTTCAAAGCTTATGGCTCAGGAGCAGGAAGCGAGAGTTACTATATCGGGGCTTCCGGCCTTCAAGAATTCTATACGGACTTTTTTGATGTTGGAGTGGCTTTAAAGTGGCTCGATAGTCGCAATCGAACAGCGGGCTCTCGCTCTTATGTGGAAGGGAATTTGTTCACTTATTCTGCAAATGGCATGTTCGGTGACGCTGCAATGAGTATCTCAGAAGGTGTGGATTTGATTGCTTACCTGCTTTCTGCAGGAACGTTCACTGAACAGATTTATAAAAAGCTTTATCATTGTGAAAAGGGACCCATTGATTTTCGAGGAGCGCGAAAACTTTCAAGATCGTGCGTGCGCAATGGAATTAGTTTTGTTCTTGCCAATGAAGCGGAGTTTGCTCCGCGATTAACAGAGTGGTTGGTCGATCTGCCCTTGGATCAAAGGCTTCGTTACTCGAATCTTTTGCTAAACGCTGCGTTTTCTAAAACGAACTCAGACTCAGAGTGGATTGAAAAATCAGAGCTCAGTACAATCTCAGTGATTATTCTTTACACAGAAACAGTTCTTACTCGCTTTGATCTCGATCAAGATGGCCGACTTTCCAATGAAGAAGTGAATTATGCTTACCCGATCTTTAGGGATTTTATTAATAGCTTGGCAAAGGGTCTTGCGAAAAAAGAAGCGGATTATGACGAAGGCTACGTTCGCGCCATTTATAAGTTCATTTTGGCAGAAAGACGGGCGCCAGATACTGGCTCACTCGTTGATAAGGGCTCACTTTTTATGAATTCCTTCTTAAATGATCCCTATTCGCATGTGGATTCGGATCGGATGGCTTTGACCGAATCTTTTTCGGTGATCATCAATCGTCTGCTTAACGTTGAAGCAACCCCCTAATATCGAAGTGCAAACGGATCGATCTGTTTGCTGCACACCGCGCAAATGAACTCTCCCGCTTTCAAGAGCACTCCGCGTGTGGCAAAAAGAGAGTTGGTACCTTACACCTTTAAAAGGAGATGATGAGATGAGAACAGTGTCCTTCTTGCTCGCACTATGTTTATTTTCACCACTTTCAATGGCTGAACCGGAAAAATACACGATCGATCCGCTGCATAGCTCTGTGGTTTTTAAGATTGATCACTTGGGCTTTTCGTATGTTTACGGGATGTTTGGGGACATCAGCGGTACAGCGATGGTTGATGAGAAAAATCCAAAGAACTCATCTTTAGACGTCACAATTAAGACGGCTTCCATTAATACGAATGTGGACAAAAGAGATGAGCATTTGCGAAGTCCTGATTTCTTCAATGCAAAACAGTTTCCGAATATCACCTTTAAAAGTGAATCCATTAAAAAAGGCAAAGGTGGAAAATATGAAGTCACTGGAACATTTGAGCTCCACGGTGTTAAAAAGAAAATGACAGTTCCACTTGAAAGACATCGCACTGGAAAAGATCAGGATGGAAAGACTCGCACCGGTGGAAGTGCTGATTTCACAGTCAAACGTTCGGATTTCGGAATGAACTTTATGCAAGGTGAAAACATGGTTGGTGATGTGGTTCATCTCTTCGTTAGCCTTGAAGCGATTAAGGATGAGCCCAAGAAGAAATAATTAATGCTCATTCAGATATTTCTTAAAACGATTCTGCTACCGGCGACGATCATTTCGGTTTTCGTCGTGGTAGCGGGATTTATGAAAGGGTTGCTCAAAGACCTTCTACAGAGTCTGATCTTTCTTCTCGGGATCACCTATGCTTTGTATCAGATCCGAGGTGGTGTCGGACAAATTCAAATGGGTGGAATGGAGTCCGTTTTGGCTCTGCCAAGCCTTGTGTTCCTAAGTTTCCTCATGCTTGTTTTGCCATTCATTCGCTCTCTTTCCAGCCTTATAACTGTATTCTTAGCGATTTCGATTTTAGCTCTTCCACTTGTGGATTCTTTTTCTTTGCAGTTCGTAAACCTGTCGAATCCTGTTTTTCGTGTGAGTGCAGCCTTTTTATTATTAACGTGGAGTCTTTGGAGCTATTCAGAACGCCAATATGCCAATGGCTATTGGGTCTCGCAGACCGCTGCAGCCAGTGTGGCATGGGGAGCAGCTGGTCTTTATTTTCTATTTAAAAGTAGCGCTTTAATGAGTCAGTTTTTTGGATTCTTTGCGACCTTGTGCGGGATCT
>CAZWVK010000132.1:0-6800 GCA_964636785.1 uncultured Pseudobdellovibrionaceae bacterium | reverse complement strand
TTCGAACAATCTCTGATTTATCCAAATCCGTGGTGAAGCACTTCACTTGAACTCGAGCGGCCGTTGAAAATTCAAAAGAGCGATTGAGGCTTTCTAAGAAATCATGGGAATTATCCGGAAAGGTTTCTGCTTCCTCACGATTGAATCCTGGAACAACAAACCCAGCGCCAAGGCCTTCTGCAAATCCAGCTGCAATATTTAGAAAGATTCCATTTCGATTTGGCACCCAGACACGTCTGGCGGATTCAATATTCTTTTCTTTGTTCTCAATCGAGACTTGTGACTCAATCGGAAGAGATTGCTTCTCATTGAGCGCACTGTTTGAGAAATTGGTGAACCATTTCAGATCAACCAATTTGTGAGGCACATTGTGGCTCTCGCACAAGGCCCTCGAAGACTCAGATTCTTTTTTGGCTGCCATTTGACCATAATCAAAGGTCAACGCCAGCTTCACCTGGCCTTCCTTTAAGGCCAAGGCCAAATTCACCGTTGAATCCAATCCGGATGATAAAAGTACAATGAAGTTATTTTTTGGCTCGAGGTGCACTTTTTCGCACTCGCGTTTTTGTTTTCTTTGTTGATTTGCTTGCTGATTTTGTTTTTGACTTGGTCGTTTTCTTTTTTCGAAGAGTTGGTAGGCTATCGCGAATGACCCTAACTTTCTCTAAAATCTTGTGAGCAATTCGGGTGGTCACATCGTCTTGTGTTTTCTTTTTCATGTTAACCACCCATCATCATTAGCCTAAGCCGTCTTCTTTGAGTTTTGAAACTTTTCAAAAAAGATAACCAGAGGAATAGCGACGTACATTGTTGAGAACGTTCCAAGAACGATACCAATCATCATTGTCAAAGCAAAGTCTGCAATCACCCCACCCGCGATAATATACATCACAAACACGGTCATAAATGTTGTTAAGCTCGTTAAAATGGTTCTAGAGAGCGTATCGTTGATGGATCTGTTCGCTAGCCAAGCAAAATCTTTTCCTCGATAAACGACCATGTTCTCACGAATACGATCGAAAATCACAATCGTATCATTCAGTGAATATCCCACAATCGTTAAGATTGCCGCCAAGGTTTGAATGTTAACTTCCAGATTGAAAAGCGAGTAGATTCCCAGTGTCACAACGGCATCATGGAAAAGACAGAACACGGACGCCGGAGCGAATTGATAATCAAATCGAAGCCCAACGTAGATTAAAATCAATAAAAGAGTGTAAAAAAGAGCTAATAGACCATTCTTTTTTAACTCGTTTCCAACCTGCGCTCCGACTGTATCCACCCGTCGAACAGTTGGATTTTCATTGGCAAAGAACTCATTCAAACTGGAAGTTAAATTTTGAATGTCTTCCTGAGTGGTTTCTTTAGCTTCTCCCTCAGTCGCTGCCTCAGGGGCACCAATACGAATCAAAAACTCGTTTTCATCTCCAATCGCTTGAACGGAAGCATTGGGGTATCCAGCTTCAGCAGCAAACTCACGCACTTTTCCAGCATCCACTTCCTCTGAGAACTGAACCTGAATTTCAGTTCCACCGGCAAAATCAACGCCGTAGTTAAAGCCTTTCGTAGCGATAAGACCAACACATATTAAGACCACGATCACAGTCACTGCCGCGATCGGATAAGAGACCTTTAAAAAATCAAATCGTCCAAAATCGTACTTTTCGTGCTTTGCCACTTCATATACCTCACTATATTGAGACCGATTTGGTCTTCATTTTCAAAATTAAAAAATCGAAGATGTACCGAGAAACAAAAATGGCTGTGAAAAGTGATGTCACAATCCCTGCTAAGAGTGTCACTCCAAATCCCTTTACCGGTCCCGTTCCGAAGTAAAATAATACTATGGCTGCGAACGCTGTGGTCACGTTGGAATCCAAAATGGCTGAGAACGCATTTTCATAGCCATCGCGAAGAGCCGCTGCCCAACTGGAGCCCTTGGCCAGCTCTTCTTTTATTCTCTCAAAAATAATCACGTTGGCGTCAACGGCCATACCAATCGTCAAAACAATCCCTGCAATTCCAGGAAGTGTCAGCGTAGCTCCAAGAGCTGAAAGAATCGCGAGCAGACAAAAAATATTTGTAGCCAATGCAATTGTTGCAACGACGCCTGAGCCTTTATACCAAGCCATCATAAAGAGAGCGACAATGATAAGACCGGCAATCCCTGCCCATTTTCCTTGCTGAATCGAGTCCGCACCTAGTGTTGGACCTACTGTGCGCTCTTCGAGCTGCTCAAGAGCTGCTGGAAGCGCACCCGCTCGAAGTGTCGTTGCAATAAACTGAGCTTCTTTTAAGGTCTCATCCACATTTCTTCCTGAGCCAAGAGTGATCTGTGCGGTGGGTGAATCAATTCGTGAATTGATATTTGGCGCACTTTGAACCACTTCATCAAGAACAATGGCCATCTGCCGATTGACGTTTGCACCAGTGATTTCCGCAAAACGTCGGCGTCCATCCGGATTAAAAGCAAAGATCACCATGGGTCGTCCGGTGTCCGGATCATATCCGACATAAGCATCTTCCAATTGATCCCCGGTTAAATCCGTGTCTGTTTGAAGAAGGTAAGGAATTCGACCCGCTTCCATTGTGAGCGCATTTCCTTCCTTCTCAAAGGCCACAACAGTGCCCTCTGGGATTTTTCCTTTCAACGCTTCATTTATTCTTTTCACATATTCCGAATAACCAAGACCATCTTCGCCAAGCTTAAGATTCCCGGCCTCTTCCGCTTCTTTAACTAAAGCTTGAAGCCGATCAAACGGAACTTCATTAGATACAATTCTAAAATCAAGACGAGCGGTTTTATTGATCAACGCTTTGGCTTGAGCAGGATCACTCACACCTGGAAGTTGAACTAGAACACGATCCGTTCCTTGCGCAGCAATGACAGGTTCTGCGACTCCAAATTCATCCACACGATTTCGAATCACTTCAATAGATTGCTGAATGATCTGACTGCGTTGACTGTCCAGATAGCTATTTAAGAACGCAATAGTCACTGAGTTCTGAGTGTCCTCAATCACTTGGAGAGCAGTTCCGTGATAGTCCTCTAAATACGATACGACTTTTGACTTATTTTCAGGTGGAAACTGAATTGTGATGCTCTTTAAATCCTCAGAGGCGCGAACTGAATCGACTGGAATATTTCTCTCTCTGAATTCACCAGCAAGAGACCTTGCAGTTCGTTGAGTCTTTTCGCGCATCACACTTTCAACATCAACACCATAAACAAGATGGGCTCCACCCTTGATATCCAATCCATAATTGATGGGTTGTTTGTGAAACCACCACCCTTGAGGAAGTTGGACAAAATTTGGAAGTAGGTAAAGAGTGCCGAAAACGACCACTAAAAGAATAACCAGCGTTCGCACTCGAAAGCTTTCGATAATCATTTGTTTTTAATCTCCTCGCTAGCAGATGATGCAATCTGTGATTTAAGAATCCGAATTTTTACCCCATCGGAGATTTCAAGCGTCACAAATTGATCCGTGATTCCTTCAATGGTTCCGAGAATTCCGCCGGATGTCAAAACAGAATCACCGCGCTTCAAATTGGACACGAAACTATGGTGAGTTTTTTGGCGCCGTTGAGCGGGTCGAATCACCAAAAAGAAGAACACTAAAAAAATCAGAATAAATGGGAAAAACTGCTCCAGCATGGACGGCTTTGGTTGTGCGTCCTGAGCATAGGCCGATAAAGAGCAGAAGAATACGGAAATAGTGGAAAACAAAGGGGTTTTAAAATTCACGAGGCCACTCCTTTTGAAAAGGATTTTAAATTCCTTTGCGAGGAGTAAAAAAGCAAGAATCTCAGGCCTTTACAAAGCGCGTTAGGCAGAAGTCTCTGAAGCTTTCCCAACGCCCCTCAAGTATGGCTTGGCGGGATTTGTTCATAAGATCCAGATAAAAATGAAGATTGTGAATCGTATTCAATCTTGAAGACAGGATTTCACCAGCTAAAAAAAGATGTCTTAAATAAGCTTTCGAATAATTCCGGCATGTGTAACAAGAGCATTCCGGATCTAGTGGACTTGAATCCTCTTTGAATTCTGCTCGCTTAATGGACACCCGGCCCTGCCAAGTGAAAAGTGTTCCATTTCTTGCCACTCGAGTCGGCATCACACAGTCAAACATATCAATGCCGGAATCCACAGACAAAATCAGGTCCAAAGGTGTTCCCACTCCCATAAGGTAGCGGGGTTTTTGCTCAGGAAGAAGCGGCGCCACTTTTTTGACCAATTGATGCATAAGATGAATGGGCTCACCCACGCTAAAACCACCCAATGCATATCCAGGCAGATCCACTTCAACCGTCATTTCGAGACTTTTCTTGCGAAGTTCGAAATCAAGACCGCCCTGAACAATTCCAAATAAAAGACTGTCTGTCTTGGTCATCGCTTTTTTTGAACGCTCAAGCCACCTTCGAGTGAGCGCCATGGAGTTTAAGTTTTCCTCAAGAGTGGCTGGATATTTCAAACACTCATCAAAGGCCATGATGATGTCCGATCCCAAATCCATTTGAATCTGCATACTCGTCTCAGGAGATAGAAAATGCTTGGCTCCATCCAGATGAGATTGAAATGTCACTCCTTCTTCGGTGATCTTATTGAGTTGCGAGAGTGAGAAGACCTGAAAACCGCCACTGTCTGTAAGAATTGGCAGATCCCAGTTCATAAATTTGTGAAGTCCACCCAGTTTTTGAATGATCTTTTCACCAGGCCTTAAATGAAGGTGATAGGTGTTTCCAAGGACGATCTGCGCTCCTATGCTTTTAAGCTCCTCTGGAAGCATGGACTTCACTGTTGCTTTGGTTCCAACCGGCATAAAAACAGGAGTTTGAACGGCTCCTCGTTTGGTCCACAACGTGGATGCACGAGCTTCACCGGATTTTTTTTCTAATTTAAACTGACCAATCATTGGATCCAAACGGACAGATCTCCATAGGAAAAGAGTCGAAAACGTTTCTCAATAGCATAAGCATAGGCCTCTTTCACCTGATTCCTTCCGAAAAATGCAAAAACCAAAGCTAAAAGCGTGCTTTCAGGTTGATGAAAATTCGTAAGAAGCGCATTTACAAGTTTAAAGTCATAAGGGGGATAAATAAAAAGCCGACTTTCACCATGGTAACTCCCCTTCTCATCCAATGTCAGAAGTCCTAAGGCTGCGGACTCAAGAGCACGAGTCACCGTGGTTCCAAGGGCCCATACTCTTTTTCCTTCTTTCCTCTTACTTATGGCTTTATCAATGAGATCTTTTGAAACGGAAATCCACTCTGAGTGCATTTCGTGGTCCTTCAGCTCTTCGGTTCTTAAGGGAAGAAAGGTCCCGAGACCCACGTGAAGAGTGAGATATTCAATTTCAACTCCTCGTTTCTTTAACGTCTCTAGATCTTCCAATGAAAAATGAAGACTTGCGGTTGGTGCGGCGACAGAGCCAGTTTCCTTTGCCCACTTGGACTGATACCAGCTTCGGTCTTGAGGAAGAAATTTTTCTCCTGCTCTTTCACTTAAAATATAAGGCGGAAGATTGACCTGACCAAAGCGCTCAAAATAATCGAAATCGATAGGTCTTGAGAGAGAAACCCGTTGTGGAATTCCTTTTTTTAAAAGTGTGACCTCAATGTCACCTGGAAGCTGAAAGACATCGCCCACTTTAAATTTCTTGGCGGGAAATAAGACATCCCATTCAAGCTCACCAGTTTTTTTGATAAAAAGAAATTCTTCATTGGTCGAACTTAAAATGCGAGACGGAATCACTTTGGTTTCATTCAAGACCAGCAAGTCGCCACTTGAAAACTTTTCTAATAAATCTTTAAGAGAAATTTCCACAGGCTCTTGGCCAGGCTCATTGAAAAGCACGCGAGATGGGCGCTGTGGCCGAGTTGCGATCAACTCATTTGGGAACTCAAACTGAAGATCCGATTTTTTCATGATCATTACTGATCACGAATGAAGGAAACTTTCAATAATCGAGGATCAAAAAGGTCTTTTCTTAGGAGTTTCTTTGGATTTTATAGTTTCTCTTTGAAGAGTGATCTCACTAAAGACCATGACAATCGACAGAACAAATGTGGTTAAAAAAAAGCTAAAGAAAAGTGAAAGCATGGCGTAGTCGCTCATTTTGAATCTCCCCTCTATGAATTTGGAGGCCTGGGTCGCATCCTGCTTTCCCAAGCTCCCCCCCGATTTTCCGTCCGCTGATAGGCATCCTGCCTTCTCATTTCTTAGACTCGAGGGGAAGAAGGAATGGTTAATGGAATTTGCACTCCCACGGCTGGTATTCCATCGACATCATATAGCTAACGGTATTGCTCATACGGAATGAAAGGCTCGTTTTCGTAGTCTCCCACTTATAGCCTTCATAATCTTTCTTGAACTGACCCATCTGCAGACTCACACGCTGAACATCGAGTCCACCGACCCGGGTCGGATTTTTGCCGTAGCAGTTCCAAAGATTTCCACTTTGTTTACATTCGTCTTCTTTGAATGGAATTCGAGCGACCTCACCCATTTTCGGAAGCTCTTCAGCCAGTTTTGTCAAATAGGGCAGATCATTGGGAGTGATATCCCCGGAAAAAATAGGCATATATTTTGTTCCATTGTGATGAACCACTAGGAGTTCATATGCGCCATCTTTTTTCTCTAACTGATAGCTCGTAGTTGGAAACTCAGTCACACAAGTGAACAAAATCTCTTTGGCATTGGCTTGGGACTGAAAGCCAAGGAGTACGATAAGAACGATTAATAGTTTCATTTTGGATTCCTTTCGTTTTTTAAATTCTAATTACGAGCGACAGTCCTT
>CAZWVK010000131.1:0-6812 GCA_964636785.1 uncultured Pseudobdellovibrionaceae bacterium | reverse complement strand
GGTATCCACAACGTAAATATTGCCATGAGAATCTGTACTGATGCCTTGAGGAGAAGAAAACTGCCCATCAGCACTGCCGCTACTGCCAAAACTCAGCTGGTGAACACCTGAAGAATTAAAAACTTGAACTCTGTTGTTACCCGTGTCTGCAACGTAAATATTGCCATTAGAATCTGTACCGATGCCTTGAGGAGCGGAAAACTGACCATCAGCACTGCCGTTACTGCCAAAACTCAATTGGTGAACTCCTGAAGAATTAAAAACTTGAACCCTATGGTTGATTAAGTCCGCAACGTAAATATTGCCAGAATCATCTGCATCTATGTCATAAGGGTAGTTAAACTGTCCGTCAGCACTGCCACTACTGCCAAAACTCAATTGGTGAACGCCTGAAGAATTGAAAACCTGAACTCTGTTGTTACCCGTGTCTACAACGTAAATATTGCCATGAGAATCTGTACTGATGCCTTGAAGCGAAGAAAACTGACCATCAGCACTGCCACTACTACCAAAACTCAGCTGATGAACTCCTGAAGAATTGAAAACCTGAACTCTGTTGTTACCCGTGTCTGCAACGTAAATATTGCCATGAGAATCTGTACTGATGCCTTTAGGAGAAGAAAACTGACCATCAGCACTGCCGCTACTACCAAAGCTCAGCTGGTGAACACCTGAAGAATTAAAAACTTGAACCCTATGATTATTTGTATCGAGGACAAAAATATTTCCATTCGTATGCACATCAACATCATTAGGCTTTATAAATTGTCCATTGGCACTGCCGCTACTGCCATAGCTGGATTGGTGAACTCCTGAAGAATTGAAAACTTCAATATGATTGTTGCTTGGATTAAGAGCATAAACATTTCCGGAAGCAGTAAGACTGAGGTCAGAGACTGAAATACTGCCAAAACTCAATTGATGAACTCCTGAGGAGTTAAAAACCTGAATTCTAGAGTTCCCTAAGTCTGCAACATATATGTTGCCATAAGTATCAAGATCAACGTCTCTTATTACCGAAAACTGACCATTGGCACTGCCGCTACTACCAAAACTCAGCTGGTGAGCACCTGAAGAATTAAAAACCTGAACTCTGTTGTTACCCGTGTCTGCAACGTAAACATTTCCTGCAGAATCTAGACTCATTCCTGAGGGGCTGATAAATTGTCCATCAGCACTACCATAACTACCAAAACTTCGTTGATAGATTCCTGACGAGTTAAAAACTTGAACACGAGTAAGCACACTGTCTAGAACGTATATATTGCCAGAACCATCAACCTTAACAGTTCTAAGATCATTGAATTGTCCGTTCCCGCTACCGTTACTGCCAAAACTCAGTTGGTGAACCCCTGAGGAGTTAAAAACTTGGACCCTACGATTATTTGAGTCTGCAACGTATATGTTGTCATTAGAGTCCGTACTGATACCTTTGGGGAAGTCAAATTGACCGCTAGCACTGCCACTACTACCAAAACTTAAAAGCTGACCTCCATCTGGACTTAAAACTTGAACGGAATCAGTTGAACTGTCCACAGCATAAACATTACCCTCTGCACTCACGTCAATAGATTGTAAGGAGGAAAAAAACCACTTGTTGATACCAAGGACAGATACTTTGGGGGAGGTATCTGTCGGAGGTCTTTCACCACCACTACCACCACCACTACCACTACCACTACCACTACCACCACTACAGTGAATAAGTGCTGGTACGAAAATAAAAACAAAAATAAATCGTTTTGCTAGCACCTTTACCCCCCCGTAGAAGACAAAAATTCAACGTCACACCAGAATTTAATTATCTTTTATATACTTTCAAGGTGTCAATCCTGACCGTCCTGACCGTCCTGACCGTCCTGACCGTCCTGACCGTATCTCCATGACTTAAGACTTATTTCTTCAAAAAGAGACCTATACCACAGTTCTGAGCATTTTAAAGATGGTTGAATAATACCTCACTCATCCTTCATTCTCTGCTCAATTTGTTCAAGCGCCTTACAGCATCCACACAATTCAATTTTTTTGCCATGACTCTCTATACACCAACACTCATTACAAAGTGTCTTAACCGCAACTTCAAACACATCAACAAGCATCAGCAACTCCTCGCGATTAACCCCTTTTTGATTTTCTTTTCGATGCTTCGCAAACAGTTGTTTAAGTTTTTTTTCAAGCATAAGAACCCCTTCTGTAAAAACCCCTAATCCCCTGGCGCACCTAAATTTGATCAGTATGCCCATACTGAATGCCAAGGCTCCAAAAGAAATGGAAAACAGACCATTCCACCAATTTTCCACAATACGTAATTCTTGAGAACACATGAGCCTCAAAATGAAATAAGACTAAAAGTAAAAATCCTATAATCTTAAGTCCCATGCGCACTTATCGGTGAACATGAAAGCCACTGAATGCAAAAGCATTCTTAAGACTGACCGAAACACGTTTTGAAAAACAAACTGCTCCAACAGCATTGGAACACAAATCGTTCAACTCCAATATATGGAGTTTCAATATGAGACAGGCGTTTTCATTTCTCCGACGCCCCTGCTAGATTGGATGTTGAGAGATAACGGGGGTAACACATGAATCGAATCAAACGCGGGTCGACCTTGATTCTGCTTACAAGTGTATTGGTTCTTTCTTTTCAGAATTGTAATGTCATTGGAGGCGACGGCTTTGAGTCCGTACCGATCGCTGGAGTCACACCTTATTCTCCTCAAACACCAGATTCTTTAGACGATCCCACTAACGGTTTCATTCCACCAACTCCAGCTCCAGCTCCAGCTCCAACTCCAACTCCAACTCCAGCTCCAGCACCAGCACCAACTCCAGCACCAGCTCCAGCTCCATCCACGCCGCCCCCACCACAGCCGGATGAAAAGGTTTGGATTTTTAAGTCCGATGAAAGTCGTGTTCAATACATTGGCCAGGAAATCTCACTCGACATACACGAAAACCAACTCAAATCGAGTGATATTGCTATCTACGCCAGAAAAAAAGCTCTTGTCAAAAATAGCATTCCAACATCTTTTGCTCTCAAAGACACTCTTCATCGCGTGGGCAATGGATCCTACAATACTCCTGAAAACCCAACGTACACCGGTATCCATAATGGGTTTCAAGTTAAAAAAACAGATGTTCCGAAGGCTCTCTCGTTAGGGTTCAAAAGTTCAATTGGAGCCCACCACTTCGCAACTTCATGCGAAGGAAAAAATACAGCCTTTATCTTCGGTCAATCCAACTCCGCAAACTCTGGGCAATCTCCAGACCGTCAAGAAATTCCAGGTGTGTACATGTTTTACAATGGTTTTTGCTATCCCGCTGCAGATCCATTATTGGGTGCTACACTTGCAAATGGTGGCGGATCACTATGGATGTCAATGGCAAGAGAATATAAAAAATTGCATCCGCAAAAAGACTTGGTTCTTTTTTCCTTTGGCGTGGGAGGAAGCTCAGTTCGCGAATGGACACTTGGCGCAGCCCATTTCAATCGCCTGAGCACGGCGCTTACTCAAGTCAGATCTTCCAAACTAAAGGTGATCAAAATATTTTGGCATCAGGGTGAATCCGACAACTTGGATCAGACCTCCCTGAATAGCTACAAGAACAGTCTGTCTTCCGTCATCACCACACTGAGAGCAAATGGTCTCACAGCTCCGATCTCGATTGGAATAGTGAGTTCAATGTCTTGGAGACCTTACTCTGTTTCACGCAATGTCCAAAATGCACAATTTGAACTGATTGAAAATGACTCTTCCATAGACTTGGGTCTGGTTTCGGACTTCCTTCCTCTTTCGGCCCGGGCGAGTGACGGCCTTCATTTTTCAACAAGTGGTCAAGCTTTGGCCGGAAACCTCTGGGCAAGGTTAGCATTTGCCTCTCTGGATAAAAAAACAGAACTTATCAAGGCCTACTACAATATCTTCTTAAACCGCACGGCAAAAGCTTGGGAAATCCAGCACTGGCTATCAAAGCAAGCCTCTGGACTTTCGATGAAACAAATCCGAGAAGAAATTCAGAACTCTCCGGAGGGGTTTGTAAGAAGGCTGTATACAAGCTTTGCCAAACGAATCCCGGAACAGGATGGCTTTGATTTTTGGATGAACCGAGTGACCGACTACAATCGAACAGATTTGGAAAATGAGTTTAAAAATGCAATCCCTCAGGTGGTCGCACAAGGCCACCCCGATTTTGACGTCGTCTCTGGCACTCTTCAACCCAAAATGTCCATTTGGACCTTCAATGCCGCGACTGGCTTCATCGAAAAAAAATAAACCAAGTTTCTCATTTTGAGATGCTCCAAAAATGAATTTTGGAATTGTTTCAGCCGAAAAGTGATACGTGTTAAATTGAAACTAGGTCAGTGGAGTGCGGGCACTGGGCTGGAGTCTGTGAGTCTATCAATTTGAGACAAGTCGACTTGCTTCCGATAAGAACAAGGGAGCTAGAGCATGGGAAGAAAGAAACGTTATCAATTTACAGCGGAACAAAAGCGCAAAGCTGTTGACGAATATGTGAGCGGCAAGCGCCGTGCTGAGGACATCGCAAAAGATCTTGGTGTGCCCCATGGTTACCTCTACAAGTGGCGCGTACAACTCGATGAAGCTGTTAAGGGTGTAGCGATTGATGAGCTCGAAACACAAGGCTTCTCTCGCGAACAAGCAAGACTGATTGAGCAGCAGCGTGAAGAGATCGAAGCGTACAAGCAAACCGTTGCCAAGCAAGCTGTGATCATCGATCTTTTAAAAAAACTCCAAACGTCGAATCACTCACCACTCGAGAGCGAGTTGACTGGATTGATCGACATTACAAAAAGATCCGCACCCAAAAAGAAGCAGCTGAAGTAATCGGTATTAGTATGTCGACCTACTACAGTGATCCGAAGATCTCGCGCGAAGCCCGAGAAGAGTTTGAAGCGGACATCAGAGGAAAAATTGAACAAGTGAGAGTTGATCAACCGATGACAGGCTATCGTCCGTTACTTCGTCATTTAAAGCGACAAGGGATTAAAATTGGCGAGAGGAAGTTGCGAAGCATAATGAAAAAGTTTGAACTCGAAGTCAGGCCTAAAAAACGTTACGTCGTAACGACAATGTCTGATCACGATTTGCTTCGTTATCCGAATTTAATTGAAGAGATGACGATTGATGGTCGGAATCAAGTTTGGGCGTCTGACATCACTTACATCCGTATTGAAAACGGTTTTGTGTATCTTGCCGTGATTATTGATCTGTTTTCAAGAAAAATTATTGGCTGGCAGATATCTAAGAAAATCGACAGTAAGCTTACGGCTGATGCGCTGAAGATGGCTATTGCCAGACGAAAACCAAAGTGCGGCGTGATCCATCACTCAGATCAAGGTGTTCAATACCTCTCCGATGAGTATACAACTTTGCTACTCGATCACGGCTTCTACATCTCGTGCTCGGCGAAAGGGAATCCTTATGACAATGCTTGGACCGAGTCGTTTATGAAGACACCAAAGTACAACGAGGTTCATTTATGGAATTACAAAACGATTTTAGATGTGATCGAAAGGGTGCCGTACTTCATCGAAGAGATTTACAACAAGAAGCGTCTTCACTCTTCGCTTGATTACCAGACGCCGGAAGAGTACGAGAATAATAACAATAGTGAAGCCAGCCGACCGAAACTTAAACTCTAGGCTCTTCGACTACAGCAAAATGCCCGCAGTCCAGAAGCAAGAAGTGTTAGAACTGCTTTTGATGTTTTCATTGAGCTTGGAACTTTAGGAAAGACCGTTAAAAAATTAAATCAAATGGGTGTTGATTTTATTGGTTCGGGGAAAAAAGTAAATTGGAGCACTTGTAATTTAAGACGGCTTATTTTGAATAAGTGCTATATCGGAGTGAGGGAGATCAACAAAAAGAATAAAGGCAAAGATCAGGACAAGCTCAAGTCATTTGAAAAGTATGCGGAAGTTTCTGGACAGTGGGAGTCAATTATTTCCGATGAAACTTTTAAAAAAGCTGGAGAGCTGATTGAAATTTCATCTAAACGTGAACGTGAGAGAATTAACAGAGGTCAAAGAAGAAGTTTTTTACTCTCCGGATTATTGAAATGTCCTGATTGTGGTGGCGCACTTATTGGCCATACGGCACATGGAAAAAATAAAGTGCATCGCTACTATGGACACGCGTCAACAAAAGGTAAAAGAATTGATTGTCAGTTTAGTAGAGTTCGCGCTGACTCTATTGAGACTGGTGTGTCTGCTTACTTGTCAGGATTGCTTGAACGCCAAGGTCTTTTTGAGAATTTGGAGACTCAAATGAAGAGCGAATCTTCACAAGCTCAAAGAAGCCTCTTTGATGAAAGATCTCAGCTTCAATCCGAATATCAGAGCGTAATGATGGAAGTCGATGAAGTCTTAAAATTGAATAGAAATTTGGAGGATGGCTCCGTTTTGGATCTTCTCAAAGGACACCTGAAAGCTTTGTCTGAAAAGAGGCAAAAAGTTAAGGCCAGACTCACGGAAGTTGAAGAACTCTTAGAGGGCTTTCAGGAGAAATCGGCCAAGGTGAGCTCTTTAAAGGATGCGGTGCATGAATTTGAGAGAGGGTTTAAAAAAGCGGGTTCATCTAAACAAAAGCAAATTTTGAGGACTATTTTTGATAGGCTTGTGCCGGAGGAGGATGGGCTTCACGTCTGGTTTAAACTGGGTGAAGAACAGGAACGGAATGAATTAGCCGTCAGGGAGGAAGAGGGGTGCAACGGAGCGAACGCGCGTGACGGTGGGTCTAGGTCATTAACGGGGGCAGTCAGGACTTTTGTTAGGATTGGTTAACCAC
>CAZWVK010000130.1:4216-6814 GCA_964636785.1 uncultured Pseudobdellovibrionaceae bacterium | reverse complement strand
CGATGTGGCGCGTGTGCATAATAATCTGGCGATGGCGCTTTCCGATCGGAATCGACTCGATGAAGCCGAAACTCACTACCTTCGCTCCATTGAGATTGATGATAGTTATCCCCAAGTGCGCCACAATTTGGGCCTTCTTTATTTAAGGCAAAATAAAATCGACAAAGGTATTCAAGAACTTCACCGGGCTATCGAAATCAATCCAGAATTTTTTCATTCTCATTTCTATTTATCGAAGACTTATGAATTCACAGGAGATATGGAAAAAGCTCAAACTCATCAAAGACTTTTTGAACTTTATGCACCGAAGTACTTTAAGCCGCAGGAGTGATGGAAGACGGGGTCGCTCTTTCTTTATTGAGTGCTCTTTTGACTTCCAGATTTTTCAAATGATAGGTCATTTGACTTGAGAGTGTTAAACCAAATCCAAGTGTAATAAACGATAAATTCACAAGAGCCGCAGCCAGCACGGCTCTTGGAACCGCGTAAACATAGCCCTCATTCATATATTCCATAATTGGGCGAAGTCCGGATAAAATTCCTAACGAGAAGCAAATCACAGAAAGTATCAGAAAAAACGGCATGGGTCGGTAGGTGCGAAAAAGTCCTAAAATACAACGTAAGATTCGAAATCCATCCGAAAAGGATCTCAATTTACTATGGCTTCCCTCTCCTCGCTCATAATAATCAATTTCAAACTCCTTCACTTCCACATCTCTAATCGAAGCTTCAAGAGTATAGAAGGCTTCCACTTCAAAGCCCTTCACCATAAGCGGAGAGTAAAGCGCAAATTCATGGCTTAAGACCCGAAGCCCACTCAACACATCATTGGCCTTCTTCCCGAATAATAAGCTCAGGAGTGTGGAAAAAAGCCAGTTTCCAAAATGATGAAAGCGAGGATAGGATTTCTTTGATCTTGCTCTTCGAACGCCCACACTCATTGAAGCGCCGTTTTGAATGGCTTTGATCATTTCGGGAAGTCTTGAAACATCATAGGTGCCATCGCCATCAATGAGAGTGTAAGAATCTGCTTGGATTCGATCGAGCGCAAATTTAATCGCTCTTCCTTTTCCAGCTTGAGCGCATGAAAGTAAAACCGCACCGGCATTTTTGGCGAGTTGAGCGGTGGCATCTGTACTGCCATTGTCGACAACCACGATCAAAGAGTCCGGAGAAACACGACGCACATTTGCAATCACACTTTCAATAGATGTGGCCTCGTTACGACAAGGAATAATTACGGCATTTAACCACGACGGCATGTCTTATTATCGGACGCTTTTGCCAAGTTATTAACACAACTCCTTGCTCCATTTTTCAGGTTATTTGCAGCACCATCGCCTAGTCTCGAATTTACGGACTAATCCGGCTAATCGCCACGCAAAGGAGATGCACAATGAAAGCAATGGTTTTAGGAGCACTTTTCAGTTTCTCGTTTTTTTCACTCGCTTGGGCTGCGGATGAAACAACTCCACCTCCCTCAAAAGAGGTTGTGATTGGAATTTCTGAAGTCTATGTTCCGGTTGGCCAAAAGTCGGGCTCCGAAGTTTACGTCATTGCAAGTGGAGTTTTTCCAAATGGCTGTTATCAATGGGGCGAAGCGAGCGTGAATAGCAAGAGCTCTCATCATCATGAAGTGAAAGTCACAGCTCAGGTGACCCAAGGGATGTGTATTATGGTTATGGTCCCTTTTAGTAAAGAGATCCAGCTTGGGAGATTGGAGCCAGGCGAGCACACCGTTCAATTTTATAGCGGAGATGGTACCTTCTTAGAAAAGATCGTTGAGGTTCAATAGGAAAGACTCCCATAAAAAATCTAATCTTATTCTCTTTGATATGGGCTTCACTGTCGATGACGCCCACTCCTCACCTTCCTAAAGAAGATCTCTTAGGAAGGTGGGAGTTTTTTGGCCACATTTATAAAGATGAAGAAATCGATCCTATTGACCAAAGCCTTTCCATGGAGCTTGAATTCAAGGATTCAAAAGCGCTTTGGACTGTTACAAAACGAAGTGGGCTTGAGGGCTTTTGCAAAAAACTTTCACTCTTTGAATTGATTCGACAGGACTGGAGTGAGCTTCCCATTCTTTATCAGCGTGTGGTTTGGCTTCACCCTGAAAATCACATGGAATGCTCCAACGATCCAGAGATGAAGTTTGGAAAGGAAACCTACGCGCCCATTCAAATTCAAAAAGAAGAACTGCGTTTAGTCGCACCACTTGGAGAAGAAACGATTATTTTTCGATTTAAAAAGCGAGTGAAATCAAAAGCCAATACGACCAAAATGGGATGGTGATCCCAAACCCAAACCGAGTCAAAAATCTCAAACCCAGAATACCACATAGAAGTAGAATCAAGTTTGCAACCTGGAATTCGAACATCTTCAACTCGGAAATAAATAAAAGAGCGGAAAACAAAAGCATATGTAAAATAAAAAGAATGAGCTTTGGAGAGGAAACGCCACTCCACACCTGAATCCCAAAATTCTCATCACCGGATTGATCCTTTAAATCGAGCCACAACGAATCCAAAATCAAAAGAAAAAACACAATCCCAAATTCCCAGTAAAACTTTGAAAGTGACACCTCACTAAACCCAA
>CAZWVK010000130.1:0-4206 GCA_964636785.1 uncultured Pseudobdellovibrionaceae bacterium | reverse complement strand
CTCACAAGTACAGGCTTGAATCGCCAGATTTCCTTCCAACGAAAAACAGCATACCCAAAAAACAATATCCCCATAAGACTTAAGCTTAAAAGCACTCGAAGGGACCAGCCATAAAGAGTTAAAAGGAAAAGTCCAAAACCAGCGCCAAGGGAGCAAAAAACCAGCGGCATCCATTTATGGCTTCTAAAATACTGAAGACGAAGCGGCTGATTGAAGTCATCTTCGGGACTAAACATTCCCGTCGCTTCAAAAATATACGCCGAAAGAGTAAACAACCAAAATGAAGCTTCTAAAAGAATAGAGCCTGAATGATCCAAGGAATTTATAAATAAAAGCAGAGATAGACCTTGCCCAGCCAGAAAGAGCGGAGCAAAATAGGCCTTCCAAAAAGAAAGTGATTTATGCTTTACGCGCTTCTTGCTTATATCAGCTGGGGGTTTATCCCCGCCTATCTCAAACTCTTGACCCATCTTCCTCTCACTCAAGTGATGTTTCATCGAAGCCTTTGGGCGTGCGCATTTTTCACTCTCATCATAGTCTTTTATAAAAGACGCCTGAGCGATTTCTTTAAACTCACGCAGTCACAGAAATTATATCTCCTTTTTGCATCTCTTTTGCTTGGTGTAAATTGGGCGATTTATCTTTATGCGGTGAACACCAACCAAATCACTGAAGCCAGTCTTGGATACTTTATCAATCCTTTATTTAATTTCCTCCTCGGCTTTTTACTGCTTCGCGAGCGCCTCCCCGTTTTAAGAAGATGGGCTGTCTTTCTCGCAGTCCTTGGTGTTTTATGGCTGACATTCTTAGCCGGAAGCTTTCCATGGATTGGCTTAAGCCTGGGCGGAACTTTTGCACTTTATGGCTTGATCCGAAAGGTTGCACGCATCGACCCGACTCAAGCTCTTCAAATTGAATCTTTGGTATTAACATTTGGCTGGTTCTTCGTATTTAGTTTCTTTTTTCCAGTCCGAGAGATTCTTCCTCTGAATGCCATCGATGGGATTTTACTGATTGGAACGGGAATCGCGACGGGGCTTCCACTTTTATGGTTTTCAAAAGCCGTACTCTTAATTCCGCTGAATGTTCTTGGCTTTCTTCAGTTTCTCTCTCCGACGTTGCAGTTCATACTTGGCGTTTACATCTATCAAGAGCCCTTTCCCCCGCAAAAGCTCATAGGCTTTTTATTTATATGGATGGGTGTATTAGTATTGATCTTCGATATCCTTACATCCAAACGAAGGAGATCTAGAGTCTTATGAAAGAAACTCTGATTCTTGGAGCCGGCTGCTTTTGGGGCGTGGAAGAGCTCTTAAGAAAAGTTCCAGGTGTGATCGACACAGAGGTCGGATTTACTGGCGGAACACTTAAAAATCCAGGCTACCGCGATGTTTGTACGGGCGAGACCGGCCATGTGGAAGCCGTTAAGGTGACGTTCGAGACAGACACCCTCTCAAGATTGAAGCTCCTTGAACTTTTTTTCAAACTTCATAACCCAACCACCAAAAATCGCCAGGGCAATGACATCGGCTCCCAGTATCGATCGGTTATTTTTTATAAGAGCCCAGAAGAGCGCGATCTCGCCTTGAAGGCCATTGAATCAGCGCAAAATTCCTGGCCGGACCCGATTGTGACCACTCTTGAGCCAGAGGGTGAATTTTATCCAGCAGAAGAAGAACATCAGGATTATTTGCAAAAAAATCCCTACGGATACACCTGCCACTATTGGCGGGATTAGGGTTTTTAGGGTATAAACGCCCCCATGAAAAACAAAAACCTCACCATCACCACGTTTTATCGCTTTTTTGCTTTTTCCGATGCTCAAATCAAGGCGGCTCAATCTCAGCTTGAAGAACTTGGAAAAACAGAGGATTTTTGCGGTCTGGTTCTTCTTGGCCGTGAAGGAATCAACGGGACTGTTTCTGGTCCAGACACAGTGATTTCAAAGGTGAAGGGATGGGTTCGTGACTGGGTTAAGGATCCTTCTCAGATTTTTAAAGACTCTTATTCAGACGTTCATCCTTTTCATGATTTAAAGGTCAAAGTTAAGAAGGAAATTGTCACCCTTGGAAGACCAGACCTTGTTCCTCTTGGAGAAAATCACCATCTTTCTCCAAAAGAGTGGGATGAGATGATGGAAAAAGACGATGTCATCGTTCTTGATACTCGAAATGATTATGAAACAAAAATCGGTAAATTCGAAAACGCCATTGATATGAATATCACTGATTTTCATGATTTCCCGGTTCGGGTGAAAGAGCTGAATCTTCCAAAAGATAAAAAAATTCTGATGTATTGCACAGGTGGAATTCGCTGTGAAAAAGCCATCTTAGAAATGCAGGAGCAGGGTTATAATGAAGTTTATCAACTGGATGGTGGAATTTTAAATTACTTAAAAGAATTTCCAGAGCGAAAATTTCAAGGCGAGTGTTTTGTTTTTGATTACAGAGTGGCTGTCGATCAAAGATTAAATCCCACTCGAAACTTCAGACTCTGCCCGCACTGCGGACAGCCTGCAAACAACATCATCACATGTGTGAAATGCGAAACAAAAGCTCATGTTTGCGAGTCATGTTTAGAAATCTCTCCGGATAAAGAAACTTGCTCTAAGAATTGCGCCCATCACTTTCGCATTGCCAGCCGATCGAAAAAACCTCAAAAAGAAGGTTTTCGAAAAGCTCCACCGGAATCCTAAAAGCAAAATTACAAAAAAAAACGCGGACTTTTGATCCGCGTTTTTTTATCTCAAACTGAACGCTTTAGCGATTAGTGATCGTGACCATCATCTTCTGAATGTTCTTCTTCCATCACTTCGCCTTCAGCAGGCATTTCTTCTTCCAATGCTCCTGCAGCTCCGCCCTCTTCAGGTGGTGCGACTGGCTCTTCCATTGGAACAACTTGATCTGGCTCATTCTGCTGAGAACACGTGCAACCTGCCATAAGAAGTGGCAAGGAAAGAAGCAAAGCCGCCGCAAACTTGAATGAATTTCTCATTTCTGTCTCCTCTATAAGAAAAAGTTTAAGTTTTACGTTATTTAATTCCAGTTTAGACTAATCACACTTTTCTTGAGGTGCAAGAAAGAATTCTAACCCTTTGAACCCTTTGTTCTGGTCTTATTGGGCTTCGCATTCTTCTCGATAAATTCAATGATGAGTTCTGCAACGTTGGTCCCGGTTGCAGATTGAATCCCTTCAAGCCCCGGAGAGGAGTTCACTTCCAAGACCAGAGGTCCTCTTTGCGAGCTAACTAAGTCCACACCGCAAACATTGAGGCCCATGACCTGGGCTGCGCGCACAGCCGTCTCACGTTCCTCGGGTGTGATTTTAACTTTTTCAGACTTGCCACCCAAGTGAAGATTCGAACGAAACTCACCATCTTTTGCCACTCTCTTCATGCTGGCAACCACTTTGCCACCGATCACAAAGCAGCGGATATCAGCCCCTTTGGCTTCGCGAACAAACTCCTGCACTAAGAAATAAGCATCTAGGTTTCGAAAGGCATCAATCACTGATCTTGCCGCACTGTTCGTCTCAGCAAGGACGACTCCTTTACCTTGAGTTCCCTCAAGAAGTTTAATGACCAAAGGGGCACCACCCACCAGCTGAATCAAATCTTCTGTCATTTGTGTGGAGTGAGAAAACCCAGTGGTGGGAAGCCCAACCCCTTTTCGAGATAAGAGTTGAAGGGCACGAAGTTTATCTCGGGATCTTGAGATCGCGACCGATTCATTGAGAGAATAAATCCCCATCATTTCAAATTGCCGAAGTACGGCCGTTGCATAAAACGTAACAGAAGCGCCGATGCGCGGGATGACGGCACTGACATCATCGATTCGATTCTTTCGATAAAAAACGCCGGGCTTCTTTGTGGCGATGTCCATATAACAAAGAAGTGGGTCGACAACCTCTACTTCATGACCACGGGACTTCGCCGCATCCACCAGAGCCTTTGTTGAAAAGAGCTCGGTGTTCCGAGATAAAATTAAAATCTTCATGCTCGCCTTTTATTACTCTTCTGAAATCTTATGTTTCTTTTTTCCCAAAAGGAATTTTTGATCTGGATGGACGGAGCATCCCTTTAAAGATTCTCGGCCAATCAGCATTAAATACTCCATAGGCTGGCGGTTCACCAGAGTAACTTCTACTTTTTCAATTTTTTCACCCATTTTTAAGGTCGTCCAAATCACTGGGCGAATAGTTGCAACC
>CAZWVK010000129.1:0-6879 GCA_964636785.1 uncultured Pseudobdellovibrionaceae bacterium | reverse complement strand
TTTGAAGTCTTGTGACTTCTTCTTTGGTTAGGAATTCTTTTTCTCCGCCAATAAATATTCGCTTCACATTCATCAGCGCTCTGGCGACCGAGGCCGGAATTTCACGCTTCAAAAAGAAGCTTTCAAAAAATCGCGCTAAGGCTTCAGGCGGATAACCACTGGGATGCTCTGGAGATGTGATGGAAACAAAGTCCACAAGAGCGCCATCCAGACAATTCCAGATTTCATTGATTTCAGCTTCGCTCAGTCGGGACTCCAGATAAGCATCAATCTTAACGCCCAACTCTTTGAGGCACTCGCCGGTGCTACCCTTTAGGCGCACATCCACATTGCGCGAAACCTTATCGCTCTCACCCCCGCAGCCAAGCACCAGAAAAAGAGAGAGAACTAAAGTTTTAAAACGCATAACTGACTCCCACTTCGGCTCGATCATTGGCGCGGTATTGACTAAAGAATCCACCTGGAAGCGGGTTTTGATCTGAAAGCAGACCCAACATTTCGAAGACCCCTGATACTTTCAAGTTCTTTCCCAGCCAAAGATCATGACGGGTTAAAAAAACCGCACCGTTCTGAGCCAGGTCGTATTGAAAGCTTATTTCTGATTGAAAAGGAATTTTATAAAAGAGCTGAGCCGTCACTCCAATGCCGTATGCGTCACGAAAAAACTGCCTTGTTTCGAAATAGGTTTCCTCCGTTGCAAATCGCCCTTTATCCGGCAGATCTCCGCCCCAAACTTTGAGCTGAGAAAGAAAAACATTCACATTTCTTGAATCGCCCAAAGAACTCTCGATTCGAGATGAAAGAAAGGTGGCATCATTCATCTCTTGTGTCACCCAGCTCTCCGGACGATCTGGGATGTCTGGGATCTCATGCGCCAATGAAACTCGAACACGCGAATTCCCATCATTAAAATGAAGCTCCTGATCAGTTGAGACCAATGTGTGGTAGGCAACCATCGGCTGCACTTCCACTGAAAAATAATCTTCGTTATTGCCAATGATAAAACGTCCATCGGCGGGAAAATTCAAAAGGATTTGAGGGATTGGTTTATAAGCTGCGCTGACTCGCGGAAGATAATTTCCAAAACTTTTCTCATAACTCAAAGCCACACCCGGTTTTAAAACCAGATCAGATAGAGGTGGCATGTTTACATTGTAGCGAATCGGCGCTTCCACACCCCCATAGGTCAAAGTGTTTGGCTTTTCTCCAAACCAAGGATTTCTGGAAACAAGTTCACCATTCACTTCTTCGAACTGAGGGCCTAGTTCAGGTATATGGATCGGCAGAAGGCTGAGTAGAAACCCACCACCCTTAAAATGAAGACCTGGGATTCCACCTTGTCCGCCAGTCAGTTTATTATTCATAAAACGCGGACGATAGAGACCAAGTCGCCACTCTTCTTCAAAATCAAGCCAGTTCTCTTTAACAAATCCGACTCTCAATAGATCTTCATTCACACTCAGGTAAGCATCACTCATCTTTGGGTAGACCCATTCTTCCTGACTGGAGTAAGTGAAAAGTGAATCCACTTTATAATTGATCGCTCCAATTAAGTGACCCTGGTATTTGGGATGAAGGTGAATCAAGACATTTGAATCATAGAGATCCTCTGAAAACGAGGGCCGACTGGCGGAGGTGTAGGATTCGTATTCAAAAAAGACTTCGCTTGAGTTTTGCTTTTGAATAGTAAATTCAGGACGCGAAAACCTGGTTCGGGTTTCCGAGTTCACTTCATCCAATTCTTGAGCGCTTGAAAAAGCGGACCAGCAAATCAATGCCCATGTCCAAAACTTTTGAACCAAACCAAAGCCCCCCTTAAGCCAACTTTCCCTTGGGGAGATGAAATCAATCAAGTAAAAAATGACTGTGCTTCAGAGAGGAGCCAGTCGGAATCATCCCAAGCCAAATCATGACCGCCCCAGGGATGAATATGGTGCTCCCAGTTATAACGCTTGTGAAGTAACTCACTGCATGAAGGATCAACAAGCAGATCTCCTAGACTTGAAATCAGCAAAATTTCTTTCGAGTCTTTTAAACTGTCTGCGGGCAAAAAGCCCATTGCGGATTTTAATTGTGCAATAGCTGTGAGCGGATGAACTTTTTTTTCCTTAACGATCCTAACCCAAACTTCACCAGCCGCCTTTCGTCCTTCAGGACTATTCACAACCATGGGAATTATTTTTTCTTCTCTTTTACTCACATTCCACTCGGACACCACTGTTAGAAACGCACGCCACCGCTCCCACCTCAAACGCTTATGCCGCGGACTTAAAGTGGAACTTGTATTGATTGCGATAACCGGTCCGTAGGCTTCAGAAAAGTCCGCCTTCATTTGGAGAGCCGTCATGGCTCCTAAAGAAACTGCGAAAAGACCAATTCTTCCCTCTAAATTCTTTGACTCGATTTTTTCATGAACAAATCGAGCCATGCCTGAAATGGAAAATGGCGGAGAAACTCGGGCAAACTCACCAATACCCGGAAGGTCAACCGTGTGAACTTCAATCTTAGGAAGTGCTTGAGCCATTTGGTTCTTGAAATCCCCCCAATGACCGACCTCACGAAGAAGTCCTCGAAGTAAAATCAAATGATCGATCTTTTTTTCCACTCACTCACTCCCCGATTGAAACCATTTTTTCATGGCGATGTCCTTAAGACGTTGATTTTCATTTTTATCCTTTGGCCACCACTTGGAATTCGCAAGAAGACTGCGGTGAAAAAAATCAAATAGATTCAGGTGCCGCCTCAATATCCGATGATGACGGTGTGGTTTAAGAGGATGAAAAACTCCTAGCTTCTGAAAAATCTGAAGAGGATTTTTTCTGAGCCAGGCCCACGATCCCATCTCCAATGTAAAGGGAAGAAATGGCCCGGCTCCCATCTTTAGGGATTTTAAATAGAGGTCATCCCAAAGATCCCCGTGAATCGTATACTGTGTGGATACAGGTTCCATATCATAAAAGTGGTGTGGATAAGTCTGATCCATCAAAAGCTTTAATCGATAGGCCTCGGCCAGGTGTGGAAAAGGTTTATGAGCATGGCCAAATGGAAACCAAATCCGATCCTTTGCCCCAAAACCGGAATGAACATCGACTGCAAAAGAAACCTCGGACGTCAAAAGCTGAGACTCAACCATATGAAAAAGCGCTTTGGCTTCCTTTTCCAAAACGCCTTCCTGCCCCTGATACCAAGGGATCTTCGGACTGATGCGGTGGCCGCGATAAATAGGACCACCCGATGGCTCCCCTTTTGTTTGACCGTTTCGCATAAGGTCGACGCCGTTGCCATTGGACCTTGTAAAATGAGCGACGCCGACCGGATTTAGAACCGGGACAAAAACAAGGCGAGAGTGTTTTAAACGCTCATTAAAGCTTTCATCCCATTCCATAAGTTCAGAAACAGTTTCCATATAAGAAAGGACCACTTCGGATCCAATGCGCTCTAAGCCGTGAACACCACCAATAATTCCAAGACTCAACGCCTTAGGTTCGCGATTTCCAATGACAATTTGATAAATAGGATAGTCTGCGCCTTTATAAGAGATGGTGTCCAAGACGGTGATTTCCCCAATTCGAGAGAACTTCTCAACAATCAAATTTTGCATCTTAAGGACATCCATTGAGTTGATTATGTGTAAACGCTTTGACGATGACAAGCTTCGTTAGTCAGAAGATTGACGAAGTGGGAGTGGGTTTTATGACGACCCAAAAAATCACGCTTCTTTCCTTGCGAAGTCATTGAGCTTCTGCCTAGAATTTGAGCGAGATGAATAAAACAGGCAGTCAAGCAAAACACATCACCTATGCCGCGCACCCTCTATGTTTTGTCCATTCGGAAAGCATTTTAGGGGCTTTTAACAAAATCTTCGGAAAGAAATTTGACAGAAAAATTACTCGAGGGTTAGCGTTTGAATCTGACGAAATCTTTTCCGTCTCGGAAAGAATTCTAAGAAATAGAATTGGAACTTTTAGGGTTTTTGGAACTTGGGGAACTTTAAACTTTAAAAGTAGAAAGCAAGCTGTTTTTGTTCACGAAGGAACAAAAGTAGTTGATGCCTTTTTCACGAAATACAACATTGCCAGGGGGGCAGGATGCATACACAAAGTCAGATTGAAACCAGTGAATTAGAAAACCAACTCCACTCTCAGGCGACTAGCATGACGACAGGTTCAACGGAGACTTCCGAAGATGGACCCATTGTTATGCGAGTTAAAAAGCGCGATGGCCAACTTGAGCCTGTGAACGTCAATAAAATTGTAAACGTCACGCTAGCCTGCTCATCGGGATTGAAAGAAGTGGATCCAATGCGTGTGGCTGCAAAAGTCATTAGTGGACTTTATGATGGCGCAAGCACAAAAGAGCTCGATCAGCTTTGCATTCAAACTGCAGCTCTTTTGATTGGTGAAGAGCCTCAATACTCCAAGCTTGCATCACGCTTACTCGCGCGCTTTATTGGTGAAGAGGTTGACAACCAAAATATTCGCAATTTTTACGACTCCGTCACCGTAGCTTATGAGTGCGGACTGATTTCAAAAGAAAAATATGAGTTTGTTAAAGAGCACAAAGAAGCTCTTAATATCATTGTCGATGACACTCGAACTCAGCGTTTTGAATACTTCGGTTTGAAAACGGTTTATGACCGCTATCTATTGAAACATCCTGAAAATCGCCAGGTCGTTGAGACTCCACAGTATTTCTTCCTCAGAGTGGCGTGTGGACTTGCCAAAAGTTTCCAAGAGGCGAAAGAGTTTTACGAATTGATTTCAAGCTTGGATTATATGACAAGCTCGCCCACTCTTTTTAACTCGGCGACGAAGCGTCCACAGCTTTCTTCTTGCTATCTTTTGGACTCACCGATTGATGATTTGGCGTCTATTTACGACAAGTACAAAGACATCGCTCTTCTTTCAAAATTTGCGGGAGGAATCGGTGTTTCTTTTAGCCGCGTTCGCTCACGTGGATCACTCATCAAAGGAACAAATGGTCACTCCAATGGACTTGTGCCATGGCTTAAAACTTTGGACTCCTCTGTCGCCGCTGTGAACCAAGGTGGACGGAGAAAAGGAGCGGCTTGTATCTATCTTGAAACATGGCATGCAGATATTGAAGAGTTCTTAGAACTTCGTGACAACACAGGTGACGAAGCGCAAAGAGCTCACAACTTAAATCTCGCTAACTGGATTCCAGACCTATTTATGAAGCGTGTGGAAGCCGACGAGATGTGGTCCCTTTTTGACCCGAAAGAAATCCCTGAACTGAATGATCTTTATGGCGAAGAATTTGAAAAAGCTTATACGAAAGCTGAAAGTGATGGACGATTTGTTCGCCAGGTGAAAGCTCGTGATCTATATGCGCGCATGATGAAGACTCTTGCGCAAACTGGAAACGGCTGGATGACTTTTAAAGACGCAAGCAATTTAAAATCCAACCAAACTGGTGAGCCACAAAACGTGATTCATCTTTCAAACCTTTGCACGGAAATTTTAGAAGTCACAAGCAATGGTGAAACCGCTGTTTGTAACCTGGGATCTGTGAATCTTGGCAATCACGTGGTGGATGGCAAATTTGATTTTGAAAAACTCGCTCACACTGTGGAAGTCGCAGTGAAGTATTTGGACCGCGTGGTGGATATCAATTTTTATCCAATCCCAACTGCAAAATCATCCAACTCAAGATGGCGCCCAGTGGGTCTTGGAGCTATGGGTCTTCAAGATGCTTTCTTTAAATTGGGACTTCCATTCGATAGCAAGGAAGCACTTGAGCTTTCGACAAAGATTCAAGAAGAGATCTATTATCATGCACTCAAGACTTCTTGTGCTCTGGCAGAAAAAGCAGGGCCTCATGAATCTTTCAAAGAAACCAAAGCCGCACAAGGCGTTCTTCAGTTCGATCTTTGGGGAGTGGTTCCAAGTGATATGGAGCGCTGGGAAAAACTCAAGCGTAAGATCAAAACCATCGGCCTTAGAAATTCGCTATTGATTGCAATTGCTCCAACAGCGACCATTGCATCTATTTGTGGATGCTATGAGGCGATCGAGCCGCAAATCTCAAACCTCTTTAAGAGAGAGACTTTGTCTGGTGAGTTTATTCAGGTGAATAAGTATCTGGTTGAAGCTTTGAAATCGCGTGGACTTTGGACCGAAGATATTCGCAGCAAGATCAAATCCGCCGAAGGTTCGGTTCAAGAGATTGAAGAGATTCCCGAAGACATTAAACTTTTATTTAGAACAGTTTGGGAAGTTCCACAAAAAGCTCTTATTGATCTTGCAGCTGCACGCGGAGCTTATATTGATCAAAGCCAGTCCTTGAATCTTTTTATTGAGAGTCCAAATATCGGAAAACTTTCAAGTATGTATATGTATGCTTGGAAGCAAGGAATTAAGACCACTTATTATTTGCGCTCTCGCCCAGCGACCAAGATTGCAAAAGTGACGACAAAAAATACGGCCACACCTGCGAAGGTTTACACCGAACAAGAAGCGCTTGTTTGCTCACTTGAGAATCCAGAAATTTGTGAGGCGTGCCAGTGATGACTTCAATGACCCACACCATCAAGGAGGATGAATAGTTATGTTACTTAATCCCGGATTCGATTTAACATTGAGACCAATGAAGTATCCCGTTTTTTACGAAATGTATAAAAACGGAATTAAAAACACCTGGACTGTTGATGAAGTGGATTTCAGCTCGGACATTGTTGATTTAAATAAAAAATTAACGGCTCCAGAGCGCTTTCTTATTCATCGTCTGGTCGCATTTTTTGCAACTGGAGATTCTATTGTTGGAAACAACCTAGTTTTGAATCTCTATAAACACGTCAACTCGCCCGAAGCGAGACTTTATCTTTCAAGACAGCTCTATGAAGAAGCGCTTCATGTGCAG
>CAZWVK010000128.1:0-7056 GCA_964636785.1 uncultured Pseudobdellovibrionaceae bacterium | reverse complement strand
GGTGAAGTTGAAAAGGTCATTGAAAGCAAAAGTTATTCTGAGTCTGGATCAAAACCAATAAAGAATATCTTTAATGGTCTTCTTACAACATCAAAGCCCACAGTGAGTCAGTCATTAAACAAGAATGTTCAAAAAGTTCCTCGTATTACGGGAGAAACTTTGAGCAATTTAAAATCAAATGAAGCCGTAGGGTTTTTCTTTAATGGAGTGGACTCATTTTTTGTCGAAAAAATTGGTCTTAAGCCACTTTATTTAAAAACCATGCGGATTACACATGAAAAAGTTTTGGAACTAACGAGAAAAGCTGCTGCCGTTTGTTTGGTGCTGTTTTTTGTACCTAAATCGTTTGGTTTTCCAACGGTGTGTTCTGCGGTCAAAGCACCAAGTTTTACAAGTTGTATGCAGCACACAACCTCTGGGTGTATGTGTGGTACACCCCCCCGCCCTTGTGCAAGTCATTCATACTACTTTCCACAGTCGTTTATTGAAGTGACCACAGCTCCTCAAAAAAGCTTTTTTATGGGGATGCCTGGAGCAGCCCTTCAGCTTGGATCAGCGATTGAAAGTGTAACTGGTTTTGGTGGAGAAGAACTTGGAAGTTATTTCTTTCAAGCAAGAGTCATCCAAGTGCCTTTGAGTGCAGTGGTTTATCAGGGAATGGCTTGCGGTGGTAACAAAATGGAAAAAATGTGTTTTGACGCCATTTCAGAGCACATTGAAAGCTGGAAAAGTGGGATTGCTGATTTAAAACAGCCTATGTTTTTAGCATGGAAGGCCGCAATCCCTGCATGTTTTAAAAAAGGTATGGTCAATGCCGCTGCTACGGGCGATATGCCATCAGGCTTTGGTCTAGGTTCTGCTGGCTGCGGGTTTCCCTTAAAGGGTCTAAATATGTTTCCACCGACCACTTCAGATATATGTGGTGGATGGGGTGTATTACTTCCTAGAACGGGCTTTATTGAGAGTTCAAGCTCAATGGGTGCGGCACTCCTTGCAGCAAAAAGAATCAAGAGCATTGCTTCTGAAGTCTACAAAACGATGCCTTCAAGTCCTGATGAAAAATGGAGTCTAGTTTATCCCAATTCGTCCAGTTGCTTTCGTGAAGGAAAGTCCCTTGGGGAAGTTGAAGTCATAAAGCAAGGCAATGAAAGAGGACGTCTTTTGGGAAAAGACCATCAAACCTTCTTGTTTGCCATTTGGAAGAGAGTTAGTTGCTGCAAGGATTTGCAATCAGTGGCAACAACGGAAGCCTCAAAAGCAGCACTTGTATCTATGTGCCAAGGAGCTGAGTAAATGTTTGGCGAATACTTAATTTCAAACAATCTAATTAAACGCGAACAGCTTGAAGAAGCACTAAGTGTACAGGAACTTTCTCGCCAAAAAATTGGAAGGGTTCTTGTTTCTTTAAAGTATATTTCTCAAGAGCAGCTTAACGAGTTTTTGGCAAAATATTTAAAAATTCAGTTTGAGGACTCAATTCTTAAGCACGTTGAAAATAAAGGAGAAAGAATTGAGATCATCGAGCTTGATAGATCAAGTTATGGGTACTTACTCGGAGAATCCATTCTTTTTTTAAAAGAGTTTCGAGATGAGCGGATTGAAAAAATCGAAATCAAAAAAAGATTTTCAGAAATTCGTTTGATCACTGAGGATCAGGAGCGTGTTTTAAAGAGCGTTTCAAGTATTAAACGAACTCCCGTTGTGACTCCCCTCAAAAAAGAAAAAAGTGATTATCAAAGAATAGTTGGACCATTTGATAAGTTTTTTATGTCCACCTTAGAAAAGGCACGAAGTCTAACTGCTAGTGACATTCACTTTGATGTTGAGGAAAGAGGTCTTGTGGTAAGGCTAAGAGTAAATGGTGATCTAGAAGAGATCACTTGTGTTGAAAAGAGTCATATTCAATCAGTTATGATTAAGGTGCGAAGTGAGGTAGGACTTCCTCTATCTGTAGTGGGTCGCCCTTGTAGTGGTTCAAAGTATTTTGAAAATCTTAAAATAAAGGTGCGCTCAGAATATTCCCCTGAAGCTCTTGGAGAAACCATAGTTTGTCGAATTATTGACTCTTCAAAGATTAAAGATGCAAGAATTGAAACCCTTGGGGCCGATCATGTGTTTACCGAACCACTTCAAAGAGCCATGAAAAAGAAAAATGGTCTGATTCTTCTTTGTGGTCAGACTGGAAGTGGAAAATCTTTGACTCTTTTTTCTGCACTCATGTCGATGGATCGAGACAAAAAGAAAATTATTTCTATTGAAGATCCTGTCGAATACGAGGGGCATGGGATTTCGCAAATTGATGTGAATAAGAGTAATATCACCTTTTCTGAGGCTTTAAGATCAAGTCTTAGGCTTGATCCTGATGTGATTATGGTTGGCGAAATACGAGATGAGGAAACAGCTCATTTGGCAATGAGAGCCTCATCTACGGGTCATTTGGTGTTTAGCACACTTCACACCAACAATGCTCTAGGTGCGATCACTAGACTTAGTGGTATGGGGGTCGAAAGAGACATTCTATTAGAAAATCTGGAGATGGTGTCAGCCCTTACTTTAAAAAAGAAGCTTTGCCCTTTTTGCAAAAAACCAGTTGAAGAATTTAATGATCCTGAAGTTCAGGAAGAGTTTTTGGGACTTGTTAACCTTGGAGTTGAACTTTTTGAGCAAAATTTTGATGGCTGTGAAAACCCAAGATGTTTTAAGGGAGTTATTGGTCGTCAAATTATCTCAGAGACAATAACAAATGAAATTATTAGAGAAAATATAAAAGGAAAAATCACTCCTAACTTTCGATCTTTAAAGGATTGCGTGAAAGAGTATGCCTGTATGGGTGTGATCTCTCCTTATGATGTGGTGGGATTATGAAAACATTTTTATTATTTATAGTATTTTGGGCAGATTCTTCTTTAGCTCAGTTTTTCGACAAGCCTATCAAATATTTTGATGAGGAAAAAATTGAGAAAAAAGTGATTGAGCCAGTAGAGAATAAGATTTCAAAGGACTCTGAACCTCAAAGCTTTAAATGGGACAATTATCTTGATGAAGAGAAAGACGAGTTTTTTCGTGAAGGAGATTATCTGCCTCCAGCTCCCTTTTTGGAAGTTGTTAGAAGACCAACGGCAAAAAATATCCTTTTATTTGAAGAGTGGAAGAAAAAGAAGAATCGACTTTTAGTAAGATACAACGAAAAGCGAATGAATGTGCTTGGTTTAAAAGGAGTTTCTTCAAATCCAATTATTGAAAGGGGCAAAAGTTCTTCAAAGGAGGTTTATGAAAAACTTAAAAACTACAGAATGGTCTTTTATTTCGATTCAAAATGCCCTTCTTGTAAGGGAATGTATCAAGTCGTCAATCAGCTAGCTAGTAATGGGGTTTATGTAGAGGCTGTTCGTCTTGATGCAGATGAAAATGAGATTCTGGGGTTAAGTGTCCCTTGGGTGAAAGCATCAGCGAGTGAGATGTCGGTTTTAAAAATATCGGCAGTTCCTATGCTTATGATTTTTGAGGATGAATCGAAGCAAGCTTTTAAGGTGGTTGGGAAAAAGAATGCTGAAGAAATATTAAGTATTATTGAGCGAGTAAAGAAAACGTAAAAGTACAAAAAGTAAATAAAAATAAAAAAAATTTTCAAAAAGTTTTTTGAGGAAAGGAGTTGCTTTGTCTATTTTCGACAAATTTAAGAAAAATTCAGATATTCAGGTCATTTTGGTGGCAATTTTATTTGTCATAGTCTTTTGGATGTCTTCAACGGCGTCGGCAATGAATATCAGTGGTGAGGATTTATCAGGTGATCTTGAAACTGTGGGAAGTCTATTTAAAACGGCTGATACGATCACTTTTGCGTGGCTTGCCCCCTTTGCGGCTGGTGTATTTGGGATCATCGGCTGCATAGGGCTTATCAGATCACATTTTGTCATGTTCATTTTAGGATTTGCAGCGGTCATTTTAATTCTGCTTGTACCAAAAATTGTAAATGAGGTCAGGCGAAAAGGTGGCGACTCCGTTCTTGGGGCACAAGTGATTTATGAGTTGAGGGAACTCAAAAATGTATGACTATCAAAAGATCAAGCGTGAGCACGGGAAACAAACCAATAAGGTCTTATCTGAGCCAACGATGGTATTTGATTTCTTAGAGCTTAAAGAAGCCTTAATTGGAATGTTCTTCTTTCTCTACTTTGGAATTATTGACACACGCCCAATGCTTCTTCTTGTGATTTTGTCATGCCTAGTTTTCGTGTGGCCGCCGTTTCGAGAGAAAATACCAAAAGGTTTTTTTATTCACAAAGTGAGTCGTTTTACTCCTGTGAAGATTCCTAATTTTTTGGGTGTAAATGGAAAAGCAAAACTGATTGTCTAAGGGGGGTAGAGAAAGTGTCAGGGTTAAGTCGTTTTTTGGATGTGTGTGAAATGTGTAATGGAAGAGAGCTTGAGTTCATCTTTTTTGATCTGCTGGTAACAAAAAAGGAAGGTGGTTTGATTTGTGACATTCCAGGCTTTAGGTGCAGAGATTGTCATGCCATTTTGGTGTCTTCTGGGGTCCTAGAGGTCATTGATGATATGAAGCAATTTGGCCACCATGATTTCCCTGCAACAAAGTATCAAGAGAAAATTTTAAATTTAAGTGGCGAAGATAAAAAACTAAGTGAGAGGCATCTCCACGCATGGGATCTGGTTCGTCTGGATGAGCGGTGTCATCTGGAAACTTTAGGGTTTCGAGTGCTCGGAGAATGGAAAAAAATTGCAAACCTATAAGGGAGGTAAAAGCAATGGAGAAAAAAGAAACATTAGCAAAAGAAGCTAAGGGCATGACGAAAGAGAAGCAAAACGTCGTCAAAATGGAAAAAGAAAAACAAGAGGTCAAGTTTGTTGACGTTCCTGTTCAAATTACTGGTGAGCTAAAGGGCAAGAAATATGTTGCTCTTAAAGATATTGGTTTTAGCAATGATCGTGGAAACATCTTCATCCATCTTGATGACAAACACACTCTTCTTCTAAAGGGTGGCTTTATGGATAAGCATTTAAAGCTAAATATTCAACAGGCATCCGAAGTTGAAAAGTCCATTATGTCAGCCCCTGTTTTTGAGGGAAATGACCCTGTGGACTCAAAGGTTCGTTTGAAAGTTTTGGGCGAGCGAGATGGAAAGGTATTTGTCGGTCCTAAAGGAGCTATCAATTATGACTCCAGATACAAAGGATTGGTCGTGAATCTTGATGACCAGTGTGTTTCGGTCATTGATGGCCCAACTTTGAACCGTCGTTTAGGGATAAAGGTTACTCCCCATAGCCTTGAGAAACAATCGTATTCGTTGGCTCGATAAAAAAGGAGGTGCTTGTGAACTTATCGGCATTAAATCAAACAGCTCTTAATGAATTAAAGAACCTTCAGTACAGGGTTGTCGATTTTGTTCAAAAAGGAGCGCAGAAGAGAAAAACAAAGATTAAGTTAAAAGACTTAACAGAAGCGAGACTAAAAAAGATTCCCAATTACATTGCGGTCGAAGTGGCAAAAAAGCGAATTGAGGTTACTAAGGATGCTGCGATTTTGGGACTTTTCGCTCTTCTTCTAATGCTTTCTTACTTAGTTTTAAGTTTTTCTTCCCGCTTGGATGAGCGCGTTGTGACTTTGATTCCAAGCCGAGTTGAGCAAGTAACCGAAGTGCAGCCGGGGAAAATTTCTCCGGCTGCACTTTACTGGAAGATTTCATCTTACGTCAGTCTTTTGGGAAACATTGATTACGCAAATGTCGATTTTAATTTTGAACTAATGCGTGACGTAATGACTGATGATCTTAAGGTAAAGTTTTGGGCTGATTCTTCTCAACTCAGATCCGTTATTAAAAGTAAGGAAATGTCTCAAACAGTCAGCTTCGACATGAAAGATGTGGACGTTTCCACCAAGGGAAAAGTCATAAGTGCTCTTATTAAGGTGCGTGTAAAGCCCATGTATGGTGATGAGGTTGGAAAGATCCGTGAAGAGTATCTTCTTCTTGAGGGGGCTGTTGTTGTTAAAAAAGAAGACAACTTTTGGCAGCTAGAGCTTTTCAATATTGAACAAGGTCCAATTAAAGACATTGCAGAAGTAAAAAGACGAGTTTCAGGAGGTTTTTAAATGTTGAGAGTAATTATTTTTTTAAACCTTCTGTTTCCAACTCTAGCAAAAGCTAGTGTGGTGTATTTTGGAAATGGCACTAAAAATATTTCGATCAAATGGGAGATGATTGATCCATTAAATCCAAGACTTGGACTTAGACCAACCTACCTACGGTTTCCAAAGCCTGTCTATCGCTTCGACAATGCAACTCTTTTTAGCATTGAGGCTGCAAAGGGTAAGAATGGACAGGCTGATTTTAGAGAACTTAAAATTCACCCTAGAAGAACTAAGGGAAGTCAACAAGTTGAGATTGTCCTTCAGGATCGCTCTATTATCAGGGCAAAATTTACGATTTCAAAGGATGATGGACTTGCGCTCTCCTATGATTTTAGACCTGAGAAAATTCCAAACCTAAATTCTAAAGGTGATGAAAAGTTCGTAAGTGAGCTTGATGTGATGAAGTCTATTCTCCTTGGTCAGATTCCATTTGGAATGAAGGAAAGAAAAATTGGCTCAAGACTAAACTGTAGTGGACGCGGAGTTAGTGCCACTATTTTAAGATCAATTGAAGGATTGGGCTACAAGGTTTTTCAGGTGAAACTTTTAAACTCGTCTAAAAGTGATTTTAAGCTTTTTCCTCATCGTATCTATTTTACTCGTCGAGATTTATCAAAGCCAGAGCTGAAACACTTAGAGAGCGAAGTTTTAAAGTCCAAAGGATCAAGTGTCATAACAATTCTTGGAGATCCGGGTTCAAGCATTTGGAGGGCTAAGTTGTGTGATCAAAATTCACAGCTCGTAGCCTTGGATAAAGGAAAAAAGAGGTAGCTATGAATGACTTTAAATCAAGATTAAATGCTTTAGTTCTTCTTTTTAAAGAGTGGCTGAAGAAAGATCCAAAAAATAAATGGATGCTAGGTATTGTAGGCTTTCTATTGTTTGTCTTTTTTATGACTCGCGGAGAG
>CAZWVK010000127.1:0-7101 GCA_964636785.1 uncultured Pseudobdellovibrionaceae bacterium | reverse complement strand
GGAGTTCTTGGGGCCGCAGCTGGTTTTGGGCTCGGACGACTGGCGTGTAAACCAAAGGATGCAAAATGTCAGATGCAGGCTTTGCAGCTGGGCGCTGCTGCAGGTGCGGGCGGAGGTCTTTTGGTTCAAAAGTATGCGTTTATGGCCAACTCCAGAGAAGATGAAATGGAAGCGGATCGCATTGGATTTAGAACCAGCGTAAGGGCTGGCTATGATAAAGACCGGGTGGGTCTTTTTTACGAGAAGCTTCTTGCAATGGAGCAAAGCTCAAAGAGAAACAATGTTCCTGTTCTAAGTTCGCTTCAAGATGCTATGAGCACTCATCCCCCGTCTAAAGAGCGCGTAGTGCAAATGCGGTATATGGCTTCACAGCAAACGCGAGATCAAAAAGCGATTACGTCTAGCGAACATTTTGAGAAAGCGCGACAAAAGGCGAGTCAGATTGCGAAACGTGCGCGTGAGCGAGTGAAAGCATCTTAATCTTCTAATTTCAAGTTCCGATATATCTACATGATGAAGCGTCTTCGTTCCGAAAAAATTTTTTGGCAAATTTTAAATAAATGGAGTGGCGGACCTAATGAGGAAAAGCTCAAATTTCTAAGAGGGCTTCCATTCTTCAAAGATCTTTCTTACTGGCAACTCAGAAGACTAGACGACATTGTTTTTGAAAGAAATTACGAAGCTGGAGAATATATCTTCTCACAAGGCCAGCCAGGAGCTGCTCTTTTTATTGTGCTTGAGGGTCAGGTTGAGATTGAGCTTTTCGAAGATGGGAAAAACTACATCCTTGCTAAGCTTGAGAAAGGACACTTCTTTGGTGAGCTTGCACTCTTGGATGATTCACCCCGCTCGGCTTCAGCAAAGGCACTGAGGGACACAAAAACCATCGCTCTCTACAGATCCGACTTAAACAAGATGATCCAAGTGGATCCTCAGGCATCTAGCCTTGTCTTCCGTTCACTTGCGACCTTGGTTGGTGATCGTTTGAAAAAGACAAATGAGCTCATTCGTGATTCAGAATCAACGATTAAGGCAGTTTCTTGATGAGAAAAGTTCTTATTAGTGGATTGATTCTAGGGTTATTGCTTTGTGGCTATACGCTTTGGTCCGTATCCATGCTCTTGCCGCCTATTTTAGTCGGAGTGATTCTTGCCTATGTCTTTAGACCCTTAAAGAATTGGTTTCACTTTTCATGGCTTCCCCATGAGATGGGGGTTGTCCTCGCATTTTCATTTATTCTCATCGCGACATCTTTGGTCGTTATAAAAGTGAAAAGCTTTCTTCCCACTGAGAGAGAAGAATTGGAGCTGAAGATCCGCCTCAATTACAAACTGAATGAGAAGTTTGAAGAGTTTTTCAAAAAGGAAGATCTTTTCGCGCCAGTTAAAATGATTGGAAAGGAAATAGAGCCAGCGGTTCTTTCAGTCAGTTCTCTTTTAGAGTTGACACCAGAGGAAATGGATTGGCTAGAGAAGCATCGTATTGGGTCCAGTAATGATTTCAGTGAGAAATACTACGCTTATCATCTTCAAAATTTAAAAAGAAAAAATGATAACGGTCCCAATCGCACACCTAGCGCTGTTTTGGAGTTTTCAGAAAGCGGTGAGATAAAAAATTCGGAGCCCTCTTCTGAAAGCCCGACATTTCTACTTTACACCTTATCTCTTTGGATGATTTGTCCGCTTGTTTTCTTATTTTTAATATTTGATAACGGGCAGATTCGAAAATTCCTCGTCGGGTTAGTTCCGAACTCTTATTTTGAAGTGACCCTTACGTTGCTTGATCGTCTCGATGAGGCCTTGGGGCTTTATCTTCGTGGAACCGCTATGGAGTGTTCTTTGGTTGGGTTTTCCACATTCGTTGGACTCGCTCTTCTTGGCTTTCCGCTTCCAGTTGCGATCCTATTGGCTTTGCTCTGTGGAGTTTTAAATGCAGTTCCATTTTTGGGTCCTACGGTTGGTGCGCTTGCTGTATTTAGTTATGCTTTGATTGCCGAAAGCATTGACCCTGTTTTGCTATTTGTGAGTTTGGAATCTTTACCTGTGGCTTCTTTGATTGTAATCTCAGTTGTTCAGATTTTGGATAATGTGCTGTTTGCACCCATTGTTTTAGGGCGTGCTGTGAATCTCCACCCTTTGGTCGTGATCATTTCTCTTTCTATTTCTTCCATACTGTTTGGAGTATGGGGAGTGATAGCCACCATTCCAAGTGTTGTAGTTGGTAAAACCATTGTGCACACGCTCGTCACACAGCTGAAAGCTTACCGCCTGATTTAAAAATAAACCTTAACCCAAAAAGGGCTTTATGATCGCTGAAAAAATGGCGACATAGCCCAGCGCAAGCCAAATCGCCACTTGAATATTCGAGGGGAGCCATTTTCGTTTGATAATGGCCATAACAGCGCCAAGACAAAACCACATTGTGATTTTAATCCACACCCATGTTGGGATTCCAGTTACGAGTCCAAGACGTGCCATCAATCCAAATCCGCTGACCAATATGAATAGCATGGCGAGTCCATGAATGATGGCGAATGATCTTTTCAATGTATAGAGATAGCCAGCGAGAGAAACAAAAAGAATCAAAATAGATAGAATATGAAAAACCTTGTAAAACTCGTACGACATTCTGAAATCTCCTTCGCGTGAAGGCCAATGTGGTCTGCTAGAGGTCGTCTTGTCAAGCAAACCGTAGGACTCCAAATCGTAAAGGAATGACAAATTTTGGCCATTGTTAAAGACCTAAACATTCCTCTTCGTTCGCTGTGATCTCATGAGGTTTTTAAGCTTCCCTCAAAGGGTGAAAGTTTTGCATTCGAAATTCTGGGTGCAAAAATGCTGGAGGTGAGAATTGAAGTTGAGTGTTCTATTGTTCCTAGGTTTGGCTTTCTCAGGGCTTGCTCAAGCTGATATCTATCCGCGAGGAGCTTTAAGCTGTAAGCCCACCGATAAAAATCCCCTCAAATGCTTGGTCTGCTCGATTTATTTCGAAGCAAGGGGAGAGTCACAGCAAGAGCAGGTGGATGTCGCTCAAACAATGATTACTAGGGTTTTAGACCGCAGATATCCGGATACAATGTGTGGAGTGGTTTGGGAAAAGTCTCAGTTCAGTTGGACCCATGATGGAAAACCCGACAACATTCCAAATGGGTCGGTTTTAAGACAGGTGGTCAAGTCCGCAAGGATTGCTGTGAACTCAGGTCCTAATGGCTATACCAATTACCACGCAACCTATGTCAATCCAGGTTGGAGATGCAAATCCAAAGAGCGTCGTGGCGCCCATATCTTTTGTAATAAGGGATTTCAAAGACAGGCTTCAGATCTTTTAGTTCGCGATATTCTTGCAAATCTTGAAATGAAAGATGTTCCTATTCCAACACCGGCTCCGAGAGAGGTGTCTGTCGAAGAGATTATTGAGTCTGTGAATTCCGGAGATATTCCAGTGGCATTGCTTGAAGAAGAGGAGAGGGATGAGCAAGACGAATAGCTTCAGCCTCATTTTGCTGAGTGTATTTGTTTACGCATTTCAGGTTCAAGCGTCGAACCTTCGCTCTTATTCCAGCTCTGAAGTTTTCAAACCCAATTACCGCGTTTACCAAGACCTCAATGAGAATATCTTGATTATAAACGGCCGTAATGTCCTTACGGATCAATTGAGCAAGATACATCTTCGCTCCATGGACCGAATAACCACGAATGGCCAATCCAAAGTTTACTTAGGTGTTGAAGCTACAGTTCCAGGTGGCAAAAGACAGATCGTGTGGGTGAATTCGGTGGGCACGACTTCTTCCATTCAAAGGTTTTTGGAAGGACTTAAGACTGCAAAAGAAGTCGAGAACCAAAAAGAATCTTTTTCTTGGGGTGATCCACTCTTAACAGAAGCCTATTTGAAAAATAAACATCTGCGACAAGGCTGGTTCGATTCCGTAAGACATTTTTTTGATATGAATTCGACATTGGCCAAACAAATCATCGCTGGTGTTGCGCTTCCCCGAGACCTGCATGAGGACAAAAGCTATTATTTCGTTGTCGATGATAAAAATCCCGTGGCAATTCTGACTAAAGATGGAGTCGAAACAGGAAAGTATTTAGATGTTGCCACAATCGTAACAGTAGAACTTCAAAAGAAGCACTATTTTGATTCTCAAAAGAACGGATATTCGACGAATGATGCCTCAATTGTTTCGACCTTAGTCAAATTCAAAACGGTGCCAAACTTTTTTGGAGATTCTAAAATTGAAGGGCATTTGCGAATTGATAGTCTTCTTCAGGCCATTCAGCCAATTGAAAATTTAAAGGAGCTTTCGGAGCAGTACGAAAAACTCATTCCTGCGCTTCGTCAGAGGTACGAAGGGGAAGATGGAGCACTCACAATTGATCGGGCTTTGAGGCAGTTTCATAACTCGATTTGCACAGCGAGCGGTTCGGGCCGTGATGCTCTCTTAAAAAAATGGGAAGTATTTGTTGCATCAAAGAAAGATAAAAGAGCCCAACAGGTGGCTCGCAACGCTCAGCATGTGGATATAGTCGCTCGAACGATCATCGGTGAAGCACAAAATGAAGGTCATCTTTTCGATCCAAGAAAAATTCAGAATCTCACGAAAGAAATTTTTCATCCTCACGCTGTCAGCTGTCAAAGAGACATCATCGCGCTATCGATTCGTAACCGCGCACAGACTAAAAGATTTAAGGAATTTGGTCATCGTTATCTTGGTGATTTCACAGGAGCTGCGAGCACCGACAGTCAGTACAATGCCTGGTTTCCTCACCTGGTTGGTCATATGAATCACCGAATAACAAGCTGCTTTTATTCTGAGAATACCGAATATTTCAATCTTAGAAAGCGTTCCGATCGAAGTTATATGGTCTACAAGTCCCGATATGACAGCATGGTTAAAAGGCTTCCTGTTGTTTTGGGGATGTCAAAAGATGAAGGACGTCTCGCCGAATCAGATCCCGAATACCTTGATCACCATTTCGAAGCGAATCCGGATCAATTCTTAAACCGAGCAAGCAATGTGAAGATTTTGTCCTCCTATAGGAATTATTATCACCCAAACAATGGAGGACTCAAAGTCGGTGATGCATCTGAGGCGCTGAATGAATATCGCTACGGTGAGGTCAAAAGCGGCTATGTGAGAGTGGTCCAACAAGCCATGACTCCAAATGCACTTGCGACCTATTATCCAGTGATCAACGGTCGACTCACTCAGTTCAATGAAGGTGATGCACCAAAGACTTTTGCTATTCGCCTAAAGGAGAGATTTGTAGAGCGTGGAGTGCATACCGATTTCAGAAACGACATTCGAATGGCCGTTCACACCTTTGAAATGTATGTGAACAATCGATGGATGAATCCGGATGATTACTTCAAGGGCCGCACTCACATTTTAGAGTTCGGACTTAAAGCAGAACCGATTGCAGCCAATGAGTTATGGGCCTTGTTTCCAAATGCACTCTTCCCTCAGTGCTTTGAAAAAGATGGTTATATTTCACCTGACGCCCTTAAAAAAGGTGTTCGAATTCCAATTCATTGGTTTTCTAAAGAAATCAGAAATTCTGCGGCGGCGTCACTCAATCAGCTTTTGGCCGGGGACAATCAGGCTTTGTCGAGTTTTATGGGGGGAGCCTTGTATGAGGTGGATCGTAAAAAGACGTCTAAGGGTCGTAATCTTTATACGGATCATGGACAACCTGTGACCATTCGCTGTATTGAGGATACCTATTACTCGGAAGCTCATGACGGATTTAACGATGGCTATCCACAATTCGGCGGTTACTGTGATCCTAATATTATGTTGGTTGAAGGAATGTAAATAAGGAGTGAGGAATTTATGAAAAAATCAATTCAGACGATGGTTGCTGTTATCTCGATATGGACGGTGTCACCATCAGACGCAGCTGTTTGGGAGACGAGGAATCAGTGGTCGTCAAAATGGGAAAAGGCCTATGAGCATTGGGTTGCGACCGAGTGGAATAAGAATTACTTCACTCAGAACAATGCCTATAAGGGCTTAAAAATGGACTGTGCGGATCTGGTGTATGCGATGCGCGCGATTTTTGCCGCTGAGAATGGACTTCCTTTTGCGATCAATGATCCAACTGGAAGTGGAAACATAATCTCAAATCGAATGACAAGATTTGATGGAATGACTTCTCAGCAAAGAAAGCGAGCGTTCGTCGCGTATCTTTACGGTGTCACAAGTACAAAGTCTCTTCCTCGCGACAGCTATCCTCCACGTGTGAATCGCAATGATTTAACTTCCGGCTCCTTTTTATTAACTGATGAAAAGAGCCATCATGCCTGGACTGTAAAAAAATTCCTTCCAACTGGTGTGCCCTATCTTTTATTCTCCTCTCGTCCTGCAAAGACGGTGATGTTTGAGCGTCTTGAATATCCAACTATGGGTTTTACATTTCCAAATGGATTAAAGCCGGAAACTCATGCTGGATTTAGAAACTTCAAGCCTATCAATGAACTAAAAAAGCCAGCTTGGCAGGTGAGCGGGTATAGCCTTGAGCAGTATAATATCCCTTACAGATCCTGGCGCTCTGAGATGCAAAAACGAATGTCCACTCGTGGTGAAAGTTCAGAAGAACTATTAGAACGTCTACTTCTTTCTGTTTGCGCAGGAACCAAAGAGAGAGTGGTCGCTGTGAATGAAGGTCTTGCTCAACTTAAAAAGATCACTCAGCAAGGTCGACAATGTATGAACGCCAAAGAATATGATGACTATTCAACGCCCTCTAGAGATAAGCGTTTGATTGGAAATTTTGAGGATTTAGTAAATGCCTACTATAATCTGCGATCAAAAAACCGACTTGGCAATGGCAAATACGCTCGTATCACAACACAGATCATGCAAGGGAAGTCGACTTCTTATTGTGAGCTTAATGCCGGAGTTTCAGTTTCACTTGGTCATGTGGTTGCGGCAGGGCTTTCCGGAACACTATCTTCAAACCCTCATGACAGTTTAGCTGCAAGATGGGGACTTGAAAGGTCTGGATCTCGCGCTAAAAGCTGTCCAACTTATTGATGAAATGAAATATTAAATGAATATGAATAAAAGAATTACCGTCATCTTAGCTGTCTCCTTTCTTC